>NZ_JBIRQF010000018.1:0-182349 GCF_044333065.1 Streptomyces sp. NPDC021115
TTACATTCCGAACCCGGAAGCTAAGCCTTTCAGCGCCGATGGTACTGCAGGGGGGACCCTGTGGGAGAGTAGGACGCCGCCGAACAAATTTTAGAAAGGGCCCTGTAGGGAGCTGAAAAGCTTCCTACAGGGCCTTTTCGCGTGTGTCCACTACCTCCCCGGTGAGAGGCACCGGTGGCACTACCGGTAGAGTCATGGGGCATCATCGGCTGATTCCCTCACAGGAGGCCCCCGGGTGGAGGTTCAGGAGACACGGGTCCAGACGGATCGTGTACTCACCATCCCGAACATCCTCAGCACCGCGCGCCTCTTTGGCGTACCGCTTTTCCTGTGGCTGATCCTCCGGCCCGAGTTCGGCGGGCCCAAGAGCGACCTCTGGGCACTGCTGGTGCTGGCGCTCAGCGGGGTGAGCGACTATCTGGACGGCATGCTGGCCCGTCGCTGGAACCAGATCAGCAGCCTGGGCCGCCTCCTCGACCCTGCCGCCGACCGGCTCTACATTCTGTCGACGCTCATCGGCCTTACCTGGCGGGGCATCCTGCCGCTCTGGCTGCCCATGATTCTCCTGGCCCGGGAGGTCGTGCTCGTCGCGATGGTGTGGATCCTGCGGCGCCACGGCTATCCGCCGCCGCAGGTGAACTTCCTCGGCAAGGCGGCCACGTTCAACCTCATGTACGCCTTCCCCCTGCTCCTTCTGAGTGATGGAAGTGGCCCACTTCACACGACCGCCGCTATCTTCGGATGGGCGTTCGCCGGATGGGGTACAACACTCTATTGGTGGGCAGGAGTCCTCTACGTGGTTCAGGTCCGCCGGCTGGTGAAGGCGGACGCCGCGGCCGACTGAGTTCGCCGTCGTGGGCAACCCAGGAGCGGGTGCTCGTAGCGATTTCTTGGGCCATCGGGCGTGCGTGGTCGGCATGACCGTCGTCTCTTTACGAGGAGGACGCTTCCGACATGAAGGCCGTCGTAATGGCAGGGGGCGAGGGAACTCGTCTGCGCCCGATGACCGCGACCATGCCCAAACCGCTGCTGCCCGTGGCCAACAGGCCGATCATGGAGCATGTGCTGCGGCTGCTCAAGCGGCATGGCCTGTCCGAGACCGTGGTGACCGTGCAGTTCCTCGCGTCTCTGGTCAAGAACTACTTCGGGGACGGCGAGGAGCTCGGCATGGAGCTCACCTACGCCAACGAGGAGAAGCCGCTCGGCACCGCGGGAAGCGTCAAGAACGCCGAAGAGGCGCTCAAGGACGATGCCTTTCTGGTGATCTCCGGTGATGCCCTGACCGATTTCGACCTGACCGAGCTGATCAATTTTCATAAGGAAAAGGGCGCGCTGGTAACGGTGTGCCTGACCCGGGTCCCCAATCCGCTTGAATTTGGAATCACCATCGTCGACGAGGCGGGCCAGGTCGAGCGCTTCCTCGAAAAGCCCACCTGGGGCCAGGTCTTCTCGGACACGGTCAACACCGGCATCTATGTCATGGAGCCCGAAGTCTTCGACTATGTCGAGCCCGATGTGCCCGTCGACTGGTCCGGTGATGTCTTCCCGCAGCTCATGAAGGAGGGCAAGCCCATCTTCGGCTACATCGCCGAGGGCTACTGGGAGGACGTCGGCACCCATGAGAGCTATGTGAAGGCCCAGGCCGATGTGCTGGAGGGGAAGGTCGACGTCGAAATCGACGGCTTCGAGATCTCACCCGGCGTCTGGGTCGCCGAGGGCGCGGAGGTGCATCCCGAGTCCGTGCTCCGCGGCCCGCTCTACATCGGCGACTACGCCAAGGTGGAGGCCGGTGCCGAGATCAGAGAGCACACCGTCGTCGGCTCCAACGTCGTCGTGAAGAGCGGCGCGTTCCTGCATAAGGCCGTCGTCCATGACAACGTTTACGTGGGCCAGCAGTGCAATCTGCGCGGCTGCGTGATCGGCAAGAACACCGACATCATGCGCGCCTCCCGCATCGAGGACGGGGCGGTGATCGGCGACGAGTGTCTGATCGGCGAGGAGTCGATCGTCCAGGGGAACGTCCGGGTTTATCCGTTCAAGACCATCGAGGCGGGCGCGTTCGTCAACACCTCGGTCATCTGGGAGTCCCGGGGACAGGCCAATCTCTTTGGGACCCGGGGCGTGTCCGGCATCCTCAACGTGGAGATCACCCCCGAGCTGGCGGTGCGGCTGGCCGGTGCGTATGCCACGACCCTGAAGAAGGGCTCCACGGTCACCACCGCACGCGACCACTCCCGGGGCGCCCGCGCCCTGAAGCGGGCCATGATCTCCGCCCTCCAGACCAGCGCCATCGACGTCCGGGACCTGGAGAACGTGCCGTTGCCGGTCGCCCGCCAGCAGACGGCCCGGGGCAGCGCCGGCGGCATCATGATCCGTACGTCCCCCGGTGTTCCCGACTCCGTGGACATCATGTTCTTCGACGAGCGCGGCGCCGATCTGTCCGCGGGCGGCCAGCGCAAGCTGGACCGGGTCTACGCACGCCAGGAGTACCGGCGGGCGTTCCCTGGGGAGATCGGCGACCTGAGCTTCCCGTCGAGCGTCTTCGACTCGTACACGGGCTCGCTGCTGAGGGCCCAGGACATCAGCGGTATCGCCGAATCCGAGCTCAAGGTCGTGGTGGACGCCGCGAACGGCAGCGCCGGGCTCGTCCTCCCCAGCCTGCTGGGGCGGCTCGGCGTGGACGCGCTGACGATCAACCCGGGGCTCAACGAATCGCGCCCGACCGAGACCGCCGACGGCCGCCGAGCCGGGCTCGCCCGGCTCGGGGAGATCGTCGCGTCGGCCCGCGCGGCCTTCGGCGTCCGGTTCGACCCCGTCGGCGAGCGGTTCTCGCTCGTGGACGAGCGCGGCCGCATCGTGGAGGACGACCGGGCGCTGCTGGTGATGCTGGACCTGGTGGCCGCGGAGCGGCGGAGCGGGCGGGTGGCGCTCCCGGTTACCACGACCCGTATCGCCGAGCAGGTCGCGGCGTACCACGGCACCCAGGTGGAGTGGACGACGACCGCGGCGGACGATCTGACCCGGGTCGCCCGTTCGGAGACGACGATCTTCGGCGGCGACGGTCGCGGCGGCTTCATCGTCCCCGAGTTCAGCAGCGTCTTCGACGGCACGGCCGCGTTCGTCCGGCTCATCGGGCTGGTGGCGCGCACTCAGCTGACGCTCAGCCAGATCGATGCCCGGATCCCGCGGGCCCATGTGCAGCGTCGCGACCTTGCCACCCCGTGGGCGGTCAAGGGTCTTGTCATGCGGCATGTGGTGGAGGCCGCGGGGGACCGCTCCGTGGACACCACCGACGGGGTGCGGGTGGTCGAGGCCGACGGCCGCTGGGTGATGGTGCTGCCCGACCCGGCCGAGGCCGTCACGCACCTGTGGGCGGAGGGTCCGGACGACGCGTCCGCGCAGGCGCTGCTCGACGAATGGGCCGGGGTCGTGGACAGCGCGGGGCGCTGACCCCGGGCACTTCCGGCGGCTCTTGAACCCGTTTGAACACGTTGGGGCGCCGCCTCCCGGCCCCGGATCCGGCACGCCGGTGGGGCCATTGGGAGACGGCGCCCACGACGTGCGACGATGTGCGGCATGTCGCAGCAGCCCCCCGTTCGGAGCACAGAAACGCCGAGTCCGCGCCCGCGCCTCGACGCGTCCATGTCGCTGCTGACCAATGTGATGGACCACAGCCTCGACGACGGCTACGCCGAGGCTGCCGCGCGGCGCGGCGAGACCGGCCGGTCCCGGCTGCCGCGCACCCTGCGCGGCCGGCTGACCGTGGCCTTCGGCCTGGTGATGGTGGCGGTCGTGGTCACCATCGGGGCCGCCGAGGCCCGGATATCGGCGCCCACGCTGGCCAAGGAGCGGGGAGAGCTCATCGACCGGATCGAGTCGGGGAACGCGAAGGCGGACCGGCTCGCCAAGAGCGTGGACAAGCTGCGCGGGGACGTGGGGGAGAAGCAGCGGCAGGCGCTCGAGAAGCACGGGGGGCCCAAGGGGGACCTGGTGGCCCTGCTCTCGGGTGCGACCCAGGTGTCGGGCCCCGGCATCAAGCTGGTCGTCGACGACGCCAAGAAGTCCACGTCGGGGAGCGGCGGGGGCCCCAGGGAGAGCAACGACTTCTCCGATACGGGGCGGGTACGCGACCACGACATGCAGCGCGTCGTCAACGGTCTGTGGGAGTCGGGCGCGGAGGCCGTCGCGATCAACGGGCAGCGGCTGACGGCGCTCTCGGCGATCAGGGCCGCGGGAGACGCCATACTGGTCGACAACAAGCCGCTGGCGCCTCCGTACACGGTGCTGGCGGTGGGGGACGGGCAGCGGCTGAGCACCGCTTTCCAGGACAGTGCCGATGGGCAGTACCTGCATGTGTTGCAGCAGAACTACGACATCCGCACGAGCATTTCCGCCCAGGACACGGTCCGGCTGCCTGCCGCGCCGAGCCTGATCGTACGTAGCGCAAAACCCGTAGTCGGCGGCGCCGGCGAGGGTGGTACCGAAACAGGGAAGGGCACATCGTGATCGCCGTATTGGGCCTCATCGTGGGAGTCGTGGTCGGACTGGTGGTCCGACCCGTGGTGCCGACGGTGGTCGAGCCCTATCTGCCGATCGCCGTCGTCGCGGCACTCGACGCCGTGTTCGGAGGCTTCCGGGCGATGCTGGACGGGATCTTCGACGACAAGGTCTTCGTCGTGTCGTTCCTGTCCAACGTGGTGGTGGCCGCGCTGATCGTCTTCCTCGGTGACAAGCTCGGCGTCGGCGCCCAGCTGTCCACCGGGGTCGTGGTCGTCCTCGGCATCCGCATCTTCTCCAACGCCGCGGCGATCCGCCGGCACGTGTTCCGGGCGTGAGGCGGATGACGACCGACGACACCCCCGAGAAGCCGCGGCGCTCCGACCAGCTGGAGCGGCCGGAGCAGCCGGAACGGTCCGAGCGGCCGCAAGAGGCCGAGCAGTCCGAGGCGGCACGCACGCCGGAGCGGTCCGGGAAGCCCGAACGGCCCGAGCAGCCCGAACGGCCCGAGCAGCCGGAGCGGCCCGAGCAGCCGGAGCGGGCCGAGCAGCCGGAGCGGGCCGAGCAGCCGGAGCGGGCCGAGCAGCCGGAGCGGGCCGAGCAGGCTGAGAAGCCTCAGCCGACCGAGCCGCCCGAGGAGCGCGCCGCGGCTGATGAGGGTGACTCCGAGCGGCCCGCGAAGCCGCCGCGCAAGGGCGCGCCCGAGCAGTCCGACGCATCCGAGAAGCGGGCGGTCCCGCCGCAGCCGTCGCTCCCCAAGCCGCCGGAGAAGCGCGCGGCGGCGGCCGGGAAGCCCGAGCCCTCCGAGGCCGCGGAGAAGCGCGAGGCCGCCCCGCTGAAGCCCCAGGCGCCCCAGGCGACGCCTCCTGGACAGGGCGGGCCCCAGGGCCGGCGCCCGGCCCCCAGGGCGACCACCCCGCCCCGGGGCCAGGGCCCCGATGGCCCCCGCCCTCAGGGCCAGGGTCCCAGGGGGCAGGTGCCCAACGGGTCTGCTCCCCAGAACCAGGCGCCCCAGGGTCAGGGCCCCAAGGGCTCCGCCCCGCAGGGCTCAGCTCCGAGGAGACAGGCGCCCAAGGGTCCCGGTCCTCAGGGCCAAGCGCCCCGGGGTCAGGCGCCGAAGGGGCAGGGCCCCCAGCGCCCCGCCTCCCAGGGCCAGGCTCCCAGGGGCGCCGCCCCACAGGGCTCAGCTCCGAAGGGGCAGGGCCCCCAGCGGCCCGGGCCCCAGGGGCAGGGCCCCCAGCGTTCCGTTCCCCAGGGTCAGGGACCTCAGCGGCCCGGTCCCCACGGGCAAGGGCCCCGGCGTCCCGTTCCTCAGGGGCAGGGCCGCCAGCGGCCCGGGTCCCAGGGACAGGTGCCCCAGGGCGCGCCGCCTCGGGGGCCTGGCGCCGGGCGGGCCGTGCCCGGGCCGGGGCCGAACGGGCGGCGTCCGGGTGATTCCGCCAGTGGCGGGAACGGCGCCGGGCCCGGGTTCACGCCCGCGGGGAAGCCCGAGGGCGCGGAGGAGGCGCTGACCGGTCGGCAGCGCCTGCTGAAGGGCGTGTGGCCGCCCCGGGTGACCCGGGCGCAGCTGATCGTCGCCGTGCTGCTGTTCGGGCTGGGTCTCGGCCTGGCCATCCAGGTGCGTTCGACGAACGAGAACAGCGTGCTGCGCGGGGCCCGCCAGGAGGACCTGGTGCGGATCCTGGACGAGCTGGACGCGCGGACCCAGCGGCTCCAGGACGAGAAGCGCCGTCTGGACAATCAGCGCACCGAGCTGGAGAACAGCTCGGACCAGGCGGAGGAGGCCCGTAAGCAGACGCTCCAGAAGGAGCAGCAGCTGGGCGTGCTCGCGGGCACGGTCGCCGCGCAGGGGCCGGGGATCACGATCACCATCCACGACGCCCAGGGCTCCGTGGAGGCCGACATGCTGCTCGACACGGTGCAGGAGCTGCGTGCCGCGGGCGCCGAGGCGATCCAGATCGGCTCCGTGCGGGTGGTCGCCAACTCCTACTTCTCGGACTCCGGCGGCTCGGTGGAGATCGATGGACGGAAAGTGACGCAGCCGTACGTCATCAAGGTGATCGGCAAGCCGGAGGATCTGGAGCCGGCGCTGAACATTCCGGGCGGAGTGGTGCAGAGTCTGGAGAAGGAGCAGGCCACCGTGTCCGTCCGGCGGGAGAAGAAGATCGTTGTGGACGCCTTGCGGTCGGGGAAGCGCCCTGACTACGCTCGGTCGTCATCACGGTGAGGCGGTTCGATATGAGGGTCTCTCGGGGAGACCATGTGGATGCGGGGGGTCGACGCACCAGAAGAGTCGCGCGTGATGGAAACTGTCTGGTGGTCACGGACGTTGTGAGGATGTCCGGACCGTCTGCTGGTGTGTGCATCGAGGGTTTGTCCTGCCCCACGGGCGGGTCTGTTTCAGTCAAGGGGAATCGCCCGTGAAGTTGTTCGGGAAGTTGTTCGGGAAGAGTGCACGCCAGGACGGCGGCAGCAGCACCGCTCGCCACCGCGCGGGGCGTGGTGGGGACGAGAGCGGAGGGGGTGGCGAGGAGCGCCCGCTGTTCCGGGATCAGGTCGGCGGCCAGGGCGGTGACATTTCGGGCGGCCAGGGCGCGTCTTCTGTTGACCCCTCGGCGGCCGGGCGCATAGGTTTCGAGGACCCATCGGCCTCGCGTAGTGGTGGAGGTCCCGGATTGCCTGTTTGTACGAGGTGCGGGCATCGGAACGCGGAGGACAGCCGCTTCTGCTCCAACTGCGGCGCGCCGCTGCGGGGCCAGGCGCCGTCCGAGCGCGCTTCGGAGACCACGTCCACGATCTCCATCTCCGGGATCGAGGCGTACGACTCCGAGGTGACCGGCCAGAACCCGCTGCCGTCGCTCAGCCCGGAGGCCCAGGCCGCCGTGGAGGCGCTGCCGCTGGGATCCGCGCTGCTGGTGGTCCGCCGCGGGCCGAACTCGGGCAGCCGCTTCCTGCTGGACAGCGATCTGACCACCGCGGGCCGTCACCCGCAGAGCGACATCTTCCTGGACGACGTGACGGTCTCCCGCCGCCATGTGGAGTTCCGGCGCGGCCAGGACGGCAGCTTCACCGTCGCGGATGTCGGCAGCCTCAACGGGACGTACGTCAACCGTGAGCAGATCGACGCGCCGGTGGTCCTGACCAGCGGTGACGAGGTGCAGATCGGTAAGTACCGACTGGTCTTCTACCCGAGCCAGCGGGGCGTCGGCATCTGACCCGTCAGGGGAGGTCCGTCCATGCTTCAGACACCGTCGGGCGGTGCCGGTACCGGCACCGCCCCCGCGGGCGGCCCGGGCGGCCGGTCCATGAGCATCGGCGCCGTGCTGAATCTGCTGCGGGACGAGTTCCCCGAAGTCACCATCTCCAAGATCCGCTTCTTGGAGTCCGAAGGGCTGGTGGAGCCGCGGCGCACGCCGTCGGGCTACCGCAAGTTCAGTCAGGAGGATGTGGAGCGGCTCGCTCTCATCCTCCGCATGCAGCGTGACCACTACCTGCCACTGAAGGTCATCCGGGAGCACCTGGAGGCCCTGGAGCGGGGTGAGAGGCCGCAGCTTCCTGCCGTTTCGCCGGGAGCGCGGCCGCACGAGCTGCTGGAGCCGGGAGCCGGTCCGGGGGCCCTCGAGCCCCCGGAAGGCCCGACCGTGGCCCGGGTGGGCCGGGCCGAGCTGCTGGCATCCGCGCAGGTCAGCGAGGCGGAGCTGGCCGACTGGGAGTCGTACGGGCTGATCGTGCCCGACGCGCACGGCGGATACGACGTCGAGGCGGTGACCGTCGCCCGGCTGCTCGCCGAGCTTGGCCGTTTCGGCCTCGAACCACGCCATCTACGGATCATGAAAGCGGCCGCCGAGCGCGAGGCCGGGCTGGTCGAGCAGGTCGTCGCGCCGCTGCGGCTGCATCGAAACCCGCAGACCAGAGCGCATGCGGAGGCCAGCGCGCGGGAGCTGGCGACGCTCTCCGTCCGGCTGCACGCGGCCCTGGTGCAGTCGGCGCTGCGGGCCGCCGCACACTGACCGATCCGGCCCCGACTATCCAAACCGGCCGGGCACGTCCTAGGGTTGCTGTGTGAACGAGCTCGACGTCGTGGGTGTCCGGGTGGAAATGCCCTCCAACCAACCGATCGTGCTCCTGCGTGAAGTGGGAGGCGACCGGTACCTCCCCATCTGGATCGGACCAGGGGAGGCGACCGCGATCGCCTTCGCACAGCAGGGCATGGCTCCGGCGCGCCCGCTGACCCACGACCTTTTCAAAGACGTACTCGAAGCGGTCGGCCAGACCCTCACGGAGGTCCGGATCACGGATCTGCGCGAGGGGGTCTTCTACGCCGAGCTGGTGTTCGCCAGCGGTGTGGAGGTCAGCGCGCGGCCGTCCGACGCCATAGCGCTCGCGCTGCGCACCGGGACGCCGATCTACGGCAGCGACGGCGTGCTCGACGACGCCGGTATCGCCATCCCGGACGAGCAGGAGGACGAGGTGGAGAAGTTCCGCGAGTTCCTCGACCAGATCTCGCCCGAGGACTTCGGAAGCAGCAGCCAGTGAAGCGGTCTGCCGGACCTCGCTAGCACATTCGAGTAGCCTTTCCCGGACGAGGGACACGGGAAACCACTCTCAGGGTGATTATCACTCGGCGTGCCGAGTGTGGCGATCGTTGACGCACCCCGGGTGACTGCCTACCTTCGAGGAGGCAGGTCGAGGACGGAGGTCGGCGTGAGAAGCACCGGCGACGGCACGGCAGCCGGAGGTCCGTACACGCTCCAGGGGAGCGCACCGGCCGATCCGGCACTGAAGGCTCGGGTCGCGGCACAGCCCACGGCATCGCGAGAGCCCGCCGCGGGGGGTAAGGAGACGGTCGGCTACCGCGGCCCCACCGCGTGCGCCGCCGCGGGCATCACCTACCGCCAGCTGGACTACTGGGCGCGCACGGGCCTGGTGGAGCCGAGCGTGCGGCCCGCCTACGGGTCGGGCAGCCAGCGGTTGTACAGCTTCCGGGACGTGGTCGTCCTCAAGATCGTCAAGCGGCTGCTGGACACCGGCGTGTCCCTCCAGAACATCCGGGCCGCCGTCCAGCACCTGCGCACCAGGGGCCTGGACGATCTGGCCCAGATGACGCTGATGAGCGACGGCGCGACGGTGTACGAGTGCACCTCGCCTGACGAGGTCGTGGACCTCCTCCAGGGCGGCCAGGGCGTCTTCGGGATCGCCGTGGGCGTGGTGTGGCGGGACGTGGAGAGCGCGCTGTCCCAGCTGCACGGGGAGCGGGTGGACACCGGCGAGACGCTGGTGGGCCACAACCCCGCCGACGAACTCGCCAGGCGCCGCAACCGGGCGGGCTGAGAGCGCTCCCTCCGGGCGGTTCGGGTCCCCCGTGCGCGCCGATTGTCAGTGGTGTGCGGCAGCATCGGACCTGTGAGGGGTGCGCCGACGATTCTCCACCTGGACATGGACGCTTTCTACGCTTCGGCGGAGCAGGCGGCCAAGCCCAGCCTGCGCGGAAAGCCGGTGATCGTGGGCGGCCTCGGGCCGCGCGGGGTGGTGGCCACCGCGTCGTACGAGGCGCGGGTGCACGGGGTGCACTCGGCCATGGCGATGGCGCAGGCCCGCAGGCTCTGTCCGAACGCGGCGTACCTCACCCCACGCTTCCCGCTCTACCGCCAGGTCAGCGATCAGGTCATGGGGCTGCTGCGGGCGCTGTCGCCACTGGTGGAGCCGCTGAGCCTGGACGAGGCGTTCGTGGATCTGGAGGCGGGCGGCGCCGAGCCCCGGGTGGCGGCGGCGGTGGCCGTGGGGGAGCGGCTGCGGGCCGACATCCGCGCGGTGACCGGGCTGACCGGCTCGGTGGGCCTGGCCGGCTCCAAGATGCTCGCCAAGATCGCCTCCGAGCGGGCCAAGCCGGACGGACTGGTGGTCATCGAGCCCGGCACGGAGCGGGAGCTGCTGGACCCGATGCCGGTGCGCACCCTGCCGGGCGTCGGCCCGGCCACCGCGGAGGCGCTGCGCCGGGTCGGCATCCACACCGTCGCCGAGACGCGGGAGGCGGGCGAGGCGGAGCTGGTCCGGCTGCTGGGCCGGGCGCACGGGGCGTCGCTGTACCTGATGGCCAGCGGGCGGGACGAGCGGGCGGTGGTCGCCGAGCGGGACGCCAAGTCCGTCTCGGTGGAGGACACCTTCGACGTCGACGTGACCGACCGCACCCGGGTGCAGCTGGAGGTGGCGCGGCTGGCCGACCGCTGTGTGCGGCGGCTGCGGGAGGCGGGCCGCTCCGGACGCACGGTCGTGATCAAGGTGCGGCGGTACGACTTCTCGACGCTGACCCGTTCGGAGACCCTGCGCGGGCCCACCGACGACCCCGGCGTGGTCAAGGAGGCCGCGGCGCGGCTGATCGACGGGGTGGACACCACGGCGGGCGTGCGGCTGCTGGGGGTGGGCGTCTCCGGGCTCGCGGACTACACGCAGGAGGATCTGTTCGCCCAGGCCGCCCAGGCCGCGCAGGCGGCTGAGGCCGCCCACGAGGCCCTGGAGGGGCCGGAGAGGGCCCCGGGCTCCGAGACGCCGGAGCCGGAGGGCCCGGGCGCCCCGGGCGCCTCAGAGGCCGCTGAGGGCGCCGCGCGGCCGCGGGCGTGGCTGCCCGGGGCCGATGTGCGGCACGCCGAGTACGGGGCGGGCTGGGTGCAGGGCAGCGGGGTGGGGCGGGTGACCATACGGTTCGAGGTGCCCTGGTCGGAGCCCGGCCGGGTGCGGACGTTCGCCGTGGACGACCCGGATCTGGAGCCGGGCGAGCCGCTGCCGCTGGTGCGGCCCGGTCAGCCGGTGACGTCGAGACCGTAGTGGTGGTACAGCTGAAGCTCCTGCTCCGGGGAGAGATGGCGGCCGACCCCGAGGTCCGGGGCGTCCTTGATCAGCGCCCGGTCGTACGGCACCCGCAGCGCGTCGCCGACGACCTCGCTCGGTTCGAGGGGGACGAAGACGTCCCGGCTGAACAGGCCCGTGCGTACCGCCGCCCACTCGGGCTCGCCGGTCGCGTCGTCGAGGTAGACCTCGTCCACCGTGCCGATCTTGGCGCCCTCGCGGTCGAACGCCTTGCGGCCGATGAGGGTTCGCGGGTCGATGTCCGTCTGCACGCTCTCTCCCACAGATGGCGATGGTCCAGTGATACCTACCAAAAGCCACATCCGGGTACCCGGCCACTCGGGCATCCACTGTCCAACCCCCAACGGCAGACGCGCTGGTACGCTGGCTGTGGCTGTAGACCCCGTGCGGGAGAGTCCTCCGACGATGGTGTCGGGGGCGCCGAAGGAGCAAATCCTCCCCGGAATCTCTCAGGCACACGTACCGTGCGGGTGAGGTCACTCTGGAAAGCAGGGTGGGCCACGGGGAGCACATGCTCCGGAACCCCTCCTCACCGACGGTGAAAGCCGGTCAGGCACCACGGGCCGGTGAAGCTCTCAGGTTGAGATGACAGAGGGGGAGGCCGTCCGGGCACCCGCACCGCGGTGCCCCTCGCCGGTCGTACCTGACCAGGAGGCCCCCGCAGATGACCACCCACCGCATCTCGCTCGCCGAACTGGAGCGCGGTACTCCATTCGAGCAGCGGCACATCGGCCCCGACGCCGGAGCGCAGGCCAAGATGCTCGCCCAGGTCGGCTTCGGCTCCCTCGACGAGCTGACCGCCGCCGCCGTACCCGAGGTCATAAAGAGCGCCGAGGCGCTGCGGCTGCCGCCGGCCCGCAGCGAGGCGGAGGTCCTCGCCGAGCTGCGCGCCCTCGCCGACCGCAACCAGGTGCTGCCGTCCATGATCGGCCTCGGCTACTACGGCACGTTCACCCCGCCGGTGATCCTGCGCAACGTCATGGAGAACCCCGCCTGGTACACGGCCTACACGCCGTACCAGCCGGAGATCTCCCAGGGCCGGCTGGAGGCGCTGCTCAACTTCCAGACCGTCGTCTCCGACCTGACAGGACTGGACACCGCAGGTTCCTCGCTGCTGGACGAGGCCACGGCCGCCGCCGAGGCCATGGCGCTCTCGCGCCGCGTCGGCAAGGTCAAGGAGGGCGTCTTCCTGGTCGACGCCGACTGTCTGCCGCAGACCATCGCCGTCATCGAGACCCGCGCCGAGCCGACCGGCGTCGAGGTCGTGGTCGCCGATCTGACCGACGGCATCCCGGACGAGGCCGCCGAGCGCGGCGTCTTCGGCGTGCTGCTCCAGTACCCGGGCGCCTCCGGCGCGGTCCGCGATCCGCGCCGGGTGATCGAGCGGGCCCATGAACTGGGCGCGATCGTCACCGTGGCCGCCGATCTGCTCGCGCTCACCCTGCTCACCTCGCCCGGCGAGCTCGGCGCGGACGTCGCGGTCGGCAGCACCCAGCGGTTCGGCGTGCCCATGGGCTTCGGCGGCCCGCACGCCGGGTACATGGCCGTGCGTTCCGCCCACGCCCGCAGCCTGCCGGGACGCCTCGTCGGGGTCTCGCAGGACGCCGACGGCGACAAGGCGTACCGGCTGGCGCTCCAGACCCGCGAGCAGCACATCCGCCGCGAGAAGGCCACCAGCAACATCTGCACCGCGCAGGTCCTGCTCGCGGTGATGGCCGGAATGTACGCGGTCTACCACGGCCCGGACGGGCTCGCGGCCATCGCCCGCCGCACCCACCGCTACGCCGCCGTCCTCGCCGAGGGGCTGCGGGCGGGCGGCGTCGAGGTGGTGCACGGCGCCTTCTTCGACACCCTCACCGCGCGCGTCCCCGGCAAGGCCGCCGACGTGGTCGCCGCCGCCCGCGAGGCCGGGGTCAACCTCCGGCAGACCGACGCGGACCATGTGGGCATCGCGTGCGACGAGACCACAGGCCGCGCCCAGCTGGCCGCCGTGTGGTCCGCCTTCGGCGTCGACGGCGGGGACGCGAGCGGCATCGACGAGCTGGACGCCGCGGTGGACGACGCGCTGCCCGCGGAGCTGCTGCGCTCGGACGCGTACCTGACCCATCCGGTCTTCCACCAGTACCGCTCCGAGACCGCGATGCTGCGCTATCTGCGGCGGCTGGCCGACCGGGACTACGCGCTGGACCGGGGCATGATCCCGCTCGGCTCCTGCACCATGAAGCTCAACGCGACCACCGAGATGGAGCCGGTCACCTGGCCGGAGTTCGGCGCGCTGCACCCCTTCGCGCCGGTCGAGCAGGCCCACGGCTATCTGACGCTGATCCGCGAGCTGGAGGAGCGGCTGGCCGACGTGACCGGCTACGACAAGGTCTCCCTCCAGCCGAACGCCGGATCGCAAGGCGAGCTGTCCGGGCTGCTGGCGGTGCGGGCGTACCACCGGGCCAACGGTGAGCCGCAGCGCACGGTGTGCCTGATCCCGTCCTCCGCGCACGGCACCAACGCGGCGAGCGCCGTGATGGCGGGCATGAAGGTCGTCGTCGTCAAGACCGGCGAGGACGGCGAGGTTGACGCCGCCGACCTGCGCGCCAAGATCGAGCAGTACGGCGACCAGCTGGCCGTCCTCATGGTCACCTACCCGTCCACCCACGGTGTGTTCGAGGAGCACATCACCGAGATCTGCGCGGCCGTGCACGACGCGGGCGGCCAGGTCTACGTGGACGGCGCCAACCTCAACGCGCTGGTCGGACTGGCCGAGCCCGGCCGCTTCGGCGGCGACGTCTCCCATCTGAACCTGCACAAGACGTTCTGCATCCCGCACGGCGGCGGCGGTCCGGGCGTCGGCCCGGTCGCGGTGCGCGAGCACCTCGCGCCGTACCTGCCCAACCACCCGCTCCAGCCCGCCGCGGGACCGGCCACCGGCGTCGGCCCGGTCTCGGCCGCGCCGTGGGGCTCGGCGGGCATCCTGCCGATCTCCTGGGCGTACGTCCGGCTGATGGGCGCCGAGGGGCTGCGCCACGCGACCCAGGCCGCGGTGCTCGGCGCCAACTACATCGCCAAGCGGCTGGAGCCGCACTACCAGGTGCTCTACACCGGGCCCGGCGGGCTGGTGGCGCACGAGTGCGTGGTGGATCTGCGGCCGCTCACCAAGGCGACCGGGGTCACGGTGGACGATGTGGCCAAGCGCCTGATCGACTACGGGTTCCACGCGCCGACGATGTCGTTCCCGGTCGCCGGGACGCTGATGATCGAGCCGACGGAGAGCGAGGACCTGGCGGAGCTGGACCGGTTCTGCGACGCGATGATCGCGATCCGTGCGGAGATCGACAAGGTCGGTTCGGGCGAGTGGTTCAAGGAGGACAACCCGCTGCGGAACGCGCCGCACACCGCCGCCACGCTGAGCGGTGCGTGGGACCACCCGTACAGCAGGGACGAGGCGGTGTTCCCGGCCGGGGTCTCGGCCGCCGACAAGTACTGGCCGCCGGTGCGGCGGGTCGACGGGGCGTTCGGGGACCGGAACCTGGTCTGCTCGTGCCCGCCGCTGGACTCGTACGAGAGCTGAACACGGGGCTGGACACAACGATGGGGCCGGTTCGGCGGGTGCTCGCCGGGCCGGCCCCTGGTTATGCCATGCCGCTGGGTGGTCAGCCTAGGCGGCGGTCACGACGTGCTCGGTGGCGAGCGGTCGGCACGGGGCGATGACGCGCCCGTCCGGCAGCAGCTCACCGGTGTCCTCGAAGAGCAGGACACCGTTGCACAGCAGGCTCCAGCCCTGCTCCGGGTGGTGCGCCACGAGATGGGCGGCCTCCCGGTCGGCGGAGTCGGCTGACGGGCACGGTGGTTGATGCTGGCACATGGCGAGGTTCTTTCGCTGCGGTGAGGTGTATGTCCTGCTGCTCG
This sequence comes from Streptomyces sp. NPDC021115, assembly GCF_044333065.1. Classification (NCBI taxonomy): domain Bacteria; kingdom Bacillati; phylum Actinomycetota; class Actinomycetes; order Kitasatosporales; family Streptomycetaceae; genus Streptomyces; species Streptomyces sp. NPDC021115. The sequence continues at coordinate 15,262 of NZ_JBIRQF010000018.1, forward strand.
CTGCGGCGTTCATGTTGGCCGCCCCCCGTTGTCTGTCGGTTGGTTGCTCCCAGTGTTGCCCTGCGGAGCGGATTCCGCAGGGATTTCGCGGCACCGGTCTTGCTAGATAATGACGCATCACCCGACCGGACGGTTCACCGTGGCGGGACTGTTACCCGGCCGTGGCGCGGCGCCCCGCGGCCCGGCGGGCCGCGGGGCGCTGAGGCCGTCGTGGAAGGCGCAGGTCAGGCCGGGGAGCCCAGCAGCGGGGCGGCGGCCAGCCGATGGGTGAGGACGGGCAGCAGATCGGCCGCGGGGTGCGGGCGGTGGGCCGCGATGCCGGGCGGTGCCGGGGCGAGCGGCACCAGCAGGTCCCCGGCGCCGAGGCCGCCCTCGGCGGCGTCCGCCGCGGGGTCGCCGTGCAGCCACAGCGCGACCATGTACAGCTCGGGGATGGACAGCAGCCGCGGCTGGTACGCCGAGGGCAGCGACTCGGCCTGGCGCAGGGCGAGTTCGGCCGATGCCACGTACGGCCCCTCGGAGAAGTGCGAGAAGGCCCAGCCGTCGGCGGTGAGCATGGCCTCGGCCGCGGCCACCGTGCGGTCGCCGTCGCGCAGCATGAAACGCCAGCCGGTGAGTCTGACCTGCGGCGGGCCGACGGGCGTGGTGATGTCGTCCAAGACGTGGACGGGGAGCGGGAGTTCGGGTTCGAAGGGGCCGGGCAGGGAGCTGAGTGCCGGGGTGCGGACCTCGCGGACGGCGGTGGGGGAGCCAAGGGCCGTGAGGACGCTGCGCAGGGCGGGCGCGGGGGCCGGGGGCACGAGCAGCGGCATGGTGGGTCGCCTCTCACTTCGGAGACACGGTGGAGCGATAGCGGGCCGGGGTAGGGGCGCGCGCTGTCGGTGTACGTAGCTCGGTACGCGGGTCAGAGGGGGCCGGGACGAACTGTCCGGGCGTTATCTCTCTGCCTCGTAAAGCGAGTTTATACGACTCATGTTCCAGCCGTGTTTCGCCTAGCTGTCGCAGATATTGCGCACAAGGTGTTTTCCGGTCCGCGCGGACGCGGGGATTTCCACCGATTCGATGCCGGATGCATGGATATGACCTGGCGGTTTACGTACGCCGCGGTAGGCTGGATCCCACCGCTCCATTTTCCCGGAGCAATGCGGCGCTGTTGAGAGCGTATCGGCTGGGCGGGCCGCGCGGGGCGTTATCGATCACATTGGCGGGCATCATCGAGCGTGGTGTGCGCGGGTGCGGGCGCCCATGATCCACTCAAGGAGGTAGCTCCGATGGGGGAGAAGGTCGTAGCCGGTGAGTTCGATCCGTCGGGTCGGCAGCGGCAGCGCGGGCGGTTGCGGCAGTGTCTCGACGCGCTGTCCCGGCTCCTGGCCGACAAGCGGTTCGACCGCCCGAAGAATCTCATGGGGCTGGAGATCGAGCTGAATCTCGCAGGCGCCGACGGGCTGCCGAGGATGATGAACACGGAGGTTCTGGAGCGCATCGCGAGTCACGATTTCCAGACCGAACTGGGACAGTGCAATCTTGAAGTAAACATCGTGCCGCACCGTTTGCACGGCCGGGTTCTCGACCAGCTCTCGGAAGAGCTGCGAACGGGACTGTCATATGCCGACCGCAAGGCGCGCGAGGTGTCCTCCGAGATCGTGATGATCGGAATTCTGCCGACCCTGGCCACCCGGGATCTCGGATCGGCCAACCTGTCCTATGACGACCGTTACAAACTGCTCAACGAACAGATGCTGGCCGCCCGTGGTGAGGATTTCCTCATCGATATCGAGGGCCGCGAGCGCATCAGCTACGCCAGCGCCACCATCGCCCCCGAGGCCGCCTGCACCTCCGTCCAGCTGCACCTCCAGGTCACCCCCGGGCGCTTCGCCGCCGTGTGGAACGCGGCGCAGGCCGTGGCCGCGGTACAGATCGCCATCGGGGCGAATTCCCCCTTCGTTTTCGGCCGCGAGGTGTGGCGCGAATCCCGGCCACCGCTGTTCTTGCAGGCCACCGATGTGCGGTCACCGGAATACGCGACGCAGGGGGTGCGGCCGCGCACCTGGTTCGGCGAGCGCTGGATCACCGACGCGTACCAGCTCTTCGAGGAGAACCTGCGCTACTTCCCCCCGCTGCTGTCCACCGGCGCCGACGAGGAGCCGCTGCGGACCCTGGACGAGGGCGGCGTGCCCGACCTCCAGGAGCTGGTGCTGCACAACGGCACCATCTACCGCTGGAACCGGCCCGTCTACCAGGTCGTGGACGGCGTACCGCATCTGCGCGTGGAGAACCGGGTGCTCCCCGCCGGCCCCACCGTCACCGACGTCATCGCCAACGCCGCCTTCTACTACGGGCTGGTCAGGGCGCTCGCCGAGGAGCCGCGCCCGGTGTGGACCCGGCTGCCGTTCAGCGCCGCCGCGGCCAACTTCGACGCCGCGTGCCGCCATGGGATCGACACGGTGCTGCAATGGCCGAAGCCCGGCCGCTCCTCGTCCCTGGCGCGCACCCCCGCCGTACGGCTGGTCCTGGAGGAACTGCTGCCGCTGGCCGCCGCAGGTCTTGACGCCTGGGGCGTCGAGCCCGCCGACCGCGACCGCTACCTCGGGGTGATCGAGCAGCGCTGCGCCCTGCGCGTCAACGGAGCGTCCTGGCAGGCCGCGACGTATCACCGGGCGCGGGACAGCGGGCTGGGGCGGGACGCCGCGCTCGCCGCCATGACCCGCCGCTACTGCGCCCTGATGCGGACCGATGCCCCGGTCCACACCTGGCCCGCCGACCTCTCCGCCTGACGGGCCGCTTCAGTTGAGGACCGGCTAGAAGTCGGGCGCGCCTGCTTCTCCGGCGGCGACGATGGCCTTGAGCATGGCCGCGTTGATCTGCGCGGGGTCGTTCACCTGCTGCGCCGAGCCGCCGGTCGCCCGGGCGATCTCGCGGCATGCGGCCCGGTCGGCGTCCGGGCCGACCGCGATGGCGATGAGCGGCACCGGGCGGTCCGGGTCGACCAGCCCCTTCAGCTCCTTCACCAGCGCGGCGCGGGAGATGCTGCCGGGGTCTTGGTTGGCGCCGTCGGTGAGGAGTACCACCGCGTTGAACTTGCCGCGTACGAAGGTCTCCTGGGCCTCTCTGTACGCGGCAAGCGTGGTGTCGTACAGCCCGGTCGAACCCTCGGGCAGCGGCTTGAGCGCGGCGAAGGCGGCCGCCAGCGCGGCGCGCTGGCCGGTGCCGTCCGGGGTGCGGGCCGCGAGCTGACGGGCCGGAACCAGTTCCCGGTAGTCGCGGTCGCCGTCCAGCTCGGTCGAGAACTCCCACAGCCCGATCTCGTCCGTGGTGGTGAACCGGGCGAGGGCCTGCCGCAGCGACGCCTTGGTGACGTCCATCCGGCTCTGTCCTGAACGGCCCGGCACCGGGTCGCCCATCGAGGCCGAGGCGTCGACGACCGTGTTCAGCCGGGCGCTCTGCACGGTGATGGTCCACATGCCCAGCGCCGCCTCCACCTCCCGGGCGGACGGCCCCGGCGAGGGCGTGACCGTGTACGGCTGGGGGGTGCGGCCGCCAGCGGCCTGCGCCACGGGCTCGTCGACCTTGCCGTCCGCCGGGCGGAAGCCGTCCTTCTTCAGGGCCCGGCGGCCGCGGGGGTCGGTGAGCAGCGTCATGAAGCGGGTGGCGGCCCGCGCCCGTACGGTGGTCAGCTCGCGGTCGTTGAGCACCGTGTACGGGTAGTCCAGCTCGGCCGTACCGTCCTTCGGATAGAACAGGCCGAGGCGGGACTCGCCTTCGGCCTCCGCGTTGTGCGCGAAGGCGGCCTGCTCGGACAGGAGCACCGCCTGGTTGCGCCGGGGCACCGTCTTCAGCAGCGCGTCGTCCGTCTTCGTGGCCCGCTGGGACAGCAGCTTGGCGTTGGCCGCGGCGCGGGTGTCGGTCGCGGCCTTGCCGTCGCCCGCGCCCGCCTTCGCGATGGACCCGTTGATCCGGGCGAGGGCCAGCAGCCCGGTGGCGCTGCGCGCCGGGTCGGCGGTGCCCAGCCGCGGGCTGTCGCCGCCGCCCGCCGCGGCCAGCTGCGCCCAGTCGTACGTCTTCTTCGGCCAGCCAAGACCCCTGGCCGCCGAGGGCGTGGCGGCGACCGTGACCGGGGAGGAGGCGATCCCGCCGAGCGTGTCCAGGGGCGCGGCGCTGACCGGGGAGGTGGTAGCGCGTTCGACCCAGACGCTGGAGTCCGGAACCCACACCTGGAACCCCGGGGTGCGGCCCTCGCTGCCGAGCGCGCCGGCGACCTGGTACGCGGGGCGGCTGGTGACCCGTACGTCCAGGCAGCGCCCGTCGGACCGGATGCCCGCCTTCCGGGCGTGGTCGGCCACGGTGCGCAGCGCCGGGGCGATGTCCGGGGACGCGGCGACGGAGAGCCGTACCGCATGGCTCCGGCAGGACTCGGCGGAGGGCAGCAGCCCGCCGCGTAAGACCACGACGGCGCCGGCCGCGACGGCGAGCACCAGCGCCGTGGAGATCGCCACGGTCCGGCGTCGGGAGGACGCGCCGGGTCTGGACCCCGTATTGTCCGGTGCGGAGTGATCGATGCGTTCGGTGTGACCCGCGTGATCGGTGTGATCGGCGCGGTCCATGGCATCGAATATGCCGGAGTAGTCGGGACCGTCGGACTCTTCGAGCTGGCTGTGGCGTCCCATGGCGATCTGTCTCTCCTGGAAGATGACGCTGTCAGGAGGGACGGCGCGCCAGCGGATGGCGCCCGGCCCAGCCTGCTGGTGCGGCTCGTGCGCGATCTCGGATGTGTTTTCGAGACCATAGCGGGGCGGGCGCGCCGATGAGGTATGAAGAGCGGAAGTGGAGGCAGGAGTGCAGTCAGAGGCGCGTGGGGCGGTGCTGCCGGAGGGCGATCTTCCGCGACGGATGCTGCGCAACGAGACGCTGCTCGTGCTGGCGCTGTCGCTCGGCGCGAGCGCTGTGTCCGCGCTGATCAGCTTCATCGGCTCGGTGACCAAACCCGGTGGGCTCAAGGACCAGGCGGTCACCATGAACGCCTCCCAGGCGCCGGGCCGCCCCTGGCTGGACCTCGCCTGGCAGCTGTTCGGGGTCGCGACCGCGCTGGTGCCGGTCGCGCTCGTGGCCCATCTGCTGCTGCGGGAGGGCGCCGGACTGCGCGCGATCGGCTTCGACCGCACCCGGCCGCGCTCCGACCTGGCGTGGGGCGTCGCGGTGGCGGCGGGCATCGGCGGCACCGGGCTGCTGCTCTACCTGGGCGCGCGGGCCGCCGGGGGCAATCTGACGGTGGTGCCCGAGGCGCTGCCCGACGTGTGGTGGAAGCTGCCCGTGCTCATCGTCTCCGCCGTGCAGAACGCCGTGCTGGAGGAGGTGATCGTCGTCGGCTATCTGCTGCGCAGGCTGGGGCAGTTGGGCTGGACGCCGATGGCCGCCCTGATCGCCAGCTCGGTGCTGCGCGGTTCGTACCACCTGTACCAGGGCATCGGCGGCTTCTTCGGCAACATGGCGATGGGCGTCGTCTTCGTGCTGCTCTACCGCAGGTGGGGGCGGGTCGGGCCGCTGGTCACCGCGCATGCGCTGATCGACATCGTGGCGTTCGTCGGCTACTCCCTGCTGGCGGGCAAGGTGGGCTGGCTGCCCACCGCCTGACGCCCCGCCCCCGGCGGGCCGTTCAGACCAGCAGCTCCCCGTCGATGACCGTGACGGCGCGGCCGGTCAGCAGCGTACGGTCGCCGCGCAGCGTGGTGCGGACCAGCCCGGTGCGGGCGGAGGCCTGGAGTCCGGTCAGCTCGTCGCGGCCGAGCCGGGCGGACCAGAACGGCGCGAGCGCGGTGTGCGCGCTGCCGGTCACCGGGTCCTCGTCGATGCCGACGCCGGGCGCGAAGACGCGCGAGACGAAGTCGTAGCCGCAGGCGGGGTCCTCGGGGAGCGCGGTCGCGATGACGGCCCGCTTGACGAGCCGCCCGAGCGCCGCGAAGTCGGGGGTGAGGGCCCGTACGGCCTTCTCGTCGGCCAGCTCCACCAGCAGATCGCCGACCTGGGGGCCGGTGTCCCGGGCGGAGACGACCGCGGCGCCGAGCGCGTCGGTCACCTGACGCGCCACCTCGACCTCGGTCAGCGGGGCGGTCGGGAAGTCCAGGGTGATCGTGCCATCGGGGTCGCCGGTCGCGGACAGCACCCCGCTGAGCGTGGCGAACCGTACGGCGCCGGTCGCCGCGCCCGTCGTCCGCAGCACATGGGCGGTCGCGAGGGTGGCGTGCCCGCACATGCTCACCTCGGTGGCCGGGGTGAACCAGCGCAGCGCCCAGTCGGCCTCGGCCCCGTGGGCGAGCGGGTGGGCGAAGGCGGTCTCGGAGAGATTGACCTCGGCGGCGACCTCCTGGAGCCAGGCGTCGTCCGGGAAGGCGTCGGTGTCCAGGAGGACGACCCCCGCCGGGTTGCCCGCGAAGGGGCGGTCGGTGAAGGCGTCGACGATTCGTATCCGCATGGTCCCGACCGTAGGCGGCGGGTGGACCGCGACTCCATGGCCAATCCCCGAGCGGTGGCCTTCGTACGGGCATTGTCATCCGATCGGTTCCGATATATCGTTGAGCCATCGTGATGGATCGATGATGAAAGGAGCGTCACGATGAGGCACCACCGTGGACAGGAACACCGCGGACCCGGTCGGCGCGACCGGGGTGACTTCGAGGAGCGGCGGGCGGCCTTCGGGCCGTTCGGGCCCGGGCCCGGGGGGTTCGGCGGCTTCGGCGGGCCCCCCTTCGGCGGGCCTCCGTTCGGCGGCCGGGGCCGGGGCGGCGGCGGGCGCCGTGGCCGGGCGCGGCGGGGCGATGTGCGCGCCTCGATCCTGGCGCTGCTGGGAGACCGCCCGATGCACGGCTACGAGATGATCCAGGAGATCGCCGAGCGCAGCGGGGGAGCGTGGAAGCCGAGCCCCGGTTCGGTGTATCCGACGCTTCAGCTCCTCGAGGACGAGGGGATGATCAGCGTCGAGAGCGACGGCGGCAAGAAGCTGTACGCGCTCACCGACGCCGGGCGCACCGAGGCCGAGGCGGGGCCGCAGGCGCCGTGGGAAGAGGCCGGGCGCGGCATCGACTGGGAGGCCATGCAGGAGGTCAGGCAGGCCGGGTTCGGGCTGATGGAGGCCTTCGCTCAGGTCTGGAAGACGGGCAGTCCCGAGCAGCGGCAGAAGGCGCTGTCCGTCATCAACGAGTCGCGCAAGCGGCTGTATCTGATCCTCGCCGAGGACGGCGACGAGGACTGACCGGCTACGACACCAGGGCGGCGAGCTTGCGCAGCGACTCTTCGAGCGCCGCGGTCGCCGAGTCCTTGAGCTTCCCGGCCATCAGGGACACCGCCGCCCCCGTGAAGTCGCCGTCGACACGGACCGTCGTCGCGTCCCCGTCCGGCGTCAGGGCGTAGCGCATGCCGAGGTTCACGCCCATCGGGCCCTTGCCCCGGGTGGCGAGCGCGCGCCCGGGTTCGTACTCCTCGACGGTCCAGGTCACTTCGGCCGGGAACCCCATCAGCCGCATGGTCTCCTGGTAGGTCGCCGCGGGTCCGAGCGCGGCGGGGGTGCCCTGCGGGAAGCCGGTGTGGGTGACGTTCCAGTCGCCGTACGAGGCGAGGTCGGTGAGCCGGGCCCATACCTTCTCGGCCGGTGCCTCGATGCGTGATTGCGCGCTGACCTCGGCCATGGGGTCATCCTTCCGGGGGTCCGGCGGCGGGGCTGCGCACCGTAGTCGCGCCGTGCGGAACATTCAATACTGACGGGTCATCAGTTCGCGGCTCCCGGGCGGAGCGCGGCCACGGCCGCTTCAGGCGGCACGGCCGGGGCGGGCGCTCCAGCAGCCGGTCGACGTGTTCCCGGCGCAGCCCGTGCGCGGGATCGATCGGCAGCAGCAGCCGGTCGCGCCGCAGCCGGGACCGGCTCACCAGCCGCTCCGGCATCACATCGTCCACCCAGGCGAACGGGCGGCCCGCGGCGTACCGCAGGATCGGCGCCCACTTGCGGCCCGCGAAGAGGTCGAGCGCCGGCAGCTTCGGGTCGTCCGGCCGCGGCCGGTAGCCGGTGAACTCCACGACCGGGAGCCGGGGCAGTTCGAGGAGTGGCGCGATATGGCGGTTGGCCTCGTGCTCCCAGGTGGTGGCCCAGACCAGGTCGTAGGCGGACGACAGCTCGCGCAGCCAGTCGGCATGGGTGGCGGAGAGGAGGACGGTGAAGTCGAGGATCTCGTAGGCGGTGAACCCGTCGGTCGGCAGGACCGGGTTGAGGACACCGTCGATGTCCAGGAAGAGCAGCGGCCGGGCGGTCATCGGACTCCTTAGCGGCACGGTGCGGCGGAAAGCCGCGGTTGTGAGTGGGGGACGGCCCCCGGGGCGGCGGCGGTTGCGTGCCGGCGGAGTTTCGAGGGGTTTCGGAGTCGGGAGGAAGACCGGGTTCTCTCCTCCCCGAGGATGATTTCCGGTCATCCGCGCCCAACTACCGTGGGATCCGCACATGCTTCCCGCTGAGGATGCTTCGGCCTCAAGGGACTGATGGGGTGAGAACGTGCGAAGTCCTACCCTTTCCGCTTCCGTCGATCCGGCCGCCGCCGGGTTCGAGGACCGGCTGAGCGAGCCGCTGACGGCCGTGGTCACGGGGGCCCGCCGCCGCGTCGTACGCGACGGGGACAAGCAGCTCGACACGGCCCATCTGCTGCACACCCTGGTGGAGAACGACCCGCGGGTGTGGGGCGCGTTCGCCGGGGGCCCGCCCCAAGTGGTGCGGGTGCTCGGCTATCTGGTGCAGCGCACCATCGGCTACGGGCTCCGCTGGAGCGGCACGGTCGAGACCTCGTCGACCGGTGCCGGTGGCGGGGTGCCCGGCTGGTCCCCGGCGGCCGCGGCCGCGATGGCGGCGGCCGTCGGGCGCGCCGCGGCGCGGGGCGCGCTGCTCGCCGAGGGCCCGGACCTCCTGGCCGCGCTGACCTACGACCGGGACTGCCGGGCCGCGGAGGTGCTGCGGCGGTCCGGGGTGGATGTGGATCTGCTGGTCACGGCGCTGGACGGCGAACCATGCCAGTTGCAAACGGGGTGACGGTCCTGACATCGGGCTGACATGATGGCCCGATGCACAGCACGCAAGGTCAGCGACACGATCAGGGCAGGGGCATCGGTCTGGGGCTCGCCCTGATATCGGCGCTCGCGTTCGGCGGCTCGGGCGTCGCCGCCAAACCGCTGATCGAGGCGGGACTCGAACCGTTGCAGGTCACCTGGCTGCGGGTGGCCGGCGCGGCCCTCGTCATGCTGCCCCTGGCCTGGCGCCACCGGCGGCTGCCGCTGCGGCGCCCCGGGCTGCTGCTGGGGTTCGGCCTGCTGGCCGTGGCGGGCGTCCAGGCGTTCTACTTCGCCGCGCTCTCGCGCATCCCGGTCGGGGTCGCGCTGCTCGTCGAGTACCTCGCGCCCGCGCTCGTGCTGGGCTGGGTCCGGTTCGTCCAGCGGCGGCCGGTGAGCCGGGCGGCCGCGGTCGGCGTCGTCCTCGCCGTGGGCGGGCTCGCGTGTGTGGTGGAGGTGTGGTCCGGGCTGAGCTTCGACGCGCTGGGGCTGGCGCTCGCCCTCGGCGCGGCCTGCTGCCAGGTCGGCTACTTCGTCCTGTCCGACCACGGCAGCGAGGGGCAGGACGCGGCCGATCCGCTCGGCGTCATCGCCTACGGGCTGCTGATCGGCGCCGCGACGCTGACGGTGGTCGCCCGGCCGTGGGAGACGGACTGGCCGGTGCTCGCGGGGCAGGCCGGCCTCGCGGACGCCCGGGTGCCCGCGGTGCTGCTGCTGTGCTGGATCGTGCTGGTCGCCACGGTGGTCGCGTACCTGACCGGGGTGCTCTCGGTGCGGCGGCTGTCGCCGCAGGTGGCCGGGGTGGTGGCCTGTCTGGAGGCGGTCGTCGCGACGGTGCTGGCCTGGGTGCTGCTGGGCGAACACCTGGGCGCGGCCCAGGTCGTGGGCGGTGTGGTGGTGCTGGGCGGAGCGCTGATCGCGCAGACGTCGGCGCCGAAGGCGGCGGGTACGGAGCCGGTGGCGGCGGGGTCGCCGCCCGCCGCGCCCGCGCCCGCCGCGTCCGAGTCGGGGCACCGCCGCGCGGCGGCGGACGAGCCCCCGGAGGACCCGGCCCCGTAACGCTCCGGCCCCAACGCCCTAGCCCAGCGACGCGAGATAGCCCGGTACGGGCGTGTCGGGTGCGAGGTCGTCCGCGGGGACCGGCGCGCCGTACGTGCGGGCGACCGGGATCACGCCGGTCCAGTACGGAAGTTCCACGTCCTCCGGCTCGTCGTTGGGGCCGCCCGCGCGCACCTTGGCGGAGACCTCGTCGAGGTCGAGGCGGAGCACGGCGGTGGCGGCCAGCTCCTTGGCGTTCGCACGGCGGGAGTCGTCGGCCCGGCCCGGCACCACATGGTTCACGATCGCGTCGAGCGCCGTCGCGCGCTCGGCGTCGTCGCGCACCTGATGCGCGGTGCCGTGCACCACCACTGAGCGGTAGTTGATCGAGTGGTGGAACGCCGAGCGGGCGAGCACCAGGCCGTCGACGTGCGTGACCGTGAGGCACACCGGCAGCCCCGGGTCCTCGGCGCCCGCCATCCGCAGCGGACGGGAGCCGGTCGAGCCGTGTACGTAGAGGCGGGATCCGGAGCGGGCGTAGAGGGTCGGCAGGACGACCGGGGCGCCCTCGCGTATGAAGCCCAGGTGGCAGACGTAGCCCTCGTCGAGGATCGCGTGCACCACGTCCCTGTCGTACGAGGCGCGTTCCCGGGCGCGGGTCGGGGTGGTGCGGTCGGTCGCGGCGTAGGCGGTGGCGTCCGGCTCGGTGGTCGCACTCATTTGCGTACTCCCCTTGCACTAGTGCAAACTGTGTTTTGTGCTAGGAGAATATCCGATCGAAGGGCGTGGCGCAGCGGAGATCGCGGCCAGCGTGGAGCGGGCGGTCGGTGCCGGGGGGCTGTCGCCCGGCCAACCGCTGCCCCCGCAGCGGGAGTTGGCCACGAGGCTGGGCGTCAATCCGAACACCGTCGCGGCCGCCTATCGCGTGCTGCGCGAACGCGGGGTGATCGAGACGGCGGGCCGCCGGGGCACCCGGGTGCGGGCGCGCCCGGCGAGCACGCCGCGCGAGTGGATCCGGGTCGAGGCGCCGGGCGCGCGCGACCTCGCGTCCGGCAACCCCGACCCGGCCCTGCTGCCGCCGCTCGGCGCGGCCCTCGCGGAGGCCGCGGCGCGCGCCGCCGACGGCCCCACGCTGTACGGCGCGCCGGGCGTCGCCCCCGGCCTCGGCGCGTCGGCGCGCGCCGCCTTCGACGCGGACGGCGTGCCGGACGGGCCCGTGGCCGTCACCTCCGGCTCGCTCGACGCCATCGAGCGCGTCCTCGCCGCCCATCTGCGGCCCGGTGACGCGGTCGCCGTCGAGGACCCCGGCTGGGGCAGCCTGCTCGACCTGATCCCGGCGCTCGGGCTGCGCACCGTTCCCGTCGGGCTCGACGACGACGGGCCGCTGCCGGAGGAGGTGGAGCGGGCACTGCGCCAGGGGGCGCGGGCGCTCGTCGTCACCGACCGGGCGCAGAATCCGACGGGCGCCGCGGTGAGCGCGGCGCGCGCCCGTGAGCTGCGCGCCGTCCTCGCCGGGCACCCCCGTGTGGTGCTCATCGAGGACGACCACGGCCACGGCATCGTGGATCTGCCCCTGCACCCGCTCGCCGGCGGCACGGATCACTGGATCCTGGTCCGCTCCACCGCCAAGGCGTACGGCCCCGATCTGCGCCTCGCGGTGCTCACCGGCGACGACGTCACCCTGGACCGGCTGCGCGGACGGCAGCGCCTCGGCCCCGGCTGGATCAGCCATCTGCTCCAGGACGCGGTGACGCATCTGTGGCGCACCGGCGCGGTGGACGCGGCGGCCGTCGCGGCGGCGTACGACGCGCGGCGCGACGCCCTGGTGAGCGCCCTGCGGGAGCGGGGGGTCGCCGCGCACGGGCGCAGCGGGATGAACGTCTGGGTGCCGGTGCCCGACGAGACGGGCGCGGTGGCCCGACTGCTGTCCGCGGGCTGGGCGTCCGCCCCGGGCGCCCGGTTCCGGGTGGCCTCGGGCCCGGGGCTGCGGCTGACGGTCTCCGCGCTGCGCGCCGACGAGGTGGCCGGGCTCGCCGAAGCGGTGGCCTCGGCGGTGGCGAGGGGGGCGGCCCCGGCGGGCCGGATGGACTGATGCTTCCGGCCGGCTTACCGGCGCTGGGTGAGGGCCGCGCCGACGAGGATGATCAGGGCGCCGACCGGCGTGTTCCAGCTGAGGTGTTCGCCGAGGATCAGCACGCCCGCCGCCGTGGCGATCACCGGGACGAAGTACGTCACCATCATCGCCGTCGTCGGGCCGACCTCCGCCACCAGGCCGTACTGGATCAGGAAGGCGAGGCCGGTGCCGAGCGCGCCGAGGGCGAGCACCGACAGCAGGGGGAGGACGGGGAACGAGCCCGGGGCCGGGGCGGCGAGCGGGGCGGCGATCGCCAGCTGGACCGTGCCGAGCAGCAACTGGCCGGAGGACATGGCCAGATGGGAGTTCCCGGTGTCGGCGAGCGTGCGGCGGACGTAGGCCCAGCCGATCGCGTAGCTGAACGAGGCGGTGAGCGCCAGCGCCGTTCCCAGCGGGTCCTGGCCGGAGAAGCCCTGCCACGCGCCCAGCACGATCAGGACACCGGCGAAGCCGAGCCCGAGGCCCGCGACGCGCTGCCGGGTCGGGCGGTCGTCGGAGACGACGGCCACCGCGACGACCATGCCCCACAGGGGCGAGGCGGCGTTGCAGATACCGGCCAGGGTGGAGGGGATGGTCGTCTCGGCGTAGGCGAAGAGCGAGAACGGGAGGGCGTTGAGGAAGAGGGCGGCCACGGCCAGATGGCCCCACACCCGGGCCCCGCGCGGCAGCCGCTCCCGCTTCGCCACCAGGACCGCGAGGAGGACGGCGGTGCCGAACACCATCCGCCCGAGGGTGACGTACAACGGCGCGAAAGCTTCGGTGCCCACCTTGATGAGCAGGAAACTGAAGCCCCAGACCAGGGCGAGCACGCCGAAGCGGACGCGCCAGTCGAGCAGCCGCCGTGGGCGGGCGCCGGGTGTGCGGGGCCGCTCGGTGGCTGAGGAGGGGGACACCGCGGTGGTCGCTCGGGGCATGGCCGTCATGGCGTCCAGCTTGCTGGCTACAACTTCTTAGAACAAGCGAGAATTCATGTGCGTTATCGCGTAGCATTACTTACATGAATCTGGATCGCTTGCGTACGTTGCATGCCGTGGCCCGGCACGGTTCCGTGAGCGGCGCGGCCGAGGGACTGCACGTCACCACCTCGGCCGTCTCCCAGCAGCTCTCCAAGCTGGAGCGGGAGACCGGGCAGCAGCTGCTCGCCAAGAACGGGCGCGGGGTGCGGCTCACCGACGCCGGGCGGCTGCTCTCCGACCACGCGGCGCGCATCCTGTCCCAAGTGGAACTGGCCCAGGCCGACCTGGAGGCCCAGCGCGGACACGCCGTCGGCGAGCTGCTGCTGGGCGCCTTCCCCACCGCCGTCCGCGGCCTCTTCCCCGCCGCGCTGGAGCGGATGCGGGCCGAGCACCCGCAGCTGCGCGCCCGGTTGCAGGAGATGGAGCCGGACGAGTCGGTGCCCGCGGTGGTGCGCGGCGACATCGACCTGGCCGTCGTCCTCGACTGGTACAACAAGCCGCTGCCGGTGCCCGGCGGGCTGGTCAAGGCGGCCCTGCTGGACGACCTGGTCGACGTGGCGATGCCCGCCGACCACCCCTTCGCCGACCGCTGCGCGGTCGAGCCGGAGGACTTCGTGGACGACGAGTGGGTGTCCTGGCCCGAGGGCGGGTTCTGCTACGACTGGCTGATGGTGACCCTGCGCGGCAAGGGCATCGAGCCGCACATCCGGCACACCGCGCGGGAGCACCAGACCCAGCTCGCGCTGATCGCCTCGGGGCTCGGGATCGGCGTCATCCCCCGGCTCGGCCGGGGCCCGGTGCCCGAGGGCGTGCGGATGGTGCCGGTGAGCCCGCCCACGATGCGCCGCCACGTCTACGCGATCTGGCGAGCCGACGCCGACCGCAGGCCCTCCATCCGCGCGGCGGTGGACGTGCTGCGGTCGGTGGGGGAGAAGATCGTCGACTGACCCGGCAGGGCCTGGTCCGGTACGACGCGCTCAGCCCTGGGGCAGTTTGCGGAAGTCCCAGGAACTGACCGTGTCCGGGGTCAGCCGCAGCCATGCGTGGCGCCCGTCGTGCGGCATGGCGTCCAGGCCGAAGTACTTCGCCGCGAACATCCGCTCCGGCGCGTCGAGTTCGGGGCACGGCGCGCCCGAGCGCGGGGCCTCGCCGACGAAGACGGCCTCGCCGCTCAGCTCGGCGCCGCGCAGCTCCCCGTAGTCGTGCCCGTCGTCGACGAGCACCGCGAGCCGCGGATCGCGGCGCAGCTCGGCCCAGCGGCGGCTGCGGGTCAGCGAGTAGAGCCACAGGGCCGTGCCGTCCCAGGCGAACCACAGCGCGCTGAGGTGCGGCCGCCCGTCCGCGGCCACCGTCGCGACCCGGCAGGTGCGCTGTTCGGTGAGGAACGCGTCCAGCTCGGCCGGGCTCATCATGATGCGGCGTCCCCGCCGCTGGGTGACGGTCATCCGCACAGAATCGCGACTCTTCCCTCCACATGCAATGGCCGTTACCCTCCCGGCGCTGGGGGTGTCTTGCCGATCAGGCCGGATCAGCGAGCGGCGTCTGGTGCGGGGGCACCTCCCAGCGGTAGCTGGGGGAGCATCGCAACCCGCGTGAGGAGAGCGCAGCGGCGCTGCGCGCGACGAGCGCGGGGCCGCGAGGTGCCGTGCCAGGCGTCGGGAGCCCGGCATGACCGGCAAGACACCCCCTAGACGCCAGGAGGCCGCCGTGTCGCTGTCCGAACTGCTCCGGCCCGAGGGCTGCGCCCTGCTCACCGTGGAGTGCCAGCGCGGCGTGGTGGGCCCGGGCAGCGCCCTGCCCGAACTCGCCGCCGAGGCCCGGGAGTCGGGCGCGCTCGGGCGTGTCGCCCGGCTGGTGTCGGCCGCCCACGACACGCGCGTACCGGTGCTGCACGCGGTGGCCGAGCGACGCGCCGACGGGCGTGGCGCGAACCGCAACGCGCCGCTGTTCCGGGCCGCAGAGCGGCTGCCGGTGCGGCAGCTCACCGGGAGCGACGCGGTACGGATCGCCGAACCGGTCCCGGTCGGCGCTGAGGACCTGGTGGTGCGGCGGCTGCACGGTCTGTCGCCGCTCGCCGGGACCGGCGTGGACGCGCTGCTGCGCAATCTGGGCTGCCGCACCCTGGTCGTCGTCGGCGTGTCGGCCAATGTGGCGATACCCAACGCGGTCTTCGACGCGGTCAACCTCGGCTATACGGCCGTGGTGCCCGCGGATGCCATCGCCGGGGTGCCCGCCTCGTACACCCCGGCGATGGTCCGTCACACCCTCGCCCTCGTCGCGACCGTCACCTCGACCGAGGACGTTCTCGCCTGCTGGCAGACCAACAGGGCGGCTTGATCAGGCCATCTTGATCGAGGTGCCCTCCACCTTGATCTTGGCCCCGGGCAGCGCCTTCGTGGCCGGTCCGCCCTTCGGGCTGCCGTCGCTGATGTCGAACTTGCTCTGGTGGCACGGGCAGTTGATGGTGCCGTCCGACACATCGCCGACCGAGCACCCCTGGTGGGTGCAGATCGAGGAGAACGCCTTGAACTGCCCCGAGGAGGGCTGGGTCACCACGACCTTGTGATCCTTGAAGACCATGCCGCCGCCCTCGGGTATCTGCGAGGTCTTGGCCAGCTCCATGCCGCCCCCGCCGCCGCCCGCCGCGTCGCCTCCCGCACCCGCGCCCGACTGCCCGGACCCGGCCGATTCCTGTGCGGAACCGGCGTTCTGCGAGTCGCCCGACCCGCCGCCGTCGTCCTTACCGCAGGCCGTGAGGGCGGCGGCCAGCCCGGCCGCTCCGGCAGCGGAGACGACGGCACGGCGGGTGGTGCCCCATCCGGTGGTTTCCGGCTGCGTCATGGTGGTGCCTCCTGAGTCAGGGACGTTTCGATTCCATACGCAGCCGAGTGCTCAGGTGTTCAACGCACACGTGGCCTCTTGTCGATCCGGACAGGGTCGAAAACGAACGGATCCGGGCACCGATGGATGGACAGGCACATCAGGCGCCGGGCGGACCGGCCCGGCGCCCGGGCGTCGACGGCGAGAGAGAGAAGACGATGGCCGCACCGGAACCGGAAACGGAAGTGCAACGCCAGCGGATCGGCGTACCCGCCGAGTCCGTCGCGGGCGAGACCAGGGTGGCGGCGACACCGGCCACTGTGGCCCGGCTGGTCGAGCTGGGGTATCACGTGATCGTCGAACCGGGGGCGGGAGCGTCGTCCCGCTTCTCCGACGCGGCCTACGAGGAGGCCGGGGCCCTGCTCGGGGACCCCTGGTCGGCGTCGGTCGTGCTGAAGGTCAACGGACCGTCGACCGAGGAGATCGGGCGGCTGCGCGACGGGGCGACCCTGATCGCGCTCATCGGCCCCGCGCTCCACCCGGAACTGGTCGAGGAGCTGGCCCGGCGGCCGGTCACCGTCCTCGCCATGGACGCCGTCCCGCGCATCTCGCGCGCCCAGTCCCTGGACGTCCTGAGCTCGATGGCGAACATCGCCGGATACCGGGCCGTGGTCGAGGCCGCGCACGCCTTCGGCCGCTTCTTCACCGGCCAGGTGACCGCCGCGGGCACGGTCCCGCCCGCCAGGGTGCTGGTGGCCGGGGCCGGGGTGGCCGGGCTCGCGGCGATCGGCGCGGCGCGCAGTCTCGGCGCGGTGGTCCGCGCCACCGACCCCCGGCCCGAGGTCGCCGAGCAGGTGCGCTCGCTGGGCGGGGAGTTCCTGACGGTACGGGCCGAACAGCCCGCGCAGGGGGTCAGCACCGACGGCTACGCCAAGGCCACCTCGGACGACTACAACCGGCTCGCCGCGCGGCTGTACGCCGAGCAGGCCGCCGACGTCGACATCATCATCACCACCGCGCTCGTCCCCGGCAGACCGGCACCCAAGCTGATCACCGCCGAGGACGTGGCGCGCATGAAGCCCGGCAGCGTGATCGTCGACATGGCCGCGGCCCAGGGCGGCAACGTCGAGGGAACGGTCGCCGGGAAGGCGGTCGTCACCGCCAACGACGTGACGATCATCGGCTACACCGACCTGCCCGGCAGGCTCCCGTCCCAGGCGTCGCAGCTGTACGGCACCAACCTCGTCAACCTGATGAAGCTGCTCACCCCCGGCAAGGACGGCCGCCTCGTCCTCGACTTCGACGACGTCGTGCAGCGGTCGATGACCGTGGTCCGCGACGGCGAGCTGACCTGGCCGCCGCCACCGGTGCGGGTGTCCGCCGCCCCTGGCCCCACCGACGCGGCGGACACCGCTCCGGCCCCCTCGGAGCCACCGGCGAATCCCGCCCGCCCCGCCCGGTCCTCGTACGCCCTCGTCGGCGCCGGGGCGCTCGCGCTGTTCCTGGTGACGGCCTTCTCCCCGAACGAACTCCTCGGCCACGTCACGGTGTTCGTCCTGGCGATCGTGGTCGGCTTCTACGTCATCGGCAATGTGCACCACGCGCTGCACACCCCGCTGATGTCGGTCACCAACGCCATCTCCGGCATCGTCGTGGTCGGCGCGCTGCTCCAGATCGGGCACGGGGACACCGCCGTCACCGTGCTGTCGTTCGCCGCGATCCTGCTGGCGAGCATCAACATCTTCGGCGGATTCGCCGTCACCCGCCGCATGCTCGGCATGTTCTCGAAAGGCTGATCGCGGATGACCACCACCACCGCCGCACAGGCCGCCTACGTCGTCGCCGCGCTGCTGTTCATCCTCAGCCTCGCCGGACTCTCACAGCACCGGACCTCCCGCTCGGGCGTCGTCTGGGGCATCGCGGGCATGGTCATCGCTCTGGCCGCCACCGTCGGTCTCGCCTCCCGGAGCATCACCGCCACCGGGCTCGTGCTGATCGCCGTCGCCACGGCCGTCGGCGCGGGCATCGGGCTGTGGCGGGCCCGCGTGGTCGAGATGACCGGCATGCCCGAACTGATCGCCATCATGCACAGCCTCGTCGGCCTCGCCGCCGCGTGCGTCGGCTGGAACGGCTACCTCGACGTCGACGCCGAACTGACCGGTTCGCTGCTGGCCATCCACCACGCCGAGGTGTTCATCGGCGTGTTCATCGGCGCCGTCACCTTCACGGGCTCCGTCGTCGCGTATCTGAAGCTCTCGGCGCGCATCGACTCCCGCCCGCTCATGCTGCCCGGCAAGCACGTCCTCAACGTGGCCGCCCTGGTCGCGTTCGTGGCGCTCACCGTCGCGTTCGTGGCCCGTCCCGCCATCGGACCGCTCATCGCGGTCACCGTGATCGCGCTCGCCCTCGGCGCGCATCTGGTCGCCTCCATCGGCGGCGGTGACATGCCGGTGGTCGTCTCGATGCTCAACAGCTACTCCGGCTGGGCCGCGGCGGCCTCGGGCTTCCTGCTCGCGAACAACCTGCTGATCGTCACCGGTGCGCTGGTCGGTTCCTCCGGCGCCTACCTCTCGTACATCATGTGCAAGGCGATGAACCGCTCCTTCCTCTCGGTGATCGCGGGCGGCTTCGGAGCCCAGCCGGTGACGAGCGACGGCGGCGACCAGGGGGAGCACCGGGAGATCGGCGCGGAGGACACCGCGGAACTGCTGCGCGGCGCCTCCTCGGTGATCATCACCCCGGGCTACGGCATGGCGGTCGCCCAGGCCCAGTACCCGGTCGCGGAGCTCGCGCGCAGGCTCCGCGAGCGCGGCACCGAGGTGCGCTTCGGCATCCACCCGGTCGCCGGACGGCTGCCCGGCCACATGAACGTGCTGCTGGCCGAGGCCCATGTGCCCTACGACATCGTGCTGGACATGGACGAGATCAACGACGACTTCGCCGCCACCTCGGTCGTCCTGGTCATCGGCGCCAACGACACCGTCAATCCGGCGGCCATCGAGGACCCGGGCAGCCCCATCGCCGGGATGCCGGTGCTGCACGTATGGGAGGCGGCCGAGGTGGTCGTCTTCAAACGCTCCATGGCCGCCGGGTACGCGGGTGTGCAGAACCCGCTGTTCTTCCGGGAGAACAGCCGGATGCTCTTCGGCGACGCCAAGCAGCGGGTGGAGGACATCCTGCGCAGCCTCGACGCCTCCGACCCGTCAGCCGTGGCCATGGCGGGCACGGCCACCTGAGGCGGGCGGCGCCGTACGGGACGGTCCCCGTCAGCCGGTCCGGTCCGGGCGGGCCCGGACCAGGCCGGACTGATAGGCGACCACGACCAGTTGGGCCCGGTCGCGGACGTCGAGTTTGGTCATGGCGCGCTGGATGTGGCTGCGCACGGTCAGCGGGCTGAGCACGAGCTGATCGGCGATCTCGGCGTTGGACTTGCCGTGCGCGGCCAGCGCCATGACCTCGCGTTCCCGCTCGGTGAGCGCGGTGAGGCGCTCCGGGGGCGCGAGCGGGGTGTCGGTGTCGGGGGTGGCGAGGAAGCGGGTGATGAGGGTCCGGGTCGCGGTGGGGGAGAGGAGGGAGTCCCCCGCCGCGACGGTGCGGATGCCCGACAGCAGGAGTTCCGGGCCGACGTCCTTGCCGAGGAATCCGCTCGCCCCGGCGCGCAGGGCCTTCGCCACGTTCTCGTTGTTCTCGAACGTGGTGAGGATCAGGACGCGGGTGGCGGACAGCTCAGGCCGGGAGCAGATGTCCGTGGTGGCGGTCAGTCCGTCGGTGCCCGGCATGCGGATGTCCATGAGGACCACATCGGGCTCGTGGGTCAGGGCCAGGTCGAGCGCTTCCCTCCCGTCGGTGGCCTCCGCGACGACGGTCAGGTCCGGTTCCGAGTCGATGAGGATGCGGAAGGTGGCCCGCAGCAGGGCCTGGTCGTCGGCGAGCAGGACGCGGATGGTCATGTGGCGATGCCTTCGTGGGGGGTGTTCAGCGGGAGGGCGCAGACGACTTCGAACCCGCCCTCCGGACGGGGGCCCGCGTCGAGGGTGCCCCCGACGGACCGGGCGCGCTCGCGCATGCCGAGCAGCCCGTAGCCGCGCCCGGGCCCGGCCGGTGCCGGGGTGCGGGGCGAGGCGGTGTCGTTGGTGACGGTGAGGGTCACCTCGTGCGGCGCATAGGCCAGACGGACGCGGGCGTTGCGGGTGGGGGCGTGCTTGGTGACGTTGGTCAGCGCCTCCTGGACGATCCGGTACGCGGTCAGATCGAGCCCCGCCGGGAGCGGCCGGGGCCGCCCGTCCACGGTGACGGCCACGTCCAGCCCGGCCGCCGAGCAGGCGGCGACCAGGTCGGGGAGTTGCCGCAGGCCTGGGGCGGGGGTCAGGCCGTCGTCGGTGTCGGTGTCCTGGTGCAGGAGCTCCACGGTGGCCTTGAGTTCGCGCAGCGCCGTGGCCGTGGTCTCCGACAACTGGCCGAGGATCTCCAGCGCCTTCCCGGGGTTCGTCCGCGCCAGGTGGGTGGCGGTGCCCGCCTGGGCGTTCGCGAGGGTGAGGTGATGGGCGACGACATCGTGCAGTTCCCGCGCGATGCGCATGCGCTCCTGGATCACATGGTGCCGGGCCTCCTCCTCCCGTTCGCGTGCGGCGTGTTCGGCCCTGGCGGCGGCGTACTCGCGGCGTACGCGGACGTAGGAGCCGAAGGCCGCGACCATGAGGACCCATCCGGCGGGGTTGATGACGCTGAGGACGGGGTCCTTGAAAGCGTTGCGGAGCAGCATGGTGACCGCGATGCTCGCGGCGGCCGCCAGCGCGCTGTTCCACGTGGTCCTCCGGTCGGTGCGCAGGCTCGCGACGTACTGCGCGGTCAGCATGGGGGCCATCAGCAACGGTGTCAGCAGATAGCCCGTGGCGCCCTGGCCCATCGTGCACAGCGTGGTCGCGGCCAGGACCGGAAGGGGACGGCCCTGCCGCCGGACCAGGGCCACGCAGCCGACGGCGGACAGCGCGATGCCGGGCCACAGGGCGACGTGCTCGACCACCACCGCCGAGGTGAGCCAGACGCCCGACAGGGTGACGGCGAACAGCAGCGCCAGGCCGACGGCCTCGACGGTCTTAGGACGGCTCGTCGCCCGGTGGCGCCAACGTGTGCTCATGGCACGTTCTCCGAGGTAGGACCAGGGGTGGGACCCGGGTCGGGACGACAGCTGCGGGCCGCGGCACCGCCTCGTACGGTACCGCGCCCGCTGTGGTCACGTGGGCGTCAGGTGCGCGCCCACTCCCGCGCGCTGGTCTCGCTGTCGGCGCCGGGCGGAGTGGGCGCCGGGACGAGCCCGGAGCCCTCGACGTCGACGCTCGGCAGCGCCCTGTCGAGGCGGCGGGGCAGCCACCATGCCTTCTCGCCGAGCAGGGCGAGGACCGCGGGCACGAGGGTCATACGGACGACGAAGGCGTCGAAGAGCACCGCCACGGCGAGGCCGAAACCAATGGTCTTGATCATGGACTCGCCGGAGCCGACGAACCCGGAGAAGACCGCGATCATGATGACCGCGGCGGCCACGACCACCCGGGCGCTGTGCCGGAACCCGCTGACGACCGCCTGTGCGGGCCGTTCGCCGTGGACGTACGCCTCCCGTACGCGGGCGACGAGGAACACCTCGTAGTCCATGGCCAGACCGAAGACGATGCCCACCAGGAAGATCGGCATGAGGCTCATGATCGGGCCGGTCTGCTCCACGCCCAGCAGCTCCGCGCCCCAGCCCCACTGGAAGACCGCCACGACCGTGCCGAGCGCCGCCAGCACCGACAGCAGGAAGCCGAAGGCCGCCTTGACGGGCACGAGGACGGAGCGGAAGACCACCATGAGCAGCAGCAGGGCGAGGAGGACGATGACCGTCAGATAGGGCAGCAGGGCGTCCTGGAGGGCGTTCGCGACGTCGATGTTCATCGCGGTGCTGCCGGTGACGTCGAAGGTCGCCCCGGTGTCCTTCTCCAGGGCGGCGCGCTCCGCGCGGATGGTGTGCACGAGGTCCTTGGTGGCCTCGTCGTTCGGGCCGGTGGCCGGGACCGCCGAGAAGAGCGCGGTGTCGCCGTCCGCGTTGAACCGCGCGGGGGAGACGGACACGACGCCGTCGGTGCCCTTGACCGCCTCGGCGACGGTACGCGCGGCCGCCTTGGGGTCGGCCGCCCCCTCGGCGTCCACGACGACGGTCAGCGGGCCGTTGAAGCCCGCGCCGAATCCGTCGGCGAGCGCGTCGTAGGCGCGCCGCTCCGTCGTGGAGGTGGGCTTGGCCTCGTCGCCCGGCATGCCCATCTCGAGCTGGGTGGCGGGCAGCGCGAGCGCGCCCAGGCCCGCCGCACAGACCAGCAGGACCGTGACCGGACGGCGCAGCACGAACCGGGCCCACCGGGTGCCGCCGTTCGGCGCGCCATCCGCGTCGGGCCGCGTCAGCGTTCCGCGCTTGCGTTCGGCGCGGGGCAGGACGGCGTTCGGCCACATCCCGAGCAGCGCGGGCACCAGGGTCAGCGCGATGAGGACGGCGAGGACCACGGCGCCCGCCGCGCACAGGCCCATCTTCGTCAGCATCGGCACCCCGACCACGGACAGACCGGCCAGCGCGATCACGACCGTCAGG
This sequence comes from Streptomyces sp. NPDC021115, assembly GCF_044333065.1. Lineage (NCBI taxonomy): Bacteria > Bacillati > Actinomycetota > Actinomycetes > Kitasatosporales > Streptomycetaceae > Streptomyces > Streptomyces sp. NPDC021115. The sequence goes on from NZ_JBIRQF010000018.1 coordinate 37,901, forward strand.
CCCGCGAAGACCACGGCGGACCCCGCCGTACCGGCGGCGATTCCGGCCGCCTCGCTCGGATGGTGGCCATTGGCGCGCTCCTCCCGGTAGCGGGAGACCACGAACAGGGCGTAGTCGATGCCGACCGCGAGCCCGAGCATCGAGGCGAGCGTGCCGGTGGTCATGTTCAGCCCGAAGGTGCTGCCCAGGGCCAGGATCGCGCACATGCTGATCCCGACGCCGACGACGGCGGTGAGCAGCGGAAGCCCGGCGGCCGCCAGAGAGCCGAAGGTGATCAGCAGGACGACGGCGGCCAGGGCGATGCCGATGGCCTCGCCCGGCCCTCCGGCGGCGGGCTGCGTGGCGAGCGCGCTGCCGCCCGTCTCGACCGTGAGCCCGGCGTCGCGGGCCTCGTCGACGGCCTTCTCCAGGGCGGTCTTGTCGGCGTCGGTGAGGTCGTCGGCCTTGGTCTTGAAGGTGACCGTGGCGTACGCCGTGGAGCCGTCCCCGCTCACCGCGCGCGCCGTGAACGGGCTCACGGCGCTGTCGACCCGGGGCCCCTCGGCGGCCTCGGCCACCAGCTTGTCGATGGCGGCACGATACCCGCCCGCGGTCACCTTCTCGCCGTCCGGGGCGATGAAGACGATCCGCGCGGTGGCGCCGTTGGCGTCCGACCCCGGGAAGCGCTCCCCGATCAGGTCGAACGCCTTCTGCGCCTCGATGCCGGGCATGAAGGACGTGCCGTCGTCACCGGCGCCGGGCGCCTTTGCGGCGCCGGCCCCGGCGGCGCCGAGGGTCACCGCCCACAGCAGTGCCACGAGCCAGCGCCGCCGGAAGGCGGTACGGCCTACTCGATACAGGAAGGTAGCCACGTGTCTGGGATCTCCGCATCCGAATCTGTGTACCGACTCAGACTCCCGGGCACGGGCCCCTCCCCGCGTCGTGCCGCTACGGGCACTTGGCGCTGGTGGAATCGCACGAGGCGCCGCGGTGTCTCCTCCTCAGGTAGGACAACTCAGCTGGGACAGGGGTCCGTCGTGGCATGGCCCCGGGCAACGGCGATCAGCTCGGTGAGCAGGGCGTCGCGCCGCTCGGACAGATCATCGACCGAGTGCGCCGCGCTGACCGGGCGGAGCCCGTCCACCAGCCGTCGCGACACGGCCTCGTCCAGACGCGGACGGCCCAGGTCGTCGAACCAGCGGTTGAAGCTGTCGGCGTAGCGCTCGCAGAACGCCTCCAGACCCCCTTCACCGGCACCCAGGCGGAACAGCAGCGTCGGGCCCATCGTCGCCCACCGCAGCCCGGGACCCGCACAGACTGCCGGTCGACGTCCTCGACGCTCGCCACGCCCTCGTCGACGAGGTGGATGGCCTCTCTCCAGAGCGCCGCTTGCAGCCGGTTGGCGACGTGTCCGGGCACCTCCCGCCTGACCTCGATCGTCACCTTGCCGACCGACTCGTAGAAGGCGCGCGCCCGGTCCACCACTCCGGGAGCGGTCCTCGCGTTCCCCATCACCTCGACCAGGGGGATGAGGTGCGGCGGGTTGAAGGGGTGGCCGAGGACGAAGCGCCCCGGCTCCCGCCAGCCCTCCTGCATCTCCGTCAGCGTCAGTCCGGAGGCCGACGAGGCCACGACCGCCTCGGCCCCGAGGGCGGGCTCGATGGACGCGTACAGCTCGTGCTAGAGGCCGAGCCGCTCGGGAACGCTCTCCTGGACGAACTGCGCGCCTTCGACCGCCGCGCGTACGTCGGCGCAGAAGCGCAGACCGTCCGGGTCGCCGTGCTCGGTGAGGCCCAGCCTCGTCAGCACCGGCCAGGCCGTCTCCACCGCCTGACGCACCTTCTGCTCGGCGAGCGGGTCCGGATCGAAGACGGCGACGGACTTGCCCGCGGCCAGGAAGAGCGTGGTCCAGCTCCGGCCGATCACCCCGCCGCCGAGGCCGGCCACGCGCGTGACCTCGCCCGGCCCGTCGCTCCGCTGTTCAGAAGCTGACATGGTCCGCCCCTTTCAGTCCCAGTCGGCGACGGGCCTCGGCCGGAGTGGCGACGGTGTGTCCGAGGGATTCGACGATGGTGCGGATCTTCGCGACCTGGGCCGCGTTGGACGGGGTGAGTTCGCAGGGGCCGATGTAGAGGCTGTCCTCCATGCCCACCCGGAGATTCCCCCCGAGCATGGCGGCCTGCGTCGCGAACGGCATTTGGTGCCGTCCGGCCGCGAGGACGGACCACTCGTGGTCGTCCCCGAAGAGTTTCTCGGCGACGGTGTGCATGTGCACGAGGTTGTCCAGGTCGGCGCCGACGCCGCCCAGCACACCGAAGACCATCTGCACGAAGAAGGGCGGTTCGAGCCACCCCTGGTCGATGAGCCAGGCCAGGTTGTACAGATGGCCGAGGTCGTAACACTCGAACTCGAACCGGGTGCCGTGCGCCCCGCCCGGCTCCTTCACGATGTACTCGAGGTCGGCGAAGGTGTTCTTGAAGACCAGGTCGCGCGTCGACTCCAGGAACTCCGGCTCCCAGTCGTGTTTCCACCGGTCGTACTTCTGGCGCATCGGAAAGATGCCGAAGTTGAGCGAACCGACATTGAGCGAGGCCATCTCGGGCGATGCCGCGACGGCGGCGCGGAGCCGGTCCTCGCGCGACATGTCCAGGCCGCCGCCGGTGGAGATGCTGACGACGGCGTCGGTCTCGGCGGCTATCCGCGGCAGGAACCGCTGGAACAGCTCCGGCCGGGGATCGGGTTTCCCGGTCCGCGGATCGCGCGCGTGCAGATGGACGATGGCCGCGCCCGCCCGCGCCGCCTCGACGGACGCCTGAGCGATCTCGTCCGGGGTGATCGGCAGGTGCGGTGACATCGTCGGGGTGTGGATGCCCCGGTCGGAGCGCACGTGATGATGACTGGCCTGGACATCGGAACGCACCTCACCGTGCCAGCGCGCGGTAGGCATCGAGGACGAGGCCGTGGAAGTGGTGCACCCCGTGCTCGGAGAGCCCCGGCGCCCGCTCGGCGTCGTAGACGATCCGGCCCTGGTCGAAGGCGGGCGTGCCCATGCCGCGCTGGACGCTCTCGACCAGGCCGATGTCCTGCACCTGGAGCACGTCGTCGATGTACTTGACCGATTGCTGCTCCGCCTCGTTCAGCTCCGGGCTCTCCAGGAAGAAGTCCCAGGTCTCCACGGTGCGGTCGGGCCCGGCCGGGAGCACCTGGAAGACCATGAAGTTGCCCCGCCCGGGGTAGCGCAGCAGGCAGGTGTTGGGCCACAGCCACCACACCGCGTGCTCCTTGACGGTCGCGCCGGACACGTCGTACGCGATGTTCGCCGAGGTGCCCGCGTCCGCGAAGTGGCTCGACCAGATGCCATGGGTCCGCACGTCGTAGGTGTTCATGTCCACCAGCGACACGAACTCCCGGTGTGCGACGTGGCAGTGGTAGCACTCCAGGAAGTTGTCGATGACGTTCTTCCAGTTGGTCCTGACGTCGTAGTGCAGGCGCTTGGCGTGGGTGAGCCCGGCGATGTCCGGTGCCCGCTCGGTGATCTCGGCGGCGAGGTCGGGAGCCTGTTCCGCCAGGGGCCGGGCGGCCGGGTCGAGGTTGACGTAGACGAAGCCGCAGAACTCCTCGACCTGGATCCGGTCGAGGCAGATCCGAGACCTGTCGAAGGTGTCCATCCGGTCCGTCTGCCGCGCCCTCACCAGGGCACTGCTCAGGCCGTACGTCCACGCGTGGTACGGGCACACGATGGTGCGGGTCGTCCCCTCGCCCGACAGGAGCTCGTGCGCCCGGTGCTTGCAGACGTTGTAGAAGGCGCGCAGCCCCTGCGACCGGTCGCGGATTGGACGATCGTTCAAGACCTGACTGGACGATCGTTCAATGCGGACGGTCCGGTGCGGCAGCGACTAGTCTCATGCGGGTGAGCGACACGACCGCGGAGCAGGAGAAGAAGGCCGGCCGGGAGGAGCAGATCCTGGATGCCGTCCTCACCCTCTTGTCGCAACAGGGGATCTCGGGCGTCAGCATGGGCGCGGTGTCGCGGCAGGCGGGCGTCTCGCTGGGCCTGGTCAACTACTACTACGACGACAAGGACACGCTCATCTGCGCGGCCCTGCGCCGCATCGAGAGGCAGGACATGGCCATGGTCGCGGGCGACCCGGCCAAGACCCCGGAGGAGAACCTCCGGGCGGTCCTCCGCCGTGTCGCCCGCGCCGAGTTCCTGACCACGGAGTACCTCTCCCTGCGCCTTCAGCTGTGGTCGCTCGCCCAGGCCCACCCGGTGTTCGGGGAGATCAACACGACGGCCCAGAAGCGCTACCGCAGGGCCCTGGCGACGCTGATCCGTGCCGCCCGTCCCGAGCTGTCCCGGGCCGAGGCGAACAAGCGGGCCGCCGACATCGACATCGTCCGGAACGGCATGTGGCTCACTGCCCTGCTCGGCCTCGACCGCGCTTCGATCCGCCGGAGCGTCACCCGATGCGAAGAGATCGCCTTCGCGTGAGTGGAACCTTCGAGTCATCGCGTGAATCGAAGGTTAAATCCAGGCGAACCCCGTAGGCGAGGTAGTGGCGATCCAGTCAGAGCGGGGAATTCGCGGTTGCACGTAAGTCATGGATATAAACGGCAACTGCCCACAAAGCCGTCCTGTCCCCCGATGGCGTTGCGCATTTGTTGGATGCCGATTCGCTGAGTGTTGAAAAGTGTGGGGATTTTTTGGGTTGTCCGTGACGCGCGGCACAGGTGCGGCGGGTGACCCGACGGTCGGGCATATGCCCGCGATTGTGCTGCCTGGCGTGATCCCGCGGCGTTGGCGTTGCGGGCGCTTTACCCTTCAAGTGCTCGTTTGCTGTTCACTCGTCGCTGTTTCTGGGCATAGTCGATCGAAGGGGTAGTTGTGCCTATAGCTGTTAACGACGTGGAAACATTTCATAGGGCACTGCTCATGCAATCCGGCATCAGTATGGCTGTGGTTGATGCGGAGGAGGGAATTCTGTGGGCGAGCCCCAGTTTCCTTCACTATTTCTCGGGAACGAGGGGGAAGGTCGTCGGGGAGCGTCTCTCCGACGGCTTTCATCCGGGAGAGCAGGAGCGTTTGGGTTATTTGTTGACCGAAGTCCTGGAGGGGCGGCGGATCCGCTTCACCGAGGAAGTCACCATGGTCCGGGGGAGTGGGGGATGTGTTGTCGGAAATCTGGTGGGTGTGGCCGTGGGCGGATTTGAGGGAGGCCCAGGTCTGCTCGCTTTATGGCAGCCGGACCGCAGCTTGGCGGAGAGCGTGAGCGACCGGGGCAAGAAGGCCACGGTGAGCGAGATGGGGCGCAGGGTTCTCGAGGGTGTGGCGCGTGGTCTGTCCACCGCCAAACTGGCATCCCAGCTCTACATGAGCAAGAACGGCATCTCGTACCACCTGGGCGAACTGATGAGAGAATTCCAGGCCGACAACCGGACCGAGTTGGTCTCCAGGGCCTATTCGGTTGGCCTGCTCAAGGTCGGAACGTGGCCGCCGGCCACCTGACAGGATATTTCTCCGGCTCGAGGGGTGATGTGTTCCGTGTCCATGTCCATGACGTACCACAGTCTTCCGGGGTCCGATGCTCCGGTCCGGCTGATCGCTTTCCATCATGCCGGGGGGTCGGCCTCCTCGTTTCTGCCGGTGGTGAAGGACCTTCCGGACGGCTGTGGCGGATTCCTCTTTGAGCTCGGTGGTCGGTTCGGTGAGTCGGAAAGTGCGCCGGCCGCCGATTTTCATGCGGCGTATGAGCGTTTTCTTCCCGACTTTCTCCGCCTGGTCGACCGGCCGACCGTGGTGATCGGGCACAGCCTCGGCGCCCTGTTCGCGCACAATCTTGTCGCGGCGCTTTCGCCCGACCGGGCGGCACTGGTCAAGACCCTCGTGGTCTCAGCGTCCAAGGGGCCGCTGGTGGCCGCCGGAGAGGCTTCGATGCCCGCCGCTCCGTTCCTTGTGCGGTCCGCCTCCAGCGTCATGGAGGATCTGCGGACGTTCGGCGGCACCGCCCCGGAGTTCCTGGAGGATCCGGATTTCATGGAGGCCGCCGTCAGTCAGCTCGGGCATGATCTGCACCTGGCCGATACCTACGCCCCGCCGCCCGGTCCACCGCCCAACGTCCCGCACCTGGTCTGGTACGGGCTGGACGACTTCACCCTGGCCGAGGCGGACCGGCTGGCCTGGTCGGAGTCGTGTGCTGGGGCACCGGACCACGAGGGTTTCCCCGGTGGTCACTTCTATCTCTTCGACAGGCCGGAACCGGCCGTCCGACTTCGGGAGCTGACCGGCGGGCTGGCTGCGGAGGGTTTCCGTTGATCGGATATTTGGTAGGTTCCGAAGATCTTCGATCCATTACAGAGAGGGGACGCTGAGTGACTGGGACCACCGGCGGGCAGCCGCTGACGCCCTGGCTGTTCACCCCCGGAACGTCGTCGTTCACGGAGTTCATCGCGAGGTACGAACCGGACCTGATGCCTGGCAGCGGGCAGCGTGCCGCCGGAACCCCGAGACTGACGGAGGATCAGATCCCGCACGGCACCACCGTGCTGGCCCTCACGTACGCGGACGGCGTGATGATGGCCGGTGACCGGCGCGCGACGATGGGAAATCTCATCGCCCAGCGCGATCTGGAGAAGGTGTACCCCGCGGACGAACACACGGCGGTGGCATTCGCCGGAACCGTGGGGATCGCGCTGGACATGGTGAAGCTGTACCAGGTCGAGCTGGCCCACTTCGAAAAGGTCGAGGGCACGGCGATGACCCTGGACGGCAAGGCGAACCGGCTGGCCACCATGATCCGGAATCATCTCGGCCAGGCCATGCAGGGGCTCACCGTGATACCCATCATCGCCGGGTACGACCTGCGTGCCCCGGAGGGCAAGGAAGGCCGGATCTTCAGCTATGACGTGACCGGCGGACCGTACGAGATGCAGGACTTCTACAGCGTGGGGTCCGGTTCTCCCTATGCCCGGGGAGCGTTGAAGAAGCTCTACCGGCCTGGGCTCTCGCACCGGGAAGCCGCGCTGGCCGCGCTCCAGGCGCTGTACGACGCGGCGGACGACGACTCGGCGACCGGCGGCCCGGACATCTCCCGGCGGATCTTCCCGATCGTCGCGTCGATCACCGAGGAAGGCTACGAGCGGATGGACGCGGCGGAGACCGAGGAACTGAGCCGTCTGGTGGTGGAGCAGCGGATGCGCCAGCCGGAGGGGCCCACTGTCACCTTGTGACCGGCGGCCTTCCGTCACACCGTCCCGGAGGGGCGGGCCCGAATCGGGCCCGCCCCTCCGGCTTTTCCGCGTGCGGGTATTTCCCTTCCCGTCTCGCTCCTAAACGCTCGGAGTGTGCATAGGTGGACATGAACTTCGCGGAAATCTCCGCGTAGGGTCCTGCGTGAATGGAGCAGGGAATGAGCGGCAGCGGTCGGTGAATTGTTTCGCCGGTGAGAATTCCCTGGATTCCTGACCGCTTGACCAGGGAGGCTCGTACATGCCGGTGCCGGTGAGATACCAGGAGAAAGGCCGGGCGGCGGTGGTGGCGGGTGTCGGCGGATGGGTGCCTCCGGACGTTGTCACCAATGACGATCTGTCCGCCCGCCTCGACACATCGGACGAGTGGATCCGCACCCGTACCGGTATCAGCGCCCGGCACGTGATTTCCCCCGGTATGGCCACTTCGGATCTCGCGTTCGAGGCGGGCCGGAGGGCGCTGGAATCCGCGGGCGATCCGGACATCGGGGCGGTCGTGCTCGCCACGACCACTCCCGACCGGCCCTGTCCGGCCACCGCGCCGGACGTGGCGGCCCGTCTCGGGCTGGTGGGAGTGCCGGCCTTCGACATCTCGGCGGTGTGCGCGGGCTTTCTCTACGGCCTGGCGACAGGGGCGGGGCTGATCGCCTCAGGGGCGGCGCGGCAGGTTCTGCTGATCGGGGCGGACGCCTTCACCACCATCGTCGACCCGAAGGACCGTTCCACGGCGGTGATCTTCGCGGACGGGGCGGGCGCCCTGGTGCTGCGAGCGGGCCGGGCCGACGAGCCCGGTGCGGTGGGTCCCGTGGTCCTCGGCAGCGACGGCAGGTTCGCCCACCTCATCCAGGTGCCGGCCGGCGGGTCACGCCAGCGCTCCCGGAGCCGGTCCGGCGGCCCGGGCGAAGAGTTCTTCCAGATGGAGGGGCGTCACACGTTCCGGCAGGCCGTGGAGCAGATGTCGGCGGCATCGCGGCACGCGGTCGAGGCCGCCGACTGGCGTCTGGAGGACGTCGACCGGTTCGCCGCCCACCAGGCCAACGCCCGGATCCTCAAGACCGTCGCGGACGAGCTGGCCATACCGGCCGGGCACCGGCTGTCGAACATCTCCCAGGTCGGTAACACCGGTGCCGCCTCCATCCCGCTGCTGCTCGCCCAGGCGGCTGAGGACGGCAGCCTCGCCGAGGGGCACCGGACCTTGCTCACCGCGTTCGGCGGCGGACTCTCGTGGGGCGCGGCCACGCTCACCTGGCCTGGGCTGCCCGCTGCCTGACGCCAACCACCCCCTACACAGAAGGAATGGGGCTGTCCCATGTTCGAGACGCTCAAAGACGTACTGGTCGGCAAACTCGCAGCGGTCCCCGAGAAGATCACCCCGGAGGCCACCGTCGAGGAGGCCGAGCTGGATTCGCTGTCCATCGTCGAACTCTCGATCATCCTGGAGAAGGATTTCGCCATCACGATCACTGACGACGAGCTGCTGGCCGCTCCCACGATCGGCGACATGGCGAAGCTGGTGGAGGAGAAGAACGCGGCGGTCTGACGCTCGCCCGCTCCACCGGTGCCGTTTGGTCGGCCGAATGGTGAAGAAAGCTTAGCGGAACCCCGCGTTCCCCTCCTGTCTCGTTCTAAACGCCAGGAGTGTGCATAGGTGGACACGAAGTGCTCGAAAATCTCTGAGTAGGGTCATGTGCAATTGGCCTGGAAGTAGGCGTCATCCACGTAGGCGGGGTCCGGAGTGAGTGACAGTAATACGGTTAACCTATTTCATCGGCACGGGTTTCCAAGCTTCTTGGAGGGAATCTATCAAGGCCGGTTCGATTGGGGCATGATAAGCGATTTCGTGGCACAGGATTCCGCTGACGAAAAGGCGGGAGACGTGGCGGTGGAACGCCTGACGGATATCCTGAAGAACCGGGTGAACCCCACCGCCGTCGACGTCACCCGGGAGCTCCCGGAAGGGCTGCTCGAGGAGCTGCGCCGCAATGGATTCCTGAATCTCCAGGACTCCCCGGACATCGACGGCCTGGGGCTGTCGAGCTACAACACCTTCCGGGTCGTCCAGGCGGCGGCGAGCTGGTCGGTGCCGGTCGCGCTGGTCCTCGGGATCCAGACGGCCGTCGGCTCCGGAACATACCTGCGGGCGCTGCCGCCCGGCGAGCTGTCCTCCTACGTCGAACAGCGGCTGTGGGACGGCGTCATCTCCGGCTCCGCCGACACGGAGCCCACTGGAGCCTCGAACAGCGCCCGGCAGACCCGCGCCGTCCGCACCGACGACGGAGAAGCGTTCCTTCTGACCGGCGAGAAGATCCACATCGGCAACGGCCCCATCGCGGACGTCGTGACCGTCTCGGCGATGCTGGACGAGGACGGGCAAGACCGGCCCCGGCTGTTCTTCGTGGAGACCTCCGACCCGGGGTTCAGCGTCCGTTCCCGCCACGAGTTCATGGGAGTCAAGGGCTTCCCCAACGCGGCACTGGTGCTGGACGGCGTCCGGGTGCCACGCGAACGCATGATCGTCGAGGTCGACCCGGACACCGAGGTACGCATCACGCCGGAACTCACCATGGCCGTGGTCCGGGGCCGGCTGCATTTGATCACCGCCCCTGCCCTCGCCATCTCCAAACTCTGCCTGGAATGGTCCCGGAACTTCCTCAACCGGCGCACGGTCGACGGCCGCCCGCTGGGCGCCCGGGAGGAAATCCAGCACATGGTCTCCGCCACCATGGCCGACGTCTTCGCCATCCAGGCGCTCGCCGAATGGAGTCTGCTCCCCACCGACCAGCCCGACCTCGGCCTCAACGTGGCATTCGAACAGAACGTCACCAAGGCGATCAGCGCGGAGATCTGCTGGCGGGCCGCCGACCGCACCATGGACCTGCTGGCCGGAGAAGGGTTCGAGACAGCGCCCAGCAAAGCGCGGCGGGGCACCCCTGCCCTTCCCCTGGAACGTTTCTACCGGGACGCCAGAAACCTCCGGATCTCCGGGGGAGTGTCGTTCCTGCTCCAGTTCTGGGCCGCCCGCATGAGCCAGTTCACGTATTACGGACCGGACCGTGCCGGACAACCGGCCGCCCCCTCACAGGACGCACGACAACCGCGCACCGAAGGACTCGACCCGTCGAACGCGGACCACCTGCGATTCGCCGCGGCCGAGACCCGGCGACTCGGCGCCGCCTGCGAGAAGTTCGCCGCCGACCATCCCGCGCCCGGACTGTACGAACACCAGCACCGCCTCATCGCGTTCAGCCAGATCGCCGACGAAATCCTGACCATGTCCGTCGTCCTGGCCAAGGCGGCACGCCTCCACCGCGAGGGCCGCACCGAGGCCCAGGACCTCGCGGCCGTCCACTGCGCACACGCCAGGGACCGCCTCGCCGGACTGTGGCGGCAGGCCGAGCCCGAGACGGCCGGACCCGATCACGCCGCCGTGAGCGACGCCTGGCTCAGCGGCGGCGACACGTACGCCTCCCTGCTCACCGGCGTGATCACCGATATACCGCCCACCGCCGACACCCACCCGGGGGAGGAGCGATGACGAAGGAAACCCACGACCACCGGCTTCCGCTCTCCGTCGACCAGCAGGCCGTCTGGGTGCACTGGCAGGTCGACCCGGACCGCTCCAGCCACATCCTCCACCTGCCGATGCTGGTCGACGAGGGCGAGCTGGACCTCCAGCGGGTCCACGCGGCGGCGACGTCGCTCGGGCAACGCTTCCCGATGCTGCGCGGCAGGGTCGTGGAGAGCGGGAACGAGACCGAACTGCGCTGGGACGACGCCCCCGCCATCCCGGTCACCGAAGTACGGACGGACAGCCCGCGGGCCGAGCTGGTCAGCCGCCACGGCGCCGCCCGATTCGACCTGCGCCAGGGGCCGCTGGCCCAGATCCAGCTGGTGCACGGACCCGACTACGTGGTCCTGCTGATCGACGTTCACCACATCGTCTTCGACGGCGGCGCCTGCGGCCCGTTCCTCGCCGCTTTCCGGGACGCCTACGCCGGGAAGGACCTCGGCCCGGCCGAGGACTCCACGGTCCACGCCGAGTTCGCCCGCGGGCAGCACGCGCTGACCCACGGCCCGGAGGGCGAGAAGCACCGGGAACACTGGCGCCGGACCCTGGGCGAGGACCTGCCCGCGCCGCTCCAGCTGCCGGGCGGGCCCGGCGAACCCACGCTCCACGAAGTCGCCCTGGACCCCGCACTGATCGAGGCCGCCCACAAGACGGCCGCCGCCGCCAGGGTGCACCCGATGATCCCGCTGTACGCCGCCTTCTGCCTGCTCATCCGGGCCCGCACCGGCCAGGAGGACCTGATCGTCCCCACGCCGTACCACGGCAGGACCCGGGAACTGCGCGACCGCGTCGGCTACTTCTCCAACGTACTGCCGCTGCGGCACCGGCTGCCCACCGGCATCAGCCACCGTCAGGTCCTGCGGGACCTCCACGGCAATCTGCGCGACGCCGTCCGGCACGGCAGCCTGCCCTACCCCGCTCTGCTGCGCGCCGCCGGGCTCACCGGGCAGCAAGCCCGCACCCATGCAGGCCAGGTCATCTTCCAGTACTGGCCCACTCCGCCGCGGGACGAGATCGATCTGACCGCGGTCCGGGTGACCGGCCCGGACGGCCACGCGGTGCTGCGCCTGCTGGCCATGGAGGATTACGCCGACCACACGCTGACCGTGATGCTGCGGGAGGACCCCCGTGGCATCAGCATGATCTGGAAGGACCCCGCGGGGGCCGTCGGACGCGCCACCGTGGAGCAGCTGGCCGCCGCCTACCCGGTGGCACTGGCCGAACTCATCGCGGACCTCGACGCCACGGTCGGTGCGACGGCCCCGGACTCCACCGCCGCCGGGGACCGGCCGTCCCCCGAGGAACTGCTGGCGCGGGAACTGGCCTGGAATGCCACCGACGCGGACTTCCCGGACGTGTCCCTGCCGGAGCTGCTGCGGGCACGCGCGACCGCCACGCCGGACGCGATCGCCGTCTCGGACGGCACACGGCGGCTGACCTACGCCGAGCTGGCCGACCGCGCCGCCACCCTCGCCCGGGGGCTCGCCGCCCGGGGCGTGCGCCCCGGCGATCTGGTGGGGCTGCTGCTGCCGCGCGGCATCGCACAGGTGGAAGCGGTACTCGGCACCCTGTTCGCCGGAGCGGTGTACGTACCGCTGGACGTGGCGGTGCCCGCGGAACGCCATCAGCTGATCCTCGAGGACAGCGCCGCGGTCTGCCTGGTCACCGACGGGCGCCGGGGCGTCGCGGGCTTCACCGGCACGGTGCTCGCGCTGGACGGGCTACGGGACGCGCCGGACGGGGAACTCCCGGAGACCGACCCCGGCTCACCCGCATACGTGATCTTCACCTCCGGTACGACCGGGCGCCCCAAGGGCGTGGTGATCACCCACCGCAATGTGGTGCGGCTGGTGGTCAACGACCGGCTGCCCTACGACTTCGGCCCCGGCGATGTGTGGACGATGTTCCACTCCTACGCCTTCGACGTCTCCGTCTGGGAGATGTTCGGCTGCCTCGCACACGGCGGACGACTGGTGGTGGTCGGCAGCGACGACGCCCAGGACCCGCAGCGCCTCCTGACCCTGCTGCGCACCGAGAACGTCACCGTACTCAGCCAGACCCCCAGCGCCTTCGCCCAGCTCACCGCCGTGCACGGGACGGGGCAGGCGCCGCTGGACTCCCTGCGTTACGTGATCTTCGCGGGCGAGAAACTCGATCCCGGCTCCCTCGCCGGCTTCGCGGCCCGCCACCCGCGCACGACCCTGGTCAACATGTACGGGATCACCGAGGTCACCGTCCACACCACCTTCCGCGAGGTCACCGACCGGGACATCGAGACCGGCCGCAGCAACGTCGGCGTCCCCCTGCCGACGACCAGCCTCTTCATCCTCGGCCCCGACCGGGAGCCGCTCGCGGCCGGCGAGACGGGAGAGATCTGGGTGGGCGGACTCGGCATCGCCGACGGATACCTGGGCCGGCCCGAGCTGACCGCGCAGCGCTTCCTCCCCAACCCGTTCGGCGAGGGAACCCTGTACCGCAGCGGTGACCTGGCCCGCCGCCTGCCGGACGGCACCGTCGAGTACGTCGGACGGGCCGACCAGCAGGTCAAGATACGCGGCTACCGGATCGAACCCGGAGAGATCGAGGCCCGGCTGCTCGACCATCCGGCGGTCGAAGGCGCCGTCGTCCTGCCCGAACCCGGGCCCGGCGGCGACCAGCAACTCGTCGCGTACCTGGTGCCGCACGGCAGCCCGCCCACCACCGCGACCCTCCGCGGCCACCTCGCGGTGCGCCTCCCGGACTACATGCTCCCGGCACGGTTCCGCACCGTGGACAGCCTCCCCCTGACGGTCAACGGGAAGATCGACACCAAGCGGCTGCGCGAGGCCGGAACGCCGCTGGAGACCGGCCAGGACACCGACCCGCCGCGCACCGCGACGGCCCGTGCGGTGGCCGAGGTCTGGTCGGACCTGCTGAACGTCCGCGGCCCGGGCGCCGACCAGTCCTTCTTCGAACTCGGCGGCCACTCCCTGCTCGCCGCCCGGACGCTGCGGGAGACCGCCAAGCGGCTCGGCGGGGACGTACCGCCGCTGCGGATGCTCTTCGAGCACCCGGTGCTCCAGGACTTCGCCGACGCCTTCGACCGGCTCGTGGGCGGACCGCCGTCCGCACCGGCGCCCCCGCCGGTCGCGTCCGGGGGACCGCTGCCCGCCTCCGGCTTCCAGCAGCGGATCTGGTTCGACGAACAGCTCCTCGAAGGCGGAGGCGAAGGCGAGGGCCAAGGACGGGGCCTCTACCAGGTGCCGATGGTGTGGCGGGTCCGAGGCCGCCTCGACCCGGCCGTCCTGCGCGTGGCGATGCACCGGATGACCGAGCGCAACGAGATCCTGAGGACCGCCTTCGTCCAGCGTGACGGCACCCTGTGGCAGGAACCCGGTGCCGCATGGCAGCCGGAGGTCGTCCACCAGGACCTGACCGCGATCGCCGGGCACGACCGGGACCGCGAGGTGACGAAGCGGCTGCGGGCCGCCGCCCGGGAACCCGTCGACCCGGGCTCCGGCAGGCTCCTGCGCGTCACCCTGCTGGACCTGCCGGGTGACGAACAGCTCCTCCTGCTCAACACCCACCATCTGGTCTGGGACGGCGGCTCCGCCCAGCCCTTCCTGCGCGAACTCGCCGACTGCTACGCCCAGTCGCTCGACCCCGGCGGGCCGCCGCCCGCGCCGCGCCCGCAGTACCGGGACGCGCTGGGCCGCCCGGCCGACCCCGCGGGCCTCGGCCACTGGGCCGACCGACTGGACGGCGCCCCCGCCCACCCCGGTTTCGAACCGCCCCCCGCCCCCGGGCCGAACGGCCTGACCCCCGTGCCCATGCCCCCTGAACTTCCGCAGCATCTTGCGGAATTGGGGAGGCGGCACGGGGTGAGCCCGGCCATGGTCTTCGCGGCCGCGCTCGCCGCCGCACTGCACGGCTGGACCGGCCAGGACGACGTGACCTTCGGAACACCGGTCGCCGGACGGCTGCACGAGGAGTACGCGGACGTCATCGGGCCGCTGCTGAACACCGCCGTACTGCGGTCCACGACCCGGCAGGGCGAGACCGTCGGCGAACTCCTCGGCCGGCTGCGGGACACCGTCCTCGACGCGATCGACCACCAGGAGGTCCCGTTCGAGGACGTGGTGGAGCGCCTCAACCCGCCGCGCCGCCCCGGCTGGAGCCCGTACGTCGAGGTCATGCTCGTGGTGGAGGCGGAGCCGGTGGCCCCGGTGCCGGTGGGTCCCGGCCAGGTGACCCCGTACGCCTTCGAGGACCCGGAGGCGGACCATCTCGCGAAGTTCGCCCTGACCGTGACCTTCCACGAGGACGACGGACGGTTCACCGGAAACATCGCCCACCGGGGCGACCGTATCCCCGCCGAAGCCTCCCGGGCCTTCGCCGGGCTGCTGGGCCGGACGCTGGAGGCACTCTGCGGCCCGCCGTCACAGCGCGTCGACGCGGTCCCGCTGACCGGCCCCGACGAGCACCGGCGGATCATCACGTTCGAGGAGGGCGCACCGGCCGCGCCGCCCACCACACTGCCCGCGCTGCTCGCCGAACGGATCTCCGAGCGGCCCGGCGCACCGGCCGTCGAATCCTCCCGGGGCGTGCTCAGCTACGGCGAACTGCACACCCGCGCCCTGCGGTTGTCCGCCCGCGTCCGGACCGCAGTCGAGGGACGCGAGCCGATCGTGGCCATCGTCCTGGGCCGCGGCGAGGACCTGGTGACGGCCATGCTCGCCACCTGGTACGCCGGGTGCGCGTTCTGCCCGATCGACCCGGACTACCCGGACGAACGCATCCGGCTGACCCTTCAGGACGTCGCGGCCGGTGCCGTCATCACGGGCCCTGACCGGCGCCCCGACACCGGGCGTGTCCCGGTCCTGGATGTCGGCGACCCGTCCGCGTACGAGAAGGACACCGCGGCGCCCGAGCCGCACACCCCCGCCCCCGACGCGCCCGCCTACGTGCTCTACACCTCGGGGACGACCGGACGGCCCAAGGGCGCGGTACTCAACCACCACGGCCTGGCCCAGCTCGCCCTGTGGCACGCCGAGGCGTACGACGTGACGCCCGCGGACCGGGCGAGCCATCTGTCCAGCGTGGGCTTCGACGCCACCCAGTGGGAGATCTGGCCCTATCTGGCCGCCGGAGCCTGTGTGGTGGCCCACGAGAAGCGCGTGGTGGTGCCCGAGCTGGCACCGTGGCTCGCCGAGCGGCGGATCACCATGACCTATCTGTCCACTCCGGTCGCCGAGGCGGTCTGGGGCACCGGAGCGGACCTTCCCGCACTGCGCTGGATGCTGTTCGCCGCCGCGGCCCAGACCCGGCGCCCGCCCGACGGACTCGGCTACCGGGTCGCCAACAACTACGGGCCCACCGAAGGCAGTGTGGTCGCCACCTGGCAGCCCGGCCCGACGCCCGAGGACGCGCCGCTGAACATCGTCGGCCGCCCGATCACCGGCAAGTCGGTGTACGTCGTGGACCCGGCCGGGCGCCGCTGCCCGCCCGGAGTGATCGGCGAGCTGCTCATCGGCGGGGTCGGCATCGCCCTGGAGTACCGGGGCAACCCGGAGCTGACCCGGGAGCGGTTCCTGCCGGCCGGCCCCGACGGGGCCCCGGGCCCCGTCTACCGGACCGGTGACCGGGCCCGCTGGCGCGAGGACGGAACACTGGAGTTCCTCGGCCGCATGGACCGTCAGCTCAAGGTGCGCGGTCACCGGATCGAACCCCAGGAGGTCGAGGCGGGACTGCTCGCCGACCCCCTGGTGCAGCGCGCCTACGTCTCGGGCGACGCGACGACCCTGGTCGCCCATGTGGTGCCCGCCGCCCCGGGCGGCCGGGACAGCCGGCGTGTCCTGGACGGGCTCGGCGCCCGCGTACCGGCCCATCTGGTGCCCGATGCCCTGATGTGGCTCGACGAACTGCCCACGACCGCGCACGGGAAGGTCGACGTGGCCCGGCTGCCCCGGCCCGGCCGTGACGACCTGGCGGGCGCGCGGAACTGGGTGGAGCCATCTGACCGCCTGGAACGGCGGATCGCCGCCGTCTGGGCGGCCGTGCTGGACATCGAACGGGTCGGGGCCGCGGACAACTTCTTCGACCTGGGCGGCAACTCCCTGAAGCTGGCCACCCTGCACGACCGTCTGCAGAAGGAACTGGACCGGGAGATCCCCGTACACCGGCTCTTCGAATTCCCGACGGTACGTCAGCTGGCCCGCTTCCTCGCACCCGCAAGCGACGGCGCGGCAGCGTCCCCGCCGGCCGCCCGTGACGACATCGCCGCACGGGCCGCCCGCTGGCGATCCCCCGAGCCGCGGCAGTCGCCCGCCGTCCACGGAACTCCCCGGAGGAACCGCAACTCATGACGACGCATCAGCAGATCGCGGTCACCGGCATGGCCGCGCGCATGCCCGGGTCCACGGACATCCCCGGTTTCTGGGCGGATCTCAGGGCGGGCCGGGAAGGACTGACCCGGTTCACCGCGGAGCAGTCCCTCGCGGCCGGGGTGGACCCCGAGCTGAGCCGGCACCCCGACTACATCCCCGTGCGCGGCACCATCGACGGCGGTGACCGGTTCGACCACTCCTTCTTCGGCTACACCCCGGCCGAGGCCGCCACCATCGATCCGCAGCAGCGCGTGTTCCTGGAAGTGGCGTCCACCGCCCTCGACGACGCCGGTATCGACCCGGTCCGGCTGAACGGCTGGATCGGTGTCTACGCCGGAAGCGACATCACCCCTGACCAGGCGTCCGGCGACGGGGAACTGCTGAGCCGGGTGATCGGGGTGGAGAAGGACTTCGTCGCCACCAGGGTCGCCTACAAGCTGGGGCTGCGCGGCCCCGCGATGGCGGTGCAGACCGCCTGCTCCACCTCCCTGGTCGCCATCCACCAGGCGTGCAACAGCCTCCTGTCGCAGGACTGCGACGTGGCCCTGGCCGGGGGAGTGTCGCTGCGGCTGCCCCAGTGGACGGGCTACCAGTACAGCGAGGGCCACATCATGTCCCCGGACGGGCACTGCCGTCCCTTCGACGCCGACGGCTGCGGCACCGTGCCGAGCAGCGGGGCCGGGGTGGTCGTACTGCGCCGCCTGGAGGACGCGCTGGCGGACGGGGACCGGGTCCTCGCGGTGATCCGCGGCTGGGCGCTCAACAACGACGGCGGGGCCAAGGTCGGCTACACGGCACCGTCGGTCACCGGGCAGCGGGACGTCATCCGGCTGGCCCTGGGCCGGGCGGGGGTCGACCCCGCCGACGTCGGCTGCGTCGAGGCGCACGGCACCGCGACCAGGGTCGGCGACCCGATCGAGGTGGCGGCACTCACCTCGGCCTTCCGGGCAAGCACCGACCGCGCGGGCACCACCTGGCTGGGCGCGGTGAAGAGCAACATCGGCCACACCGGCGCGGCCGCCGGGGTCGCCGGACTGATCAAGACCGTGCTCCAGCTCCGCCACCGGGAGATCGCCCCGACGGTGCACTACCGGTCGCCCAACCCGGACCTGAACCTGTCGGAGAGCCCCTTCCGGATCGCCACCGAGGTACAGCCGTGGGACACCGAGGGGCCGTTGCTCGCCGGTGTCAGCTCCTTCGGCATCGGCGGCACCAACGCCCATGTGGTCCTGGAGAGCGCGCCACGCTCCGTCCGGCCCGCGCAGTCCGTCCGGCCCCGGATCTTCCCGCTGTCCGCGAACAGCCCCTGGGCGCTGGAGAAACTGCGTACCTCGGTCGCCGACGTGATCGCCGCGCCCGCCCCCGCGTCGTCCACCGTGTCCGGTACCGGCTCCTCCGGGGACGGCCTCGGCGACGTGGCCTTCACCCTGGCCGAAGGGCGGCGCAGGCTGCCCCACCGCACGACGGTCGTCGCCGCCGACCGGGACGCACTCGCCGCCGCCTTGCGCACACCCCCGCGCGAGCCGGTCCGGTACGACGGCACCACCCCCGCCGTCTCCTTCGTCTTCCCCGGCCACGGCACCCTCTACCAGGGCGCCGGAGCCGCCGCCCACCGGCTCCTGCCCGAATTCCGCAGGGTGTTCGACGAGGCCGCGCACATCGTCCTGGAGCGCTACGGCATCGATCTGGCGGCCCTGGTCACCGGCCGTCCCGCCCCCGTCGAGGACATCACCTTCCAGCAGCTCGCCCTGTTCACCCTCGGATACGCGCTGGGCAGTCAGCTGCGCGCCTGGGGAGTGCGGCCCGCGGCGATGATGGGCAACAGCGTCGGCGAGTACGTCGTCGCCGCCCTCGCCGGGGTCTGGAGCCTCCCGGACGCGCTGGCCCTGGTCTCCTCGCGGGGCCGGGCGATGCTGTCCGCCGCCCCCGGCCGGATGGTCGCCGTCGTACGGCAGCCGGGCAAGGACCTCCGGGTGCCGGACGGCGTCACCCTCGCCATCGACGCGCCCCACCAGCTTGTGCTGTCCGGCGAGCCGGAACCGGTGGTCAAGGCGTACGAGACCTGGGTCGCCGAGGGCTGGTCCTGCCGGCTCCTGGACATCGACCGGGCCTCGCACTCGCCGATGATGGACGGCCCCGCCGAGGAACTGCGGGCCCAGGCGGCCGCCACCCCCACGGGCACCACGGACACCGGGGACACCGTCGTCGTCTCCACCCTCACCGGCGAGCCGGTGAAACCCGGGCAGTTCACCGACCCCGGCCACTGGGCGGGCCACCTGCACGGCACCGTCCAGCTCCACCGCGCCATCGGCACGCTCCTGGACACTCCCAGCGACCTCGTCGTCGAACTCGGTCCCGGGCAGAGCACGCTGCGCGCCGTACGGATGCACCCCGGCTGGGACACCGCCACCCCGGCCGTCCCGGCCCTGGGAAGGGCCGCCGACCAGGAAACCGAAAGCGTCCTGGAACTCTGCGCCGTCCTCTGGGAGCACGGAGTCGAGGTCGACCTGGCCGGGCTGCTGGACGCGGACGAGCCCACCATCACCGAACTGCCCGCGCACCCCTACGAGCCGAAGCCGCTGCCCGCCCGGCCCGCACCCGCGGCCGGTACCGCCGTCACCCCCGAAGGCCCCGGACACCCCGGCCCCGAGCACGTGTCCCCCGCCGCGGAGTCCCACCCGGCCCTGACCACGGACGCCTGGACATCGGTCTCCAGGCGGCTGTCCGCGAACGGCGCCGCGGCGATCGGCGAAACACTCGCCGCCGAACTGGGCCTGCCGGTCACGGACGACCGGCTCACCGGGCTCACCGCGCCCGTCGTCGTCGCCGAACTGCCGGACGACGACGACTGGACCGCGCCGACCGCACTCGCCGACCGGGCCCGTACCGCCGGAGTCCATCTGCTGCTGCTGGGCAGGGGAGTGTTCGACGTCCTGGACGACAGCACGGGACCGGCCGGCATCCGGTCGGCGGCCGCCGAATGGCTCGGTCACCGGGAGGCCGCCGGGGACCGGACCACGCTCCTGGACATCGGCCCCGCAGGCCGCCCGGACTGGCTCCCCGCCCCCCGGCCGGGGGCCACCCGCTACGCCTGGCGGGGCGGCGGCTGGTGGGCCCTGCTGTCCCAGCCGGTGCCCGTCGAACCGGTGACCGACACGCCCCGGGTGGCGCTGGTCACCGACGACCCCGACGCCACCGTGCTCGCAGCGGACCTCGCCTCGGCGGGGGTCAGGGTCGAAGCCCTGCTCGGCGGTGGGCCCCTGCCCGCGCGGCCGTCCCCCGGCGCGGTCGCGGCCGCGCAGACCTGGCGGCCCGGCACCGCCAGGCTCTCCCAGCGGCCCGAGCTGACGGCCGCGGTCGACCGCTACTGCGGCGGTCTCATCGCCCGTTTCGTCCTGGACCGCGCAGGACTGCGCGTGGGGGACCGGATCGCCGGTGCCGAACTGCGCCGTCGGCTCAACGCCGGTGAACGGCTGCCCCGTTTCATGGACTTCCTGCTGCGTTCCCTCGTCGAGGAAGACATCCTGCGGCCCGAACCGGCGGGCAGCGGCCAAGACGACGGCTACCGGGTCGTCACCGGTCCGCAGGAACTGCTGGCAGCGGGCGCCGGTCTCGGCGAGGTGGACGGTCTGCACCGGCTGCTCGAGCGCATCGCCGCCGAACTGCCCGCGGTCTTCGACGGCGAGAAGGAACCGGTCGCGGTGCTCTGGCCCGACGGTGACGACAGCATGCTGCGCTCCTGGCTGCCGGACAACCGGCTGGAGATCTACGACGGCGGGTTCTGCCTGAACGCCCTCCAGGAGACGATCCGTTCGCTCCACCGGACCTGGGGCGACCGCCCGCTGCGCATCCTGGAGGTCGGCGGCGGACACGGCCTGTTCACCTGGCAGCTGCTCGAAGGCTGGCAGGACCGGGACAACGTCGACTACCACTTCACCGACATCAGCACGCTGCTGGTGCGCAGGGCCGCCAACTACGCCCGTACCAACGGCATCGGCGGCATGCGCTTCTCCACCTACGACATGACCCGCGACCCGGTGGAACAGGGACTCGCCGCGGGCAGCTTCGACCTGATCATCGCGTACAACGTCATCCATGTCGCACCCTCGGTGCACACCGCCCTGGGACACCTGCGGAACCTGCTGTCACCGGCCGGTGCGCTCTCCCTCGTGGAGGTCACCGAGGTGACGCGCTGGAGCCATCTGCTGTGGGGACTGGCGCCGGGCTGGTGGGACTTCGACGACGACATGCGGAGCACCTCGATCGTCCTGGACCGGGCGACCTGGCAGCGGGCCCTCGCGGAGTCGGGGCTGTCGGAGATCACCGTGGTCCCGGACGGCACCCCCTCGGACCATACGCTGATGATCGCGGCGCCGTCCCCCACGGCGGACCAGGACCCCGCCACGCCGCCCGCCCCCGACGCGGACCTCGTGCTGTCCGTGCTGCGCTCGCCCGACGAGCGGGCGGCACTCGACGCCACCGCCCGCTGGAAGTCGCTGCGTTCCGAGGGACCGCTCGCGGCCACCCCGGGCGTGCTGCTGAGCACCGGCCCGCTGGACGGGGCGACCCGCGCCCTGCTGGACTCCCCGGCGGACGCGGACTGGACCCATCTGCATGCCGACCGGTTCGGCTCCGCGGTGCTCGGCGAGCTGCCCCGGACCCTGGGCCAGCCCTGGCTGCCGCGCACGGTCCGGTTGCGGCCACCGGAGCTTCCGGACGCCGTCCCGGCCTCCGCCACCCCGGCCATGGCCCCGACCGACGTACCGGAAGCCCTGCGGCCCGCGCCCCCGGCCCCGGCCGACACCCCCCGCCCGGAAGAGACCCCGCCGACGGCCCCGGCTCCCGAGGCGGCGGAGCCCGCCCCGGCGGACGACGGCCCGGGCGGGACCACCGCCGCGCTGGACGAGTTGTGGCGTCACGAACTGGGTGTGCCGCAGGCCCGGCCCGAGGACGACTTCTTCGCCCTCGGGGGCGAGTCGCTCGCCGCGGTCCATCTGCTGGCCCGGGTGCGGGACGTGTGCGGGGTCCAGGTGCCGATGTCCGACTTCACCCGCAACCCGACCTACGGATACCTCGCAGGCCTGGTCGGCTCCGTACCGGGCCCGCGGCCGGAACAGCACCGGCCGCCGCACCGGACACGGCAACCGAGCGCACCGCACCGGCCGGCTCCGGCCGCCACCACAGCGTCCGGCGCACCGAACCTCATGGTGCTGAACGACACAGGACAGGGCACCCCGCTCTTCTTCTCCGCCCCGGCCGCGGGCAGTGCGCTGTGCTACCGCGGACTCGCCGAACACGTCGGCGACCGCCCCTTCTACGGTCTGGAGACCCCAGGTCTGCACGACGGACGCGCGCCGCTGAGCCGACTGCGGGACATCGCGCACCACCATGTCGAGCTGATCCGGAGCATCCAGCCGGACGGCCCCTATCTGCTCGGCGGATGGTCGTTCGGCATGATGCTCAGCCACGAGATCGCCCGTCAGATCATCGCCGACGGCGGGGAAGTCGCCCTGCTGACCGGGGTGGACGGATACCTCCCGAACACCGGCGGAATGCCCATGGTCACCCGGCCCAGCTTCCTTCTCGGCGGCCTGGTCTACAAGACCCAGGCGGTGTTCGGGCTCGGCGGCGCGCAGCCGACGACGGGCACGAACGGCTCGGAGCCGGGCGACCGGATACTCCGTATCGCGGACGTGACCCGCTGGCGCAGGCAGCGGGCCAGGACCGGACGGCACGAGAAGACGGCCACCAACTTCGTCTCCGTGCACAACCGCAGCATCGACGCGATGTTCCGCTACGTCCCCCGACCGGTCCGCTGCCCCGCCGTCATCCTCAAGGCCGGGGTGAACGAGCGCACCCGCCTGCGGCTCCACCGTGACCTGAGCAGCCTCTACACCGCCGTGGAGGTGCGATCGGTCGCCGGTGACCACTGGACCGTGATGGACCGCCGCAACGCCCCGGACCTCGCCGGACATCTCAACCGGGCCCTGCGGCAGCACGACCCCCTGACGCGGAAAGAGAACCCCTGATGGTCACGATCGACCCGAAAACCTTCAACGACGACCCCTTCCCGCTGCTGCACCGCATGCGGGAGGAAGCCCCGGTCCAGCAGGCCGAGTTCCTCGACGGCCTGGGACGGCCACGCTGGCTGATCACCCGCTACGACGAGGCACTGGCGGCGCTGAACGACCTCCGGTTCAGCAACGACCTCTTCGCCGTCATGGGCCGGCGCGAGAACCCCCGGGGGCCGGACACCGGCCTGGTGGCCGAGGCGATCGAGCGAGCCGAGGCCGTACAGGGCCGGGCGATGGCCAACCTCGACCCGCCCGACCACACCCGGCTGCGCAAGCTGGTCGTCAGGGCGTTCAGCGCCAAGCGCATGGAGGCGCTGCGGCCCATGGTCCAGGACGTCACCGACACCCTGCTGGACGCGGTGGCCGGGCAGGACGAGTTCGACCTGCTGGAGGCGCTCGCCTACCCGCTCTCGATCCGCATGGTGTGCGCCCTGCTGGGTGTCCCGGCGGACGGCGTCGAGGTGTTCCGCGGCGCGGCCGCGGTGCTCGCGGGCTTCATGGACGACGACGACTGGGCCCGTGAGACCATCCGGAATCTGGAAGCCTTCGACGGCTATCTGCGGCAACTGCTGGCCGACAAGCGCGCGGATCCCCGCGACGACATGCTCAGCGATCTCATCCACTCCACCGAGGAGGGCGGCCGGCTCTCCGAGGAGGAACTGGTCGCGATGGCCGGTCTGATGATCTTCGCCGGGCACGAGACCACGGTTCAGTTGATCATCAACGCCGTCCTCGCCCTGCACCTGAACCCTGCGCAGATGACTGCCCTGCGCGCCGACCACGGGCTGCTGTCCGCCATGACGGACGAGGTGATGCGCTACGACGGGCCGATCAACCCGGGCATCAACAGGGTCGCCCTGGAGGACATCGAGATCGGCGGGGTGACCATCCCCAAGGGCTCGTCCGTCGTCATCGCCACCGCCGCCGCCAACCGCGACCCGCGGGCATTCAGCGACCCGGACCGCTTCGACATCACCCGGTCACCCGAAGCCACCCATCTGGGCTTCGGACACGGCATCCACTACTGCCTCGGAGCCAGGCTGGCCAAGATCGAGGCGGAGTGCGCCGTCGGAACCCTGCTGCGACGCTACGCAACGGTAGCCCTCGCCACGGAACCGGAGAACCTGCGGTGGCGCCCCGGATTCCTCCGTATGGCGGAGGAGTTCCGGATCCGGGTCGTCGACGCCCCGCCCCTGTCGGCGCACGTGCCGACGGTATCCCCCCACCGAGCAGGAGAGAACGCCCATGTCTGACAGCGGCGCCGCGAGCCACACGCTGGTCGAGAACACCGAGGGCGACCTCAGCGTCTGGCCCGTGACCCGGCCGGTCCCACGGGGCTGGCGGCCGGCCGGCCATCAGGGCAGCCACACCTCCTGCCTGTCGGAGGCCGACCGGCGCGGCCGCGAACGGCCCTCCGCAGCCCTCACACCGCCGGACGGCAACGAGGGCACCCTGCTGGAACTCTTCAGCCGTACGGTGCAACGCCATCCGGCCAGGCCCGCGGTCTCCGACGGCGAGCTCACCTACACCTACACCACCCTCCACCGGCACTCGGACGGGCTCGCCCAGGCGCTCCTCGCCCGCGGCGTCCGCCCCGGCGACCACATCGCCTACCTGCTGCCCCGTGGGGTCGCCCCCTTCGTCGTCCTGCTGGCCGCCCTCAAGACCGGGGCCGCGTATGTGCCGCTGGACCCGGCGGCTCCCGACGACCGGCTGCGGCTGCTGATCGACCGCAGCGGCGCCGCTGTGGTGATCACCGACCCGGAGATGGCGGACCGGCTGGACGGTCTGGCCACGGCACGGGTCATGACGTACTCGGCGGGCGACCACGCCGATCCGAAGCCCGGACCCGCCACCGCGGCCACCCCCCGGCAGGCCGCGAGTGTGCTGTTCACCTCCGGATCCACGGGAACGCCGAAGGCGGTGCTCCTGGAACACCGCAACCTGGTCCAGTTCGCCGAGAACCCGACGCTGCCCGCGCTCACTCCGCAGGACCGGGTCGGGCATGTCTCCAACCTCGCCTTCGACGCCTTCCACTGGGAGACCTGGTGCGCCTTCGCGGCAGGCGCCGAGGTGGTGACCCTGCCCACCGTGCCGGACCTGATCAGCGGTGACATGCGGCGCGCGCTGAAGCAGCGCCGGATCACCGCCATGCTCGTACCGACGCTGGCCTTCAACCACCTGGCCCATGAACAGCCGGAGACCTTCTCCTCGCTCCGGATACTCGCCACCGGCGGCGACGTGGTGTCGCCGGGCGCGTGCCGTGACCTGCTCGCGGCGGGCTTCACCGGGCAACTGGTCAATCTGTACGGCCCCACCGAGGCGGCCACCGCCTGCTCGGCCCACCCGGTCACCGACGCGGACCACGACGGCAGCGTGCCGATCGGCCGCGCGCTGGAAGGGATCGGCCTGTACGTCCTGGACGACGACCTGGACGAGGTGGCACCGGGTTCCGCCGGGCAACTCCACATCGGGGGGCCGGGCGTGGCCCGTGGCTACCACGGCCAGCCGGGACTGACGGCGGAGCGGTTCCTGCCCGATCCCCACGGCACTCCGGGCGGCCGGCTGTACGCCACCGGGGATCTGGCGGTACGCGGCGAGGACGGGCTGCTGCGCTATGTCGGCAGGACGGACGACCAGGTCAAGGTGCGCGGCTACCGGATCGAGCCGAGGGAGGTCGAACGCCAGCTGGCCCGCCATCACCAGGTGCGTGATGTGGCCGTGGTCGTGGGCGGAGAGGGCGTCGACCGCTATCTCGCCGCACTCGTGGTGCTGTACGGCGACAGTTCCTTCGCCGACCTGCGCGAAGCGGCCGCGTCCTCGATGCCCGAGTACATGGTTCCCAGCGCCTTCATCAGCATCCCGGAGATCCCCTCCAACGACCGCGGCAAGCGGGACCTGGGACGGCTGAGCGAGATCGTGACGGAACACCAGAAGCACCGCGCCGACCGGGTGGCACCGAGTGATCCGGTGGAGATCCGGCTCGCCGACCTCTGGAAGGACCTGATCTCGGTGGACGAGGTCGGCCTCACCGACGACTTCTTCGCCCTGGGCGGCAACTCCCTCCAGGCGTTCCGGCTCCGGCGGCGGATCGTCAAGGAACTGGGGGTGGAGGTGAGCAACCGGGAAATCCTGGTGACCAGTCAGCTGGGGGCGCTTGCCGATCTGGTCCGCTCCAAAGCCGGTCCCGTGCCGTCCGAGAAGGAGGACGATCTCGTATGACTCCCATGACGACTCCCACGATCGACCTCACCGACCCCGAACTGTTCCTCGGCGAGGACGCCTGGCCCCTGTTCCGGCGACTGCGGGAGAACGACCCGGTGCACTGGCACCCGCTCGCAGGCGGCGGTGGCTTCTGGGCGCTCACCAGGTACGCGGACGTCGAGGCGGCGTACAACGATCACACCTCGCTCAGCTCCGAGGGCGGACCCATGCTGGGCGGATCCTTCCGCAGCGCCGCCGACCCGTCCGCCGGCCGGATGCTCGTGGCCTCCGACCTCCCGCGTCAGCGCCACATCCGCCAGCAGATGCACCGTGCCTTCAGCAACGCGATGCTGCGACGGATCGCCCAACAGGTGACCACCCTGGTGGACACCGCGGTGCGCCGCGCCGTGGCCGACGGCGGCTGTGACTTCGCCACCGACATCGCCACCGAACTCCCGGCCGGAGCCATCATGGCCATGATGGGCGTCTCCCACACCGACGCCCATGAGCTCATCGGCATGACCCGCCGCATGATCGGCTTCCGGGACCCGGTCTTCGCCGACCCCGGGGAGGACGAACGGATCGGGCTCGCGGTGGTCCAGGCCGAAATCTTCGAATTCTTCGCGGAACTGCTGGCGGACCGCAGGAAGAACCCGAAGGACGACCTCGTCAGCATGCTCCTGCGAGCCCGGCGGAACGGACGCCCCTGGCCGGAGGAGGACATCCTCTTCAACTGCATGAACGTCGCCGTCGGCGGCAACGAGACCTCCTCGTACACCGCCTGCGCGGGCATTCACGCGCTGCACCTGAACCCTGAGCAGAAGGCACGTCTTCAAGCCGACCCGGAACTCGCGGACAGCGCGGTCAACGAGATGCTCCGCTGGAGTTCGACCAACGCCTACGTGATGCGCCAGGCCGTCCGCGAATTCAAGGTCGGCGACCGGCTGATCCAGGACGGCGACACCGTGACCCTGTGGAACGCCTCGGCGAACTTCGACGAGACCCGCTTCCCCGATCCGGACGTCTTCGACATCACCCGCACGCCGAACCGGCACCTGTCGTTCGGCGTCGGCATCCATCGCTGCATCGGTGCGATGCTGGCCCAGATCGAACTGGGCATCCTGGTACGGCACATGACCGACAGCCGGGTGTCCTTCACGGTCTCCGGCCCGGTACGGCGCCTGCGGTCGAACTTCATCCGGGGTACCACCAGCCTTCCCCTCACCATGAGCAGCCGATGAGCGCGCGGCCCGAGGCTCTTTCCGTTGGATAACCTGGGAAAATGCTGACCGAAGTCACGGCTACCCGCTATGTCACGCCCTTGCGTGAGGGCGGGTCGCTCCCCGGCATCGTCGAGGCCGACGATCTCGGCACATACGTCATGAAATTCATCGGCGCGGGCCAGGGCCGGAAGACCCTCGTCGCCGAGGTCATCTGCGGACAGCTGGCCCGCCGCCTCGGCTTGCGCGTCCCGGAGCTGGCGCGGATGTGGCTCGACCCGGTGATCGGCAAGGGCGAGCCGGACGAAGAAGTGCAGGAGCTGCTGAAGGCCAGCGGCGGGCTCAACCTGGGCATGGACTATCTGCCCGGATCGCTCGGCTTCGATCCGCTGGCCTTCGAAGTGGGCGCGGCGGAGGCCGGGCAGGTGGTGTGGTTCGACGCGCTCGTCGGCAACGTGGACCGGTCCTGGCGCAACCCCAACCTGCTGGTGTGGCACGGCAAACTGTGGCTCATCGACCACGGCGCCACGATGATCTGGCACCACAGCTGGCGCGGCCTGGACGCGGCCGCCACCAAGCCGTACGACGCCTCCGACCACGTCCTCGCCCCCTTCGCCCCCGATGTGGCCGCCGCCGCGGCGGCACTCGCGCCGCGGGTCACCGAGGAGCTGCTGACCGAGGTCACCGCCGATGTGCCCGATGAGTGGCTGACCGACGAGCCCGGCTTCGACAGCCCGGACGCGGTGCGCCGCGCCTATGTGCGCGTGCTGCTGGAGCGGGCCGCGGGCGTCGGTGAAAGGATCACGCTCGGGGAGCGTTCCGGTGACGGGCCGTCGAAGGCTCCTGACTGGCTGCGCGTATGGGTCGACGGAAAGGCAGCGACGTGAGCGGGCTGCACCATGGCCGGGATGTGTTCGAGTACGCCCTGGTGCGGGTCGTCCCCCGGGTGGAGCGGGGTGAGCTGATCAACGCGGGCGTCGTCGTCTACTGCCGCGCGACGTCCTTCGTGGCGGCCCGCACCCATCTGGACGAGACGCGGCTGCTCGCGCTCGACCCGTCGGCGGACGTAGCGGGCGTACGGGCCGCGCTGCACGCGGTGGAGGGCGTCTGCCGTGGGGGAGAGGGGGCCGGTCAGGCGGCTGGTGACGAGCCCGGGCGGCGGTTCCGCTGGCTGGTCGCGCCGCGCTCCACGGTCGTCCAGCCGGGGCCCGTGCACACCGGGCTGACCACGGACGCGGAGGCGGAGGTCGAGCGGCTGCTCGACCTGCTCGTGCGCTGACGGGCGAGGGTGAGCAAGGGCATCACAGCGGGTCGTTGACAGTGGGCGGCGGGCCTCATAGCGTCTCGTCCACTGAAGAGACTAAGCGGTTGCTCACCGGCCCCGGCCTCCGGAACGGTGAGCCGCCACCCGAGGCGAGGAGAACCCGCATGTCCACCAACGAGCAGCGCGTCGCCATCGTGACGGGCGGGGCCCGCGGCATCGGCGCGGCGACCGCCGTGCGACTGGCCGGGGAGGGCCGTGCCGTCGCCGTGCTCGACCTCGACGAGGCGTCCTGCGCGGACACCGTGGAGAAGATCACCGCGGCGGGAGGCAAGGCCGTCGCCGTGGGCTGCGACGTGTCCGACGCGGGGCAGGTGGAGGCCGCGGTCGGGCGGGTCGCCGAGGAGCTGGGCGCGCCGACGATCCTGGTGAACAACGCCGGTGTGCTCCGCGACAACCTCCTCTTCAAGATGAGCGAGTCCGACTGGGACACGGTCATGAACGTGCACCTTCGGGGCGCGTTCCTGATGTCGCGCGCCTGTCAGAAGCACATGGTGGACGCCGGGTTCGGACGCATCGTCAACCTCTCCAGCAGCTCGGCGCTGGGCAACCGCGGCCAGGTCAACTACTCCGCCGCCAAGGCTGGTATGCAGGGCTTCACCAAGACCCTCGCCATCGAGCTGGGCAAGTTCGGCGTCACCGCCAACGCCGTGGCGCCCGGCTTCATCGCCACCGACATGACCGCCGCGACCGCCGAGCGCGTCGGCATGGGCTTCGACGACTTCCAGAAGGCCGCCGCGAGCCAGATCCCGGTGCAGCGCGTCGGACAGCCGGACGACATCGCGAACGCCGTCGCCTTCTTCACCGGAGACGCGGCCGGGTTCGTCTCCGGCCAGGTGATGTACGTGGCCGGCGGCCCCCTCAACTGATCAGGAGCCCCAGAACCCCATGACCAAAGAGATCGCAGCGGACAGCGGCAAGGCCGCGCTCGTCACCGGCGCCAGCCGCGGCATCGGCTACGGCATAGCCGAGGCGATGGTGGCGCGCGGCGACCGGGTGTGCATCACCGGCCGCAACGAGGACGCCCTGAAGGAGGCCGTCGAACGGCTGGGCTCCGACCGGGTGATCGCCGTGCCCGGCAAGGCCCATGACGAGGCGCACCAGGCGGTCGCCGTCGAGCGGGCGATGGAGGCGTTCGGGCGTATCGACTACCTCGTCAACAACGCCGGTACGAATCCGGTCTACTCGCCCATCGCGGATCTCGACCTCGCGGTGATACGCAAGGTCTTCGAGACCAATGTCGTCTCGGCGCTCGGCTTCGCCCAGCAGACCTGGAAGGCGTGGCAGAAGGAGAACGGCGGCGCGATCGTCAACATAACCTCGGTCGCCGGGCTCAGCCCGTCGCCGTTCATCGCCGCGTACGGCGTGTCCAAGGCGGCGATGGTCAACCTCACGGTGCAGCTCGCCCACGAGTTCGCGCCGGGCGTGCGGGTCAACGCGATCGCGCCCGCCGTGGTGAAGACCAAGTTCGCCACCGCCCTGTACGAGGGGCGCGAGGAGGAGGCCGCCGCGGCGTATCCGCTCGGGCGGCTCGGCGTGCCGGAGGACATCGGGGGCGCGGCCGCGTTCCTCACCTCCGAGCAGGCCGCCTGGATCACCGGCCAGACGCTCGTCGTCGACGGCGGCATCTTCCTCAACGCGGGCACCGGCTGACCGGCCCCGCCCCATCCGTGGCCCGGCACCGCTCCCGGTGCCGGGCCCGTCTTCCCCACGCCGCGTGGGGCGTTGTCGGTGGTCGCCGGTAGGTTCGTGCCCGTGAACGGAACACGACCGGAGGTTGTTGACGTGCCCTACGAGCTGCCCGAGTCCTGGCGCGGCGTCCTCGGCGAGGAGCTGGAGAAGCCCTATTTCAAGGAGCTCACCGAGTTCGTCGAGGAGGAGCGGGCCAAGGGGCCGGTCCATCCGCCGCGCGATGAGGTCTTCGCCGCCCTGGAGGCCACGCCGTACGACCAGGTGAAGGTGCTGATCCTCGGGCAGGACCCGTACCACGGCGAGGGCCAGGGGCACGGGCTGTGCTTCTCGGTGCGGCCGGGCGTCAAGACCCCGCCGTCGCTGCGGAACATCTACAAGGAGATGAAGGAGGAGCTGGGCCACCCCGTCCCGGACAACGGCTATCTGATGCCGTGGGCCCGGCAGGGCGTCCTGCTGCTCAACGCGGTGCTGACGGTCCGCGGCGGCGAGGCCAACTCCCACAAGAGCAAGGGGTGGGAGAAGTTCACCGACGCGGTGATCCGCGCGGTGGCCGACCGCCCCGACCCGGCCGTGTTCGTCCTGTGGGGGAATTACGCCCAGAAGAAGCTGCCGCTGATCGACGGGGAGCGGCACGCGGTGGTGAAGGGGGCGCACCCCTCGCCGCTGTCGGCGAAGAAGTTCTTCGGCTCGCGCCCCTTCACCCAGATCGACGAGGCGGTGAAGGCCCAGGGCCACACGCCGATCGACTGGCGCATCCCCGACCTCGCGGCGGCTCAGCCCACCTCGTAGTCGAAGGAGTACGAGACGGCCTTGACGCCCGGCGGGGCGGTGAAGGAGCCCGCACCGGTGAGCCCTGCCAGCTCGCCGGTGCCGGAGCCCGGCACCACCTCGAAGGCGCACGCCACCGTTCCATCGGCGCCGAAGGTGCCGTGCTGGGCGAGGGCGAAGCTGCCCCGGCGCCCGTCGAGGTGTCCGTCCACCAGCTCATGGCCCGAGAAGCCACCGGTCTTGTCGGCGAGGTAGACGATGGCGTACTGACATGCCGTGCCGGACGCCGTGATCGCGCCCGAGTAGCCGTTGATCACGGTGGCGTGGGCGAGCTTCGCCCCGCCCTCGGCCTCCCCGACCGGCTTCTCCTGCCAGTCGGCGAAGGTGAACGTACCGGTGGCGTGCGTGGTCATGGCGGGTCCTTTCGATCTGGCCGGGCGCGCGTCCGGGCCCTGTTGCGGGCCGGGCGCCGCGCTGGTGAGGAGGACTCTGCCCGCCGTACCTGACACCTTCTGTCAGGTACGGGCGCACAATGGACCGCATGCGCGCCGACCGCCTGCTCTCGCTGCTCCTCCTGCTCCAGAACCGGGGCCGGATGACCGCTCCGGAGATCGCCGCGGAGCTGGAGGTGTCGGTCCGTACCGTCTACCGCGACATCGACGCGCTGAGCGCGTCCGGCGTGCCGGTGTACGCCGACCGCGGCCCGGCCGGCGGCTACCGGCTGCTGGACGGCTACCGCACCCGGCTGACCGGGCTCACCGGGGACGAGGCCGACTCGCTGTTCCTCGCCGGAATGCCGGGACCGGCCGCCGAACTGGGCCTCGGCGCGGACCTCACCACCGCGCAGCTGAAGCTGCGGGCCGCGCTGCCGTCCGAGCTGGACGAGCGGTCGCGCCGCATCCAGGAGCGCTTCCACCTCGACGCGCCCGGCTGGTTCCGGGACGCCGAGCCGGTGCCGCACCTCGCGGCGGCGGCCGAGGCCGTCTGGCGGTGCCGGGTGCTGAGGGTGCACTACCGGCGCTGGCGCGGCGAGGTGCACCGGGATCTGCACGCGCTCGGCCTCGTCCTCAAGGGCGGCATCTGGTACCTGGTGGCGCGGGTGGACGCGTCGATACGCAGCTACCGGGTGGCGCGGATCCTGGCCGCCGAGGTGCTCGACGACGTCTTCGAGCGCCCGGCCGGATTCGACCTCGCCGCCCACTGGCAGGAGTCGGCGAACGCCATGGAGGCCGCGCGCTTCCAGGGCGAGGCCGAACTGCAGCTGACCGAGCGGGGCCTGCGGCTGCTGCCGATGAAGTTCGGCGCGGTCGGCGCGGTGGCGGCCGCCGGGGCGGGCCCGCCGGACGACCGGGGGCGGGTGCGGGTGGTGCTGCCCGTGGAGTCGCTGCCCGTCGCGGTCGACGACATGCTGCGGCTGGGCACCGACGCCGAGGTGCTGGGGCCGCCCGGGCTGCGGACGGCCGTCGCCCGCGCCGTCACCGAACTGGCCGAGCGCTACGGGCCGCCGGACTGACCCGACCGGCCCGCCTGACGGGCGTCGTACGGCTCCCCGGCTAGCGTCGGCCACAGGCCACAGGCCACAGGCCACAGGCCACAGGCCACAGGCCAACGGGGACCGGCGGTGCGCGGCGGGAGGACCGGATGGGCGACGTACGGCGGGAGGCGCCGGAGGACGAGGCCGTGCTGACCCGGATCGGGCAGGCGGTCATGCTGCACCGGGGCGGCGACCGCGAGGAGGCGCGCAACCGGCTGGCCGCGCTGTGGCGGGAGATCGAGGGCGACGGCGACCCGTTCCACCGCTGCGCCCTCGCCCACTATCTGGCCGACACCCAGGACGATCCGGCCGACGAGCTGCTGTGGGACCTGCTGGCCCTGGCCGCCGCCGACCGGTCGGGCGCCCGCGCCACCACGCCCCGGCTCCGCGCCCTCTACCCGGCCCTCCACCTCAATCTGGCCGCCGACTACGCCGCGCTCGGCCAGGAGGCGGCGGCCCGCACCCAGCTGGCGCTGGCCCGGGAGCGCGCGGGCACCCTGGGCGACGATCCGTACGGGGACCGGGTGCGGGCCGCCATCGCCCGGCTGGCGCAGCGGCTCGCGACGTGAACCCCGTCAGTCGCCGGTGACGCCGTCGATGCGCTCGCGGATGAGGTCGGCGTGGCCGTTGTGGCGGGCGTACTCCTCGATCATGTGGAGGTAGATCCAGCGCAGGTTGTAGTCCTCGTGGTTGCGGTCGCGGCGGATGACGACGTCGTCCAGGGAGTGGCCCGCGGCGGCCGCGCGGGCCTCGGCGACCTCCTCCCGCCAGATCGCGAACGCGGCCTCGCCGGTGTCCCCCTCGGTGACCCGGAAATCGCCCTCCGGGTCCTCGTCGCTGTACCAGATGGGCGGCGCGTCCTGGCCGTCCAGCACCCGCCGGAACCAGCCGCGCTCGACCTCGGCCATGTGCCGTACGAGCCCGAGCAGGGTGAGCCCGGAAGGTGGCGCGGTGGCCTCGCGCAGCTGTTCGTCGTCGAGCCCTTCGCACTTGAGGGCCAGGGTCGCGCGGTGGAAGCCCAGCCACCCCTCCAGGCTGGTGCGTTCATCGGCGGTACGGGGCGCCTCGCGGCGTGCGGCAGTTGTCATGGCGAGCATCATCGGGCCCGGCTCACCGCCGCGCCACGGATTATCGGCCCAGCATCCCGCGCAGCAGCTCCTCGAACCCGGCGCGCAGCGCCGCGCGTTCGGGCACTGCTGCATGGTCGGCCCCGGCCGCGCAGCTGAACATCTGACCCTCGCACCAGGCGACCAGCGACTGCGCGTGCCGCCGTGGCGCGCCCGAGCCCACGGCGGTCATCAGCGCCTCCAGGGGCTCGCGAAAGCCACGTCCCGTCGCGTCGTAGAACTCCCGCAGTTCGGGGCGGCGGGTCGCCTCCAGTGCCAGTTCGTACCGTGCGATCAGCAGATCGGGCGCCTGTGTGAGCGAACGGTGCAGCGCGAGCGCGAGTGCGTCGGCCAGCGGCGGAACGGGGTCGACGGCCGCGTCGGCGAGCCCGCCCGGGCCGTCGCCCGGGTGGGGCATCTCGCCGGGCCCCAGCACCCGCGCCTCCCGCTCGGCCAGCCGCCGGACGGCCGCCTTGAGCAGCGCGGCGCGGGTGCGGGCGTGGTTCGACGTCGAACCCGGCGGGAGCCCGGCCGCCTCGTCCACCGCGCGGTGCGTCAGCCCGCGCATGCCGCGCTCGGCCAGCAGGGCGAGGGCGGCGTCGGCGATCAGCTCGGCGCGGGATCCGCCCGGTGGGGGAGTGCGGGCGGGGGTGCGATCAGCGGTCATACGGCCAACCTACCCTCCGCACTACAGGTGTAGTAACATCGGTGTTACTACACCTGTAGTGACCCGGAGGGAATCATGGAACAGCCCCGTGCCGTCGTCATCGGTGCCGGAGTCGGCGGGCTCACCGTCGCCGCGGCCCTGCACCGCCGCGGCTGGTCCGTCACCGTTCTGGAGCGTGCCGCCACCCTCGACCCCGTCGGCGCCGGAATCGCGCTGGCCCCCAACGCGCAGCGCGCCCTCGACGCCATCGGCCTCGGCGACGACATCCGCGCCCTGGCCGCCTGGCAGGGCGGCGGCGGGCTGCGCACCCCCGGCGGGCGCTGGCTCGCCCGGATAGACAGCGCGGCGGCGGCGAAGCGGTTCGGCGGGCCGGTGGTGCTGCTCCACCGCGCCACCCTCGTCGATCTGCTCACCTCTCGGTTGCCCGGGGGATGCGTACGCACCGGCGCCCCCGCCGCGCTGACCGACCCCGGCGACGTCCACCGCCCGGCCCGGGTGGCCACGGCGGACGGGGAGCGCGAGGCCGACCTCGTCGTCGGCGCCGACGGCGTCCACTCGGCGGTCCGCCGCGCCGTCTTCCCCGGCCACCCCGGGCCCCGCTACGCCGGATTCACCACCTGGCGCATCGTCGTCCCCGACCCCGGGCGCCCCTTCGCACCCCATGAGACCTGGGGCCGGGGGCGGCTGTGGGGCAGCCAGCCGCTGCGGGACGGCCGGGTGTACGCGTACGCGGCGGCCTTCACCCCGCCCGGCGGCCACGCCCCCGACGACGAGAAGGCCGAACTGCTCCGGCTCTTCGGCGACTGGCACCGGCCCGTTCCCGACCTCCTCGCGGCCACCGAACCCGGCGCCGTCCTGCGCCATGACGTCCTGGCCATGGCCGAACCGCTGCCCGCCTACCACCGCGGCCGGACCGCCCTCCTCGGCGACGCGGCCCACGCCATGGCCCCCACCCTGGGGCAGGGCGGCAACCAGGCGATCGAGGACGCCGTCGTCCTCGCCCACCAGCTGGCACCGCACACCGCCGACCTCACCCCGGCGCTCACCGCGTACAGCCGCGACCGGCTGCCGCGCACCAGGGGCGTCGTACGCCGCTCCGCGCGCGCCGCCCGCGCGATCTCCCTGACCAGCGCCCCCGCCGTGGCCCTCCGCGACGCCTCCGTCGCCGCCACCACCCGACTCGCCCCCGGGTTGCTGCTGCGCGGCTTCGACGGCATCGCCGACTGGCGCCCGCCCGGAACCCCGGCCCCGGCACCCCGGCGGCCGTCCTGAGTAGGGTGGACGCGGCCGCCGGACACCGCCGGACGTGACACACCAGGAGGCATCGTGAGGGTCGGCTGCATCGGTCTGGGCGACATCGCGCAGAAGGCCTACCTGCCCGTGCTCATGGCCCGGCCCGGTCTTGAGCCGCATCTGCACACCCGCACCCCCGCCACCCTCCAGCGGGTCGCCGACACCCACCGGGTGCCGGGCGCCCAGCGCCACACCACGCTCGACTCGCTGCTCGCGGCGGACCTGGACGCCGCGTTCGTGCACGCCCCGACCGCCGAGCACGCCGGGCTCGTCACCCGGCTCCTCGACGCCGGGGTGCCCACCTACGTCGACAAGCCGCTCGCTTACGAACTCGGGGAGAGCGAGCGGCTGGTCCGGCTGGCCGAGGACCGCGGCGTCGGCCTGATGGTGGGCTTCAACCGGCGCTACGCCCCCGGGTACGCGCAGTGCCTGGACCATCCGCGCGATCTGATCCTGATGCAGAAGAACCGCGTCGGGCTCCCCGAGGAGCCGCGCACCCTCGTCCTGGACGACTTCATCCATGTCGTCGACACCCTGCGGTTCCTCGCCCCCGGCCCGGTCGATCACATCGACGTGCGGACCAGGATGCGCGACGGGCTGCTGCACCACGTCGTGCTCCAGCTGTCCGGCGAGGGGTTCACCGCGATCGGCGTGATGAACCGGATGAGCGGTTCCACCGAGGAGGTCCTGGAGGTCTCGGGCCAGGACACCAAGCGGCAGGTGATCAACCTCGCCGAGGTCGTGGACCACAAGGGGCAGCCGAGCGTGCGCCGCCGCGGCGACTGGGTGCCGGTCGCCCGGCAGCGCGGCATCGAGCAGATCACCGACGCCTTCCTCGACGCCGTGCGCACCGGCAGGCGGCCCGGTGCCGAGGACGCGCTGCGCACCCATGAACTGTGCGAGCGGGTGATCAGGGACGCGGAAGGGTTCGGGAACCAGAGCGGCGCCTGACCACCCGTACGCCCTCCACGACCCCGTACGCGGCGAGCGCCGCCAGCGCCCCGTACACCGTCAGCGGCCCGGTCCGCACATACGGGCTGGTGCCCTTCGCCAGCGGCACCGAGTAGACCGCCGCCGCCGAGGCTTCGGTGCCCAGCCGCCCGCCCACCGGCTCGCCGCGCGGGCCGAAGACCGCGCTCTCGCCGGTCAGCGTCGCGTGCACCATCGGCCGCCAGGTCTCGGCCGAGCGCAGCGCGGCCAGCGTGGCGTGCTGCTCGGGCGCCCAGCTCTGCTGGAACGTCGAGGTCGCCGACTGGACGACCAGCACCTGCGCCCCGTGCCGCGCCAGATTGCGGCTCATGTCAGGGAACGCCGACTCGAAGCAGACCTCGGGGCCGATCCGCAGGCCGTCCGGCAGCCGCATCACCACCTGCTCCGTGCCGCGGTGCCGGTCCTCACCGGCCGCCTTGCCCACCGAGGTGGCCCAGCCCAGCAGCGGCCGGGCCGGGATGTACTCGCCGAACGGCACCAGCCGCATCTTGTCGTAGCGCTGCCCGGTCGGTCCTTTCGGCCCGATCAGCACCGAACTCTTGTAGATCCCCGGCCGGTCGCTGCGCCGCGCGTCCACGTTGACCAGCAGATCCGCGCCCACCGAACGGGACAGCGCGCCCAGCCGCTCCGCCAGCTCCGGCCGGGCGGCCAGATCCGTGCCGACGCTGCTCTCGCCCCACACCACGAGATCCGGATGACGGCCCGCCAGCTGCCGGGTCAGCGCGACACCGCGCTCAAGACGCGGCCCGGGCCCCTTGATCACACCGGGCTGCACCACCGCGATCCGCGCGGTCCCGGTCTGCTGCGGCACCGGCGCCCACGCCCACACCCCGGCCGCCGCCGCACCGCACGCGGTGAGCCCGGCCACCGCGACGGTACGGGCCCGGGGCAGCACGAACAGCTCGGTGACCGTGACGTTCACCACGACCACCAGGAAGCCGACCAGCCACACCCCGCCCACCGACGCCAGCCGCAGCGCGGGGGCCACCTGCCACTGGCTCGCCCCCAGCAGCGCCCAGGGCCCGCCGAGGTACTGCCAGGACCGTACGAGCTCGGCCAGCAGCCACGCCGACGGCAGCAGTACCAGCGCGGCGCCCGCCCGGCCGGGTCCGGGACGGCCGTGCAGCAGCCGGTGCGTCACGACGCCGAACGGCACCCACAGCAGCCCCAGCAGCAGCGCCAGCAGCACGATGAACACATGCAGGCTCGGGATCAGCCAGTGGTGCGCCGCGAGCAGGAACCCGGTCCCGCCCAGCCAGCCGTCGTACGCCGCCCGCCGCGGGGTGGGCGCCGTGCGCGTCAGCAACAGCCAGGGCACCAGGGCGACGTACGCGAACCACCACAGCGAGGGCGCGGGAAACGCCAGCGCGGGCAGCGCGCCCGCGCATACCGCGGCGCCGCCGCGCACCCACCGGGAGGCGAGCCACCGCCTCCGCCGGTCCCCGTCACCGAGCCCTTCGCGCACGCCGGATGCCCCCCTCCCGTTGGCACAGTGCCAGTGTGCGGGAGGAAACCGATCATGGATAGGGCGGGGACGCGCCGGAGCGTGCCTCATGCCGCTTCCGGAAGGTCTTGTTCGGCCCAGATGAGCTTGCCGCCCTCGGTGTAGCGGGTGCCCCAGCGGCGGGTCATCTGGGCGACGAGGAACAGCCCGCGGCCGCCCTCGTCGGTGGTACGGGCGTGGCGCAGCCGCGGGGAGGTGTTGCTGGCGTCCGACACCTCGCAGATCAGCACGTCATGCCGGATCAGCCGCAGCCGGATGGGGCCGGTGCCGTGCCGTATGGCGTTGGTGACCAGCTCGCTCACGATCAGCTCGGTGGTCATCACCAGCTCCTCCAGCCCCCATTCGGCGAGCTGGTGTACGGCGAGCGAGCGGGCGTTGGCGACCACCACCGGGTCCGATGGCAGGTCCCAGGAGACGACGTGCCCCGTGCCGAGGGCTTTGGTACGGGCCAGCAGCAGCGCCACGTCGTCCGACTGCGGGCGGGTCAGCAGGGTGTCGATCACCGTCGAGCACAGCTCCTCCAGCGGCAGCCCGGGCTGGGCCAGGGCGTTGCTCAGCCGGGCGAGCCCGACGTCGATGTCCTGGTCGCAGGTCTCGATGAGGCCGTCGGTGAACAGCGCGATCAGACTGCCCGCTGCCAGCTCCAGCTCCGCCGACTCGAACGGCAGCGAGCCAAGACCCAGCGGGGGACCGGCGGGCAGCGGCGGATAGGACACCGCGCCGCCGGGGTCCACCACCGCGGGCGTGGGATGGCCCGCCCTGGCCATCGTGCAGCGCCGGGTCACCGGGTCGTACACCGCGTACAGACACGTGGCGCCCAGCACCGCCGCGCCCACCCCCTCCTGGACGGGCTCCTCCTCGGTGAGCCGGATGACCAGGTCGTCCAGGTGGGCCAGCAGCTCCTCGGGCGGCAGGTCCATGTCGGCGAGCGTGTGCACGGCGGTGCGCAGCCGGCCCATGGTGGCCGCCGCGGTGATGCCGTGCCCCACCACGTCGCCGACCACCAGCGCCACCCGGGCCCCGGACAGCGGGATGACGTCGAACCAGTCGCCGCCGACCCCGTTGCGCGCGTCGGTCGGCAGATAGCGCGAGGCCACCTCCAGGGCCTGGCCGCCGGACAGGGCGTGCGGCAGCAGGCTGCGCTGGAGCGCGAGCGCCGCGGTGTGCTCCCGGCTGTAGCGGCGGGCGTTGTCCACGCACAGCGCGGCGCGCGTCACCAGCTCCTCGGCGAGCACCAGATCGTCGTCCTCGAAGGGGTCAGGATGCCGCGTGCGGACGAACGAGGCCACGCCCAGGATGGCGCCGCGCGCGCAGATCGGGACCACCATCAGGGAGCGCATCCCGAACTCGCGCACCTTCTGCGTCCGGGCCGGGTCGTCGCCTGCCCACGCGCCCAGCGAGGCGTCCAGCTCCGAGTCGAGGATGGCCTCCCCGTCCAGGAAGCTGCACGCGAACGGCGATGCCGGGGAGATGGCGACCGCGTCCCCCGGGGCCGCGATGGACTCCGGGCAGCCCTCGTGGATGGAAGCCTGGCCCGCCCGCCGGAACGGGGGCAGGTGCCGGGACCGCTGGGCCGAGGGCTCCTCGCCGCGCAGGACGGAGTCCAGCAGGTCGACGGTGACGAAGTCGGCGAGCCGGGGCACCGCGAACTCGGCCAGCTCCTGCGCGGTGCGCATCACGTCCAGGGTGCTGCCGATGTGCTCGCTGGCCTCGCTGAGCAGGGCCAGCCGCTCGCGGGCCCGCCAGCGGTCGGTGACGTCGATGCCCATGTAGCAGACGCCCACCGGATGGCCGTCCGCGTTGTCGAGGCGGAAGAACGACGTCGAGTACGCGTGCTCCTGGTGCGGCTCGGCCATGGTCCAGCCGCGGTACTCGTAGTCGATCACCGGGACGCCGGTCTCCAGCACCTGGCGCATCTTCCCCTCCAGTGCCTCGGTGTCCAGGCCCGGCAGCGAGTCCGCCATCCGGCGGCCCAGCCGCTGGTCGCGGGGGACGCCGCCGTAGCGCTCCAGGGTGTCGTTCATCCATACGTACCGCAGGTCAGGGCTGAGCACGGCCATGCCGATGGGGGAGCGGGTCAGGAACGCCTGGAGCAGCGATCCGCTGACCGCCCAGGTCGGGATCGTCGCCACGTCGATCGCCGAGATCAGCCAGCAGGTGCCGTCGCCGAGGCCGGTCACCGGGGAGACCCGCAGGCCCACCGCGAGCCGGTGCCCGGCCTGGTGCCGGACCTCCAGCAGCCCGCCCCAGCCTCCGTGCTCACCGCACTGTTCGGCGATGGACACCGCCTTCGCGGCGTCCTCCGGCGCAGCCAGCAGCATCGTGCCCGGCCGCTTCAGCACCTCCGGCGCCGGATAGCCGAGCAGCCGTTCCGCCGCCGTGGTCCAGCCGACAACGGTCCCCGTGGCATCGATCAGGGCCGTCGCCGCATCGGCCATGTCGAAGGGCACATGCGCCTCGGTCGGCGCCATTCCCTCGGGGATGGCCATCACACCCGTCCCATCTGCGGAGACATTTCCCTTAATACTATGACTCCTGGGCCTCCCCGGTCGTCAGTCGTGCGACGACCAGCGCGAGCAGGATGATCCCGCCGTAGATCGCCTGGATCCAGAAGGACGACACCTGGGCGAGGGTGAGCAGGTTCTCCAGCATGCCCAGCAGCAGGGTGCCCAGCAGCGCGCCCAGCAGGGAGCCCCGGCCGCCGCGCAGACTGATGCCGCCGATCACCGCGGCCGCGAACACCGTGAAGATCAGCCCGCTGCCCTGGTTGGCACCCACCGCGCCCACCCGCCCCGCGATGACCAGACCGGCCAGCCCTGCCAGCGCCCCGCCGACGATCAGCACCGCCCAGCCCACCCGCGCGGTACGGATGCCCGCCGCCCGGGCCGCCGGGGCGCTGCCGCCGATCGCGTACACCGCGCGGCCCAGCCGGTGGTAGCGCAAGGCGAACCCGGCCAGCGCGAAGCACAGCGCGGTCACCCACACCGAGACCGGTACCCCCAGCCACTCCTGCGAGCCCAGCACGAAGAACGCGTCAGGGGCGGCG
The DNA here is from genome assembly GCF_044333065.1 of Streptomyces sp. NPDC021115. Lineage (NCBI taxonomy): Bacteria > Bacillati > Actinomycetota > Actinomycetes > Kitasatosporales > Streptomycetaceae > Streptomyces > Streptomyces sp. NPDC021115. Next base: position 79,477 of record NZ_JBIRQF010000018.1, read on the forward strand.
AACAGCGTCTTGCCGGAGACCAGGCCGATCAGCACGCCGCGGAGCACGATGTTCATCGCGAGCGTCACGATGAACCCGTTGAGCCCGAGCCCCACGATCAGCGCCCCGTTGACCGCCCCCACGCCCGCGCCCGCCAGTGGGATCACCAGCAGCCCCACCCAGGTGGGCAGCTCGGTGCCGAAACCCGATGCGGACGCCGGGATGACGACCAGGAAGCCCAGGGCCGGGGCCAGGCCGGCGATCGACTCCAGGGAGAGATCCATCCTGCCGCTGATCAGGATCATCGCCTCGGCGAGCACCAGCAGTCCGAGCGCCGAGGACGCCCCCAGGATGTTCACCAGGTTGTCGCGGCTGAGGAAGTCGGGGTTGCCGATCGCGCCGATGACCAGCAGCAGCACCACCGCGGGCAGCAGCGCCAGATCGCGGATCCGGACCGGGACCAGACGCCGCCGGACGCGGCCCGCCCGCGGCGCGGCGAGGTCATCCATGGGGCTCACGAGTGCGGTCATTCATGGCCGAGGGCGACCCCTTCGATCGAGCCGACGAGTTCCCGGTCGGACCAGCCCGCCCGGTGGGTGACGGTGACGAACCCGCCCACCATCACCACCACCCGGTCACAGGCCCGCAGATCCTCCAGCTGATCGGAGACGATCAGCACCGCCCGCCCCTCGGCCCGGGCCCGCAGCGCGGTCTCCAGCAGATCGCGCTGGGACCGTACGTCCACCCCCGCCGTCGGATCGATCAGCACCAGCACCCGGGGATCCGTGGCCAGCGCCCGGGCCATGACGACCTTCTGCTGATTGCCGCCGGACAGCGCGGTCACCGGCTGGGCCGGGCTCCGGGTGGTGATGCCGAGCCGTTCGATGGCGTCGCGGGCCACCGCGTCCCGGGCGGACGGCCGGATCAGCCCCCGCGGCCCGAGCCGGTCGCCGATGGGCAGCGTGATGTTGTCGGCCACCGACAGCTGAGGGATCAGTCCCTGCACCCGCCGGTCGCGCGGCACACAGCCGACCCCGGCGGCGAGCGCCGCGGTCACGCTGCCCGTGCGCAGCGGACGGCCGAAGATCTCGATCCGCCCGGAGGTCGGCTGGTGCAGCCCGGCCAGCGCCTCGCCGAGCTGATGGCTCCCGGAGCCCGCGAGCCCGGCCAGCCCCACCACCTCACCGGCCCCGAGCGTGAGGTCGACATCGTGGAAGGACGCGCCGCTGAGCCCCGCCACGCGCACTGCCACCGGCCCGGCGGGGGCCGCCCGGGGCGGTGCGCCGGGCCGGGCGGGGGCGGCCGGTTCGCCCGTCATCTCCTCGATCAGCGCCCGGGTGGGCAGCTCGCCCACCGGCGCGGTGACGATCTTGCGGGCGTCCCGGAAGACGGTGACGGTCTGGCAGACCTCGTACACCTCGCGCAGATGGTGTGAGATGTGCAGGAACGTGACCCCGGAGTCCCGGAGCCGCCGCATGTGCGCGAACAGCCGCGCCGTCGCCCGGCTGTCGAGCTGTGCCGTGGGCTCGTCCAGGATGACGAAGCGGGTGCCCAGTGAGAGCGCCCGCGCGATCTCCACCATCTTGGCGTCCTCGACGCTCAGATCCCCGGCCAGCGCGCCCTCGTGCACGGGGACGCCCCAGGCGTCCAGCAGCGCGCGGGCCCGGCGGCGGGTCCGCCGCCAGCTGATCACCGAGGTGCGGGGGAGGACCGGCTGACGGCCCAGGAACAGGTTCTCCGCCACCGTCAGCTCGCCGATGACCGTGGACTGCTGGTAGACGCAGGCCACCCGGCGCTGCCAGGCCGCCCGGTCCGCGGCGGCGGGCGCGGGCTCCCCCTCGAACCACACCGTGCCCGCGTCCGGCCGCACCAGCCCCGTGACCACGGCCACCAGCGTGGACTTGCCCGCGCCGTTGCGGCCGACCAGGGCGTGGGTCTCGCCCGCCCGCACCGTGATCCCCGCGTCCCGCAGGGCCACCGTCGGCCCGTACCGCTTGGTGATCCCGCGCGCCTCGCACAGCGGCGGCCGCCCGGTCGTCATCGGCGATTGCCCCACAGCGCCGGGTCGTTCACATTGGCCCGCGTCACCAGCGGAGCCGGAAGCTGATCCTCCAGGATGCCGGGGCGCACCTCGACGATGCGGCTGCCGTGACGGGTGCGGCCCGTGTGGAACGGCCTCCCGGCCATGGCCTGCTTGATGTACACCATCGCGTACCGGGCGTACAGATCGGTCGGCTGCGAGACGGTCGCGTCGATCCACCCCTTGCGGATCGCGTCCAGCTCCTGCGGGATCCCGTCGTTGGAGACGATCGCGATATGGCCGCGGTGACCCCGTGGGTGCAGCGCCCCGTGCCGCTGGAGCGTGCGCAGCGTCGGCGCCAGATACACGCCACCGGCCTGAAGATAGATCCCCTTGATGTCCGGATGGGCGCTGTACAGCGCCTCCAGCCCGGCCGCCGCGTTGTCCGCCTGCCACCCGGCGGGGATATCGAGCACCCTGATGCGCGGGAAGCGGCGCCGCATGCACTCGCTGAACGCGGCGGTCCGATCCCGCCCGTTGACCGACGCCAGATCGCCCTCGATCTGCACCACCTTTCCGCTGCGCACGGCCCGCCCCAGGCTCCGGCACGCCTTCTCCCCGTACGCCCGGTTGTCGGCCCGCACCACGATGGCCACCTTGCCCCGGTCGGGCGCCACGTCGACCGCCACCACCGGAACCCGCCGCTGCTGCGCGGCCCGCAGCCCGGTGACGATCGCGGCGGAGTCGATGGGGGAGACGACCAGCCCGTCGATGTTCTGGGCGAGCAGATTGCGGATGTCGCCGATCTGTCGGCTGGCGTCGTTCTCGGAGTTCACGATGGGCAGCACGTGGACGCCGACCTCGGCCGCCTGGCGCGGGATGTCGCGGTCGTACGCCTCCCAGAACGGCGAGGTCAGGAACGGCACCACCACCCCCACCCGCCGCCCGCCCCTGGGTCCCTCGGAGCAGCCCGCGGCGGCCGGGCCGCAGACCAGCACGAGGACCGCGGCGGCGGTGGCGAGGCGGTGGCGCAGCGTGCGCATCGTGCTCCCGGCTCCAGGTCACGGACGGCTGTGGCGACCATAAGCCCGCCCACCCGCCGTCTGATCGGGGCACGCCGCGAGGCCCCCGGCAGGGGGCTCTTTTCCCCTACCAGCACCCTGGTTCGGGAAGGGGCGGGTAGGGGAAAAGCCACCGCGGAGCCAGACCCGCGCCCTAAGCCCACGCCGCCCCGTCCGGGTACGCGTACGTCCGCAGCGCCTCCGGCCGAAGGGCCGAGCTGAAGCCGGGGGCGGTGGGGACGCGGTAGCGGCCGTCGGTGACGATCGCCGGATCAACAAAGTGCTCGTGCAAATGGTCGGTGTACTCGACCCCCCGGTCCCGCCGGGTACCCGAGACCGCGACGTAGTCGAACATCGCCAGATGCCGGACCAGTTCACTCAGCCCCGCACCGCCCGCATGCGGCCACACCGGAACCCCGAACTCGGCGGCCAGCAGCAGGATCGCGAGGTTTTCGTTGACACCGCCGACGCGGCACGCGTCCAGCTGGAGCACATCGAGCGCGCCCGCTTGCAGCAGCTGCTTGAAGACGACGCGGTTCGCGGTGTGCTCACCCGCCGCGACCTTCACGGGTGCGACGGCGCGACGGATCGCGGCGAGCCCGATGATCTCGTCAGGGCTGGTCGGCTCCTCGATCCAGTACGGGTCGAACCGGGCCAGCGCCCGGGTCCGCTCGACCGCCTCGCCGACCTCCCAGCGCTGGTTGGCGTCGAGCGCGAGCCGGATGTCCGGTCCGATGGCCTCGCGGGCGATCCGGCAGCGCCGGATGTCGTCGCCGAGGTCGGCGCCGACCTTGAGCTTGATCTGGGTGAAGCCGTCGGCGACGGCGGCCCGCGCGGCCCGGGCGAGCCGTTCGTCGTCGTAGCCGAGCCAGCCGCAGGAGGTCAGGTACGCCGGGTAGCCCTCGGCCCGCAGCCGGGCCTCGCGCCCGGCCTTGCCGGGCTCGGTGCGACGGAGGATCCGCAGGGCGTCGTCGGGGGTCAGCGCGTCGGTGAGGTAGCGGAAGTCGGTGAGCGCGACCAGCTCCTCCGGGGCCAGGTCGGACAGCAGCTTCCACAGCGGCTTTCCGGCCCGCTTGGCGGTGAGGTCCCACAGCGCGTTCATGACCGCGGCGACGGCCATGTGGGTGACGCCCTTCTCGGGGCCCAGCCAGCGCAGCTGCCCGTCGTCGGCGAAGGCCCGGTAGAGGGCGGCGAGACCGCCGGGCAGACCGGGCAGCTCGGCGCCGACCAGCCGGGGGCGCAGCGCGTCGATGGCGGCGATCTCGACCTCGTTGCCGCGGCCGATGGTGAAGCAGAAGCCGTGGCCCTCCAGGCCGTCCCCGGCGTCGGTGCGGACGATCACGTACGCGGCCGAGTAGTCCGGGTCGGGATGGGTGGCGTCCGAGCCATGGAGCCAGCGGGAGGTGGGGAAGCGGATGTCATGGGTGTCGAGCGCGGTGATCCGCGGCCTCGCCATCCTCATCGGACTCGTCGCAGAGCGTCGTACGGTCGCCATCGTGCGTCACACCCGTCCCTTTCGCCCCCTCAATCGCAGTCTCCGGCGCGAGGGATGAAAAGTCCATATATCAATAAAACGGGCGCAAGGTGGCTGAAAATCTTCGTCGCGCGGCCGGATCATTCGCCGCATCAGAACCCTTGACAACGCTTTGGCGCACGGCTCACGATCCTCGGGTGAACTTGTCAGACAGCCAGACAGGCGCTGAATCGTTTCCTCGCCGCGTGAGCGCCATGGAAGCGGTCCTCAGCCACCTCCGGGGCGCCATCGAGCGGGGCGACTACGCGGTGGGGGACAAACTCCCCTCCGAGGCCGAGCTGTGCCGTCGCCTGGAGGTGAGCCGACCGGTGCTCCGCGAGGCCCTGCGGGCCTTGCAGACCATGGGGCTGACCGCCTCGCGCACCGGCAAGGGCACCTTCGTCATCTCCAGCGGTCCGGTGGAGGACCCCACCTTCGGCGACTACGCCGCGAGTGACCTGCTGGAGGTGCGGCGGCACATCGAGATCCCCGTGGCGGGGTACGCGGCTCTGCGCCGGTCCGCCGAGGATCTCGACCACCTGGCCCATCTGCTGGACCGGATGGAGCGGGAGACCGACACCACCGCATGGGTGGCGCTGGACACCACGTTCCATCTCGCCGTCGCCCAGGCGGCGCAGAACCCGGTCTTCCGGAAGGTCATCGAGGAGATCCGCGACGCCCTGGCACGGCAGTCGGCGTTTCTCAACGAACTCGGTGGCCGCCGGGAGCAGTCGAACCGAGAACACCGGGCGATCGTCGAGGCGCTCGCCGACGGGTCCGAACACGACGCGGTGGCGGCGATGACCCACCACCTCGAACGAGTCGAGACCACCCTGACCTCCATCGTGCGCCCCGCTTCGGCGGACGGCGTGTGACACGTACGAACGGAAGGCGGACAGCAGGCGTGAGCGAGCAGTCCCTCCGGCAGGAAGAACGTCCCGACCACGGGCCCGACCAGCCCCAGCATGTCGACGCCGGTGACGCCGGCTACAGCAAGTCCCTCAAGGCCCGGCACGTCAACATGATCGCCATCGGCGGTGCCATCGGCACCGGCCTGTTCCTCGGCGCCGGCGGCCGTCTGAAGGACGCCGGGCCCTCGCTGGCCGTGGCGTACGCGGTCTGCGGCCTCTTCGCCTTCCTGGTGGTGCGGGCCCTCGGCGAGCTGGTGCTGCACCGGCCGTCCTCGGGCGCGTTCGTCTCTTACGCCCGCGAGTTCCTCGGCGAGAAGGGCGCCTACGCCGCCGGGTGGATGTACTTCCTCAACTGGTCGACCACCGGCATCGCCGACATCACCGCCGTCGCGACGTACACCCACTACTGGGGCATGTTCACCGACGTACCGCAGTGGGTGATCGCGCTGATCGCGCTCGCCATCGTGCTCGCCGTGAACCTCATCTCCGTGAAGATCTTCGGTGAGATGGAGTTCTGGTTCGCCATCATCAAGGTCAGCGCGCTCGTCGTCTTCATGGCGATCGGCATCTTCCTGCTGGTCAGCCGCCAGCCGGTGGACGGCCACACCACCGGACCGAGCCTGATCACCGACCACGGCGGCCTGTTCCCGCACGGCGCGCTGCCCATGCTGCTGGTCATCCAGGGCGTCGTCTTCGCCTACGCCTCCGTCGAACTCGTCGGCGTCACCGCGGGCGAGACCCTGGAGCCGGAGAAGATCATGCCCAAGGCGATCAACTCCATCATGTGGCGCGTCGCCGTCTTCTACGTCGGCTCCGTGGTGCTGCTCTCCATGCTGATGCCGTCCGACTCCTACTCCGGCGACCAGAGCCCGTTCGTCACCGTGCTGTCCAAGCTCGGCGTGCCGGCGGCGGGCGGCGTGATGAACCTCGTCGTCCTCACCGCCGCGATGTCCAGCCTCAACTCCGGCCTCTACTCGACCGGCCGGATCCTGCGCTCGATGGCCATGGCGGGCTCCGCGCCCAAGTTCACCGGCGCGATGAGCCGCACCCAGGTCCCCTACGGCGGCATCCTGCTGACGTCGGGCGTCTGTGTGCTGGGCGTCGGCCTCAACTACGTCGTGCCCAGCGACGCGTTCGAGATCGTGCTCAACTTCGCGGCGCTCGGCATCCTCTCCACCTGGGCGATCATCATGCTCTGTCACCTGGTCTTCTGGCGCCGCGCCGAGGCCGGACACCTCACCCGGCCCGGCTACCGGCTGCCCGGCTCGCCGTACACCGAAATCGTCACCCTCGGCTTCCTCGCCTCCGTCGTGGTCCTGATGTGGGCCGACGGCGGAGCCAGCCGGCTCACCGTGATGTCGTTCCCGCTGATCGCGCTGGCGCTGGTCATCGGCTGGTTCTGCATCCGGGGCCGGACGGCGGGACGGGGCGACGCGGCGCCGGCCGGACGACAGTGAACCGCCCCCACGCACCGAACAACCCCGACGACCGGAGCATCACCACCACCATGAACACCACCACCGGGCAGCACACCGACGACGCTCGCCGCACCCTGGCCGAGTCGCCCGTCATCCGCGAACCCCGCCATGTGCCGCTCGCCCATGTCGTACGCGCCGGTGTGATCGAGGGCGTGCACCACGGCTCGGCGGTCGTCCTGGCCGCCGACGGCCGGGTCGCGTTCCAGGCCGGTGACATCGACGCGGCGTTCTACCCGCGGTCCGCGATCAAGCCCGTACAGGCCGTCGCGCTGCTGCGCGCCGGGCTGCCGCTGGACGGCGAACTGCTCTCGCTCACCGCCGCCAGCCACTCCGGCGAGGACCGCCATCTGGCCGGTTCGCGGCGCATCCTGGAGCAGGCCGGGCTCACCGAGGACGAGCTGCGCAACACCCCCGACCTGCCGTACGGCTCCGCCATGCGCGAGGCGTGGCTGCGCGCCGACCGGCAGCCCTCCCGGCTCGCGCAGAACTGCTCCGGCAAGCACGCCGCGATGCTGTACGCCGCGAAGCTGCGCGGCTGGTCGCTGGAGGACTACCTCGACCCGGCCCATCCGCTCCAGCAGCTGATAGCCGAGACGGTGGAGGAGCTGACCGGACAGCGCGTCGCCCAGGTCACCGTCGACGGCTGCGGCGCGCCGCTGTTCTCCGTCTCCCCGCTGGGCCTCGCCCGCGCCGCCGCCGCCATCGCCTCGGCCGCCCCTGACACCCCCGAGGGCCGGGTCGCTGACGCCATGCGTACCTACCCCGAGATGGCGTCCGGCGAGGGCCGGGACGTCGCCCGGCTGATGCGGCGGGTCCCCGGGCTGCTCGCCAAGGACGGCTTCGAGGGCGTCCAGCTGGTGGGACTGTCCGACGGCCGGGCCGTCGTCGTCAAGATCGCCGACGGAGCCGACCGCGCCCGGATGCCGGTGACCGCGGCCGCCCTCGCGCACTGCGGCATCGACTCCGACGTCCTCGCCGAGTTCGCCACCACCCCGGTCCACGGCGGCGGTCTCACGGTCGGCGCTCTGCACGCCACCGACGCCCTCGCCCCGCCCGCCGTCTGATCCGCCCATCCACCGTGACCCGAGGAATTCCGCACAGTCATGACCGCTGACTCCGGCTACCGCCGCGAACACGACCTGCTCGGCGACCGCGACGTACCCGCCGACGCGTACTGGGGCGTCCACACCCTGCGCGCGTCCGAGAACTTCCCCATCACCGGCACCTCCATCGCCGCCTACCCGCACCTCATCAACGCGCTCGCCGCCGTCAAGGAGGCGGCGGCCCGCGCGAACGAGGACCTGGGCCTGCTGTCCTCCCTCAAGGCCGACGCCATCGCCGCGGCCTGCCAGGAGATACGCCGTGGTGAACTGCACGACCAGTTCACCGTGGACGTGATCCAGGGCGGCGCCGGGACCTCGACCAACATGAACGCCAACGAGGTCATCGCCAACCGGGCCCTGGAGATCCTGGGCCACGAGAAGGGCGAGTACGGCATCCTCCACCCCAACGAGGACGTCAACCTCAGCCAGTCCACCAACGACGTCTACCCGACCGCCGTCAACGTCTCCACGATCATCGCCGTCCGTGAGCTGCACGGGGCCATGGAGACGCTGCGGCTGGCCTTCGCCGCCAAGGCCGAGGAGTTCCGCGAGATCCTGAAGATGGGCCGCACCCAGCTCCAGGACGCGGTGCCCATGACCCTCGGCCAGGAGTTCTCCTCGTACGCCGTGATGCTGGAGGAGGACCAGAGCCGACTGCTGGAGGCATCCGGCCTCGTCCACGAGATCAACCTCGGGGCGACCGCGATCGGGACCGGCCTCAACGCCCCGAAGGGCTACGCCGAGGCCGCCCGCGGGCATCTGGAGGACATCACCGGGCTGCCCCTGATCACCGCGGCCAATCTGGTGGAGGCGACGCAGGACTGTGGCGCGTTCGTCCATCTGTCGGGTGTGCTGAAGCGGATCGCGGTCAAGCTCTCCAAGAGCTGCAACGATCTGCGGCTGCTGTCCTCCGGGCCGCGCGCGGGGCTGAACGAGATCAACCTGCCGCCGGTGCAGGCGGGTTCGAGCATCATGCCGGGCAAGGTCAATCCGGTCATCCCCGAGGTCGTCAACCAGGTGGCCTTCGAGGTGATCGGCAACGACGTGGCCATCACCATGGCCGCCGAGGCCGGACAGCTCCAGCTCAACGCCTTCGAGCCGATCATCCTCCACTCCCTCTCGGAGAGCGTGACCCATCTGCGGGCCGCCTGCCTGGTGCTGGCCGACCGGTGCGTCGCGGGCATCACCGCCAACGCCGAGGAACTGCGCGCCACCGTCGAGAACTCCATCGGCCTGGTCACCGCCCTCAACCCGTACATCGGCTACAGCGCGGCCACCAGCATCGCCAAGGAGGCCCTGGCCACCGGGCGCGGCGTCGCCGAACTCGTCCTGGAGAAGGGGCTGCTGCCCGCCGAACGCCTCGCCGAGGTGCTCAGCCCGGAGGAGGTCGCGGGCACGCGCTAGAAGGCGCACCCGCGCCGGGAAAGTCTAGAAGAGGGGGTCGGCCCGTAACCGGGTGACGGCCGGGGCCACGCTGTACGGCAGGAGGTCCTGCCGTCGCTCAGGACCCCGCACCTCGACGCGGATCCGGTCCGCGAACCGGTAGGGGCGGTGCGTGAGCACCGCCCCCAGCCGTGCGCGCAGCCGGGACATCGCCGCCCGCACGGTCACCGTCCGCGTCGGGTCGCCGAACAGGTCGTGGGCGAGCTGCGCCGCGGTGCGCCCCTCGGGATGCGCGGCGAGCACCAGCAGCAGCTCGGCATGGCGCGCGCTCAGCCCGTGCGTCCAGGTGCCCGACGGGCCCGAGAAGGTCAGCGACCAGTGGTGCGGATGCGTGACGTCCAGTACCAGATGTCCTGGCCCGGCGGGTGCCGCCGGGTCGCCGTCCTCGCCGTCGAGCACCCGCAGCAGATGGCCGCCGGGCAGCGGCTCCACCGCGCAGGCGCCGAGCGAGGGCAGCCAGACCGGCCCGTACGGTGCCTTCCGCGCCGCCTTCGGCAGCGGCAGCCGGTGGTCCTGCGGGCTGATGCCGGTGACGGCGGCGACCCAGCCGTGCCGGTCCACCACGGCGGCCTTTCCCGGGATGCGCGCGAGGACGGGCGCGGCGAGTGCGCGCAGCGCGTCCAGTTCGCGGCTGTGGGCCAGCCGCAGCTCGCCCTCGGCCCACCGGGCGGTGGCCGTGACCAGGGACAGCACGGTGGGGTGCGCGGTGGGCGCGGGGCCGCTGATGTCGATGACGCCGAGCAGCTGCCCGTCCCGGGGGTCGCGCACCGGCGCGGCGGCGCAGCTCCAGGTGTGGAACGCGCGGACGAAGTGCTCCGCCGAGTGCACCCGCACGGGCGCCCGGACCGCGAGCGCGGTGCCGATGCCGCTGGTCCCGGCCGTCTCCTCGGCCCAGTGCGCGCCCTCGGTGAGGGCGATGCCCTCCGCGTGACGGCGGATGCCGCGATGGCCGTCGATCCAGAGAACCCGGCCGTCGGCATCCGCGATGATCATGATGTGACGGGCCGCCTCCGCCGCCTCCAGCAGCCCGCTGTGCAGGGTGGGCAGCACATCGGCCAGCCGGGTCGCCTGCCGTCGCCGCTCCAGCTCGTCCAGGCTGAGCAGCCCCCGGTCATGGCCGCGGTCCGGGTCGAGGCCGAGCCGCAGCATCCGGTCCCAGGACTGGCCGATCACCGGGCGCGCGGGCAGCGGGAGCCGCCCGTGACTCAGCGCGGCCTCCCGCATCACCGCCATCAGCCGGGCCGACTCGGCGGGGCTCAGCGACGCCAGGGAGTCGGCGGGGCGCGTGGCTTCAGTTCGCATGGAGTGCGGCCTTTCGTTCCGCCGCGGGGCCCGCCGGGGCGGCGGGCAGCGGCGTCCGCCTGACGCCGAATGCCATGGTGCAGCCTCAAGTCCGCTACGAACAGGGCTTCTCGCCGCCGATTGTAGTGAAGGCGGCCGCCCCTCACGGACCCGAGGCGGGGCGGACGGGGTTAGGTCCTGTCCGGCGGACAGGAACTAGCCGTCGGCGGGGGACAGGGACTGCTCCGCCCAGATCGTCTTGCCGGTGCCGGTCTGCCGGGTGCCCCAGCTCTGCGTCAGCTGGGCCACCAGCAGCAGCCCGCGGCCGCCCTCGTCGAAGGTGCGGGCCCGGCGCAGATGCGGGGCGGTGCCGCTGCCGTCGGACACCTCGCAGATGAGGGTGCGGTCGTGGATCAGCCGCAGCTGGATGGGGCCCTTGGCATGCCGGATGGCGTTGGTGATCAGCTCGCTGACCACCAGCTCGGTGGTGAAGACGGCCTCGTCCAGACCCCACGCCTCCAGCTGCGCGGAGACGTCCCGGCGGGCCCGCGCCACCACGGACGGGTCGGCCGGGAGGTCCCAGCTGGCGACGTGGTCGGCGTCCAGGGCCCGGGTGCGGGCGAGCAGCAGCGCCACGTCGTCCTCCGGGCGGCTGGGCAGCATCTTGCTGATCACCACGTCGCAGATGGCCTCCAGCGACTCCGCGGGCTGGACCAGCGCGGAGCGCAGCGTGTCCAGCGCCCGGTCCACGTCCTGGTCCCGGGACTCGATCAGCCCGTCGGTGTACAGCGCCAGCAGACTGCCCTCCGCCAGCTCCACCTCGACCGTCTCGAACGGCAGACTGCCCAGCCCCAGGGGCGGGCCGCCGGGCAGGTCGAGCAGGTCGACCGAGCCGTCGGGGGACACCACCGCGGGCGGCGGATGCCCCGCCCTGGCGATCGAACAGCGCCGCGAGACCGGGTCGTAGACCGCGTACAGACAGGTGGCGCCGATGTCCCCGCTGGTGGCCGCCGGACCCGCCGGGCCCTGCGCGCTCTCCGCCTCCGCCGACAGATGGTTGACCATGTCGTCGAGGTGGGTCAGCAGCTCATCGGGGGCCAGGTCGACATCGGCGAGGGTACGGACCGCCGTGCGCAGCCGCCCCATGGTCGCCGACGCCTGCACCCCGTGGCCGACCACATCGCCCACCACCAGCGCGACCCGTGCCCCGGACAGCGGGATCACATCGAACCAGTCGCCGCCCACCCCGGCCTGCGGGCCCGCGGGCAGATAGCGGGAGGCGACGTCGACGGCCGCGCTGTGCGGCAGGGTCCGCGGCAGCAGGCTGCGCTGGAGGGCCAGCGCGGTGTTCCGCTCCCGGGTGTAGCGGCGGGCGTTGTCGATGCAGACCGCCGCCCGGGCCGTCATCTCCTCGGCGAGCAGGAGATCGTCCTCCTCGAACGGCTCGGGCCGCTGGTGCCGGGAGAACGTCGCCACGCCCAGGGTGGTGCCGCGGGCGCGCAGCGGGATCGCCATCGTGGAGTGGAAGCCGAACTGGTGGATCGACGCGGCCCGGTCCGGGGCCTCGTCCGCCCACCGGGACACCGCCGGGTCCGTCACCCGGTTCAGCAGCCCCCGCTCCAGCTTCAGGCATTCGGCGGCGGGGGAGAAGTCGGGGTACGCGGCCACCTTCCCCACCTCCACCACGGCCTCCGGGGTGCCCGCGAAGACCGACCGGGCGGCGACCCGCCGCAGCATGACATGGCCGCTGAGGGGGCCCGGGCGCGGTTCGCTGCCGCCGTGCACCGAGGGCAGCAGATCGAGGGTCACGAAGTCGGCCAGCTCCGGCACCGCCACATCGGCCAGCTCCTGCGCGGTCCGGTCGACGTCCAGGGTGGAGCCGATCCGGATGCTCGCCTCGTTGAGCAGCAGCAGCCGTCGCCGGGCAGTGTGCTGCGGGGTCCGGTCGTGCGCGGACAGCATCACGGCCGCCACCCGGCCCTCGGCGTCCCGCAGCGGGGCCAGCGAGGTCGACCAGGCGACCGGGCGGTCGTACCCGGGCATCCGCAGGAACAGCTCCAGGTACTGCTCCTCTCCGCTCTCCAGCACCCGGAGCATCCGCTGCTCGGTCTCCTCCGCCTCGGGCCCGGGGGTGATCTCCGGTACCCGCAGCCCGCGGATCTCCTCCTGGGTGAGGCCCAGCACCCGCTCCATGTCCTGGTTGGCCCACCGCAGCCGCAGCCCGGTGTCGTACACCGCCATCGTGCACGGCCCCTGGGTGAAGCAGCGCTTCAGCAACTCCTCGTCCGCCAGCGGCCGTTCGGGCCGGGGCAGCGGGGAGACGACGAGCCATTCGACGGCGCCGTCCGGCGCGGTGAGGCGGTGCGCCAGCAGCCCGGCGGTGACCTCGGAGCCGTCGCGGTGCAGCAGTGCCACCCGGCCGCGGAACCGGTCGGACGGGTTCAGGGTGCGCAGGGTTTCGGCCACCGACCGCGGATTCGCCTCGTCGGCGAGCAGCCCGGCGGCCGATCTGCCCACGATCTCCTCGGGCCGGTATCCGAGCAGCCCTTCGGCCCCCTCGTTCCACTGGGTGACGATGCCGTGCTCGTCGACAGTGGCCCTGGCTGTGGACGCCTCGTCGATGAGGTCGTCCGACCGGACGGGCTGCTCGTGCGGCGGCGTGTCCGGTCGCGTCATGTGGTCATCTCACCCTTGCCCTCGGACTTCCGCCATGGGCAGGTGACGGCCTCCACCGCCGCGGCCCTGGCGGGGAGTGAACCCATTTGGTCGCGCGTTCAAGTATGCCATCGGTGGCCGAATATCGGCATACGCGGAACGGGATCGACGATAACGCTCAGCAGTCGACGTGCCCCTCCCGTACCGACCGCTCCGATCTCACGGACCGTTCCGATGGGCCGACCGGCTGATGCCGGGCAGCCAGCCTAGCCCCCGACCGGCGGAAGGGGAGTGAGCATGGCGCAGAGAGGAACTGGAGAAAGGGTAGAGACCGACGAAAGGCGAGACCACCGCATGAGCAGGGCAGCGAGCAACGGAGCCGGCGACCCGGCCCACGACGACGCCACGGCCCACCACCGAGACCCGTCCCCCGACGACACCACCCCCCACGGCCGGCCCCACAGCTCGCACTGGGGCGCCTTCGAGGCCGCCGTCCGCCCCGACGGCGGCCTCGACGTCACCCCCGACCCCCGCGACCCCCACCCCGCCGCGCTGCTGCGCAACGTGCCCGCCGCGCTCGGCCCCCGCGACCGGGTGCTCACCCCGTACGTCCGCCGCGGCTGGCTGGAACACGGCCCAGGGCCCGACCCGGCCCGCGGTACGGACGGCCACGTGCCCGTCCCCTGGGACGAGCTGATCCCGCTGCTTGCCCGCGAACTGGACCGGGTCCGCGCCGCCCACGGAAACCGGGCGATCTTCGGCGGATCGTACGGCTGGGGCAGCGCGGGCCGCTTCCACCACGCGCAGAGCCAGATCCACCGCTTCCTCAACTGCCTCGGCGGCTACACCCGCTCCGTCAACTCCTACAGCCTCGGCGCCGCCACCACCCTGCTGCGCCACGTCGTCGGCGACGACGCCCCGATCAGCAACCCCACCCCGCTGTCCGTGCTGGCCGAGCACACCGGCCTCTTCCTCTGCTTCGGCGGGATGCCCGCCAAGAACACGCAGGTCAACGCGGGCGGCATCAGCCGCCACAGAGCCGCTGGGCTGCTGCGCGCGGCCCGCCGCCGGGGCGCCCGCTTCATCCTGGTCAGCCCCCTGCGCGACGACCTCGCCGCCGAGCTGGACGCCGAGTGGCTGGCCCCCGTCCCCGGCACCGACACCGCGCTGATGCTGGCGCTGTGCCACGTACTGATCGAGGAGGGCCGGTACGACGCGGACTTCTGCCGCCGCCACTGCGCGGGCTTCGACGCCTTCGCCGCCCACGTCCTCGGCCGGGACGGCTCCGCCGCCAAGACCCCGCACTGGGCCGAGGAGATCTGCGGCATCCCGGCCGCCCGCATCGCGGCGCTCGCCCGGGAGCTGACCGCACACCGCACCATGGTCTCCCTCAGCTGGTCGCTCCAGCGCGCCCACCGCGGCGAGCAGCCGCTGTGGGCGGGCATCGCGCTGGCCTGTCTGCTCGGCCAGATCGGGCTGCCGGGCGGCGGCTTCGGCCACGGATACGGCGCCACCGGGGGCACCGGCGCCGGGACGCTCCCGTACAAGCTGCCCACTCTCGACCAGGGCACCAATACGGTCGCCGACTTCATCCCCGTCGCCCGGATCGCCGATCTGCTGCTGCACCCGGGGGAGGAGTTCGCGTACGACGGCGGGCGCCACACCTATCCCGACATCCGGCTCGTCCACTGGGCGGGTGGCAACCCCTTCCACCACCACCAGGACCTCGGCAGACTGCGCCGGGCCTTCGCCCGCCCCGACACGGTCGTGGTCCACGAGCCGCACTGGACGGCCACCGCCCGCCACGCCGACATCGTGCTGCCCGCCACCACCACCCTGGAGCGCGACGACATCGGCGGCGCCAAACAGGACACCGCCCTCATCGCCATGCACCGCGTCGCCGACCCGGTCGGCGAGGCCCGCGACGACTACCGCATCCTCAGCGACCTGGCCGCCGAACTCGGCATCGGCCACGCCTTCACCCAGGGCCGCGACGCGACCGGCTGGCTGGAACACCTCTACGAGAGCTGGCGGCAGGGGCTGCCGCCGGAGTACGCGCCCGAGGAGGACTTCAAGACCTTCTGGCGCGCGGGCCGCGTCCCGCTGCGGGCCCTGCGCGAACAGCGCACCCTGTACGCCGGGTTCCGCGCCGACCCCGCCGCCGCGCCGCTGGCCACGCCGAGCGGCCGCATCGAGCTGTACTCGGCCACCATCGCCTCCTACGGCTACGACGACTGCCCCGGCCACCCGGCCTGGCTGCCGCCGGAACCACCCGACCCGGCCGATCCGGGCGCGTACCCCCTGCACCTGATCGCCAACAACCCGCCCACCCGGCTGCACAGCCAGCTCGACCAGGGCGAACTCAGCGCCTCCTCCAAGGTCCAGGGCCGCGAACCGGCCCGGATGCACCCGCGCGACGCCGCGGCGCGCGGCGTGCGCGACGGCGACGTCGTGCGCATCCGCTCCACCGTGGGCAGCTGCCTGGCCGGGGCCGTGCTCAGCGACGCGGTACGGCCCGGCGTGGTCCAACTCGCCACCGGCGCCTGGTTCGACCCCTCGGCCCCCGAGGTGGCCACCTGCGTCCACGGCAACCCCAACGCGGTGACCCGCGACTTCGGCACCTCCCGGCTCGCCCAGGGCTGCACCGGCCAGCTCGCCCGGATCGAGGTCGAGCGCTACGACGGACCGCTGCCCGCCGTCCGGGCCCACGGGCTGTCACATTGAGGACAGGGACGAAGCCCTCCCAGGGGAGCGGAGCGGGTCGGGATGCCATCTTGTGGACAAACGGAATATCGGTGCCCATGCGGCGCTAAGCTGTCCGATCATCGGGCGGAGGGCGGATCGCGGGAGGTCCTGATGGCACAAGGGGGGCCCGACCGGGCCACGTTGATCGCCCGGCTGGCGAAGCTGTACCCAGAGGCCAGATCCGTACGGCGGCTCATGGAGACCGCCGGAATCCCCACCGACATGGTGGACTTCGGCGGAGGCGCGCGGGACGTGTGGCACTCCGCGCTGCGCGAGGCCGACAACCGGGGCAAGCGGGCGGCCCTGCTGACCAGCGCGGTCGGCGAGTTCCCGGAGGACGAGGAGCTGCGCCGGGCCCTGTCCCAGGCGCTCGCCCTCGCGGCCGAGCCCGGCATCGCCCTTCCGGCCGGGACCATCGGCACGGTGTCCGTCGCGGGCGCCGAGAAGCTGATGGGAGCTCAGAGTACGCTGCTGCCACTGGCGTTCCTGGAGGGCGGGCTGCGGGCGGCGCGCGCCGTGGGGCTGTTGCGGGACGATGTGGCGGCCCTGGGCACCGGCTTCCTGGTGGCGGGCGACATCGTCGTCACCGCGGGCCATGTCCTCCCCGACAAGGCGGCCGCGGAGGGCGCCCGGCTGCTCCTCGGCTACCAGGAGGGGGCGGACGGCGAGATCCAGGGCGGGACGTCGTACGCGCTCGCCCCGGATCTCGGCTTCGCCACCTCCGAGCGCCATGACCTCACCGTCGTCCGCGCCCGGGAGCCGCTGACCGAGGAGTGGGGCGCGCTCACCCTCGCCCCGCCCCGATCGCCGGGGCTCCAGCGGGTCAACATCGTCCAGCATCCGGGCGGCGGTCCCAAGAAGATCGCGCTCTACCACAACGTGGTCACCCACGCCGACGAGCACCGGATGCTCTACCTCACCGACACCCTCCCCGGCTCCTCCGGCTCCCCGGCCTTCGACGACCGGTGGCGGGTCGCCGCCGTGCACCGCGCGGGCGGCAACCTCCCCGCCCCGGACGGCGCCGGGCACGTGTACAGCAACGAGGGCGTCCCGGTGCGATGGCTGGCCGAGCTGCTGGCCACCCTCACCCCCTGAGGGCACGGTGAGCGTGGCACCTCCCATCGAGCCGGACAGCGGGCCGGGTATCGGGTCGGGCATCGGACCGGACATCGGGCCGGAGCGGGCGATCCTGGCCGAGCGGGCGCGCCTGGCATGGTGCCCGGGCTTCGTGGCGGAGCTGGCCCGCCGCCTGGGGACCGCCGACCGCGCCCAGCTCCTGCTGGCCCGCGCGGGGATCGACGTCGAATGGCCCGCGGACCGCGGCGACGCGCTGGGGCCGCTGCTCTACCGCGTGTTCCAGCACCGGGTGCACCGGCCCGAGGTCATGGGGAGGCTGTTCGACGCGCTGGAGGCGGAGTACGAGGCACAGCCCTGGACGACCGGTCTGCGGCACGGCTACGAGGCCCTCCCGGGCGGCGACCCGGCCCCGCTTCCCGCCGTCGCCCCCGGGCTGCTCGACACCGACGAGCGCCGGCACCTCGACGTGCTGCTGGCCGACCCCCGCTGCCCCACCGAACCGGACCGGCTGTGCGAGGTGCTGTGGGCCGCGGCCTCGTCCCTCGGGCTCCTGGTGGCCAAGGACGGCCTGCTCGCCGCCGAACGGGCCGCCAGTGTGACCGCCCTGGTCGACGACCTGGACGCGCGCAACAGCCCCGACACCCGGGTGCCGCCGCTGCTGGTCTTCCTGGAGCACCTCGCCGCCCGTGCCGAGGACCCCGTACGCGATGAACTGCGGGACTGGATCGACACCGCGGCCCACCGCCTGGCCGGTCGACGAGTGGAATCTGCGGGGCGGCAGCGAGCTGGCCGTACCCCGCCCGATCGGCCGCTGCGGACCTGTCGTCGTCCGCTCCCTGGACCGGCTGCGGGACGGCTGGTCCACCGCCCAGTGGCTGGCCCGCTGGGAGCGGCTGGGCGAGCCGCCTGCCGGTGAGGGCCCGCCGCCCGGACCGCACTGGCTGCACGGCGACGGCACCCCGGCCGGGGAGCCCGGACCCGTCCCAGCCGCCCCGGAGCGGGAGCTCGTCGTCGCGGACGACTCCGCACTCCAAGTGCTCGCCGGGCGGCTGGCCCTCCCCCGCCCGGCCGCCCGCAGGCGCGCCTCCGGATCCGCCACCGGGCGACCGCCCCGCGCCGCCGCCCGGGCCACCGGCCCCGCCACCACCCGCCGAGCAGCCACCCGGCGAGCCAGCCGCCGCACCGGAGCCGCACCGGCCGCCACCGGCCCCGCGGGTCCCGCTCCACAGCCCCGACGCCACCCCGGCGGGCGGCGCCGGAAACGGCGGGAGCACCCCCGGCGGACCCACCACGCCCGGTACGGGCCGGGGCTGGACACCGTCCGCACCCAGGGTTACGGCTATCTGCACAGCGTCGAGCTGGCCACCGCCCTCTCCCACCACTTGGGCGACGGCGACGATCGCGCACGGGAAAAATAATGTGCCAAGCGGTCAGCCCGCCGTATCGGCGGCATCGACGCGTCCCGCGACGTCCGGCACCGGCCGGGCCTGGTGCGCGTGCGGCAGGTCGCGGCGCCCCCGCATCGGCCCCAGCGCCAGGATCAGCCAGCAGGACGCCACCAGACCCGTCATGATCCACATGGTGGGGCGCAGCCCCAGGGCCTCGCCGAGGAGCCCGCCGAGCAGCGAACCGAGCGGGATGGTGCTGTGGTTGAGCATCATCGTCGTCGCGACCACCCGGCCCAGCAGTTCGGGCGGGCAGTACCGTTGCCGGAAGCTGCCCACCACCACGTTGCACATCGCGACGCCCGTTCCCACCATGAACGCGCCGACCGCGAACAGCAGCAGCCCGGCGCCGGGCGTGGCCAGCGGCATGAGCAGCGCGAACGGGCTGGTGACCGCCTGGAGTACGAGCATCCCGCGCGCGGAGCCGAAGCGGCGGGAGGCGGCGGTGGCCAGCAGGGCGCCGAGCACGCCACCGAGGCTGCCGGTCATGATCAGCACACCGACCGTCGCCTCGGACACGTCCACCGTGCGGACCAGGAACACGATCTGCACCGCCTGATAGCCCATCAGCGCCATGTTGAGCACGGCCCCGTACGTCACCATCGGCCGCAGATAGGGGTCATGGCGTACGAAGCGCAGCCCCTCGCCGATCCGGCGGCGCAGCGTGGCCGTCGCGTCGGGGACCGCCGGGGCCGGCTCCCCGACCCGGATCATCAGCAGGCACACCGCCGAGACCACGAAGGTCAGGGCGTCGATCAGCAGCCCGGCGACCGCGCCGAACGCCTGGGCGACCAGCCCGGCGGTTCCGCGGCCGAGCACGCGCGTACCGGCCTCGCTGCCCTGGAGCTTGGCGTTCCCCTCCAGCAGATCGCGCTCGTCCAGCACCGCGGGGATGTACGCGTGGTACGCGGTGCCGAAGAACACCGCCGACACACCGCACATCAGCGCCACCACGAGCAGTTGAGTCAGCGTCAGCACATCGCACCAGGCCGCCACCGGGACACTCGTGTACAGCACCGCCGACACGAGGTCGCAGGCGATCAGCAGCGGGCGCCGCCGGACCCGGTCCACCCAGGCCCCCGCGGGCAGCCCGATCACCAGCCACGGCAGCCACACCGCGGCGGTGAGCAGGCCGACGGCGAAGGTGTCGGCCCGCAGTTCCACCACCGCGACCAGGGGCAGGGCCACCGTGGTGATGCTGGCGCCCAGCCCGCTGGTGGTCTCGCCCAGCCAGAGCAGCCGGAAGTCCCGTTGCCGCAGCACCCCGAGGCGTGATCGGGTGCCCGGGGAATCACTCGTCGTGTTCATGCCTCATTGATACGGGCCCGGGCAGGGCTCGTCACTCCGTTTTGCCCGTCGTGGCACGGGCCCAACTGCCCTGCCCGGCCCACCGGCAGAGCGCGAACCCGGCAACGGCCACCACGAGATACGCGGGCACCAGCAGCACCGCGTCCGGTGTCGTCGCCTCGACGGGCCACCCGGTGTGGCGCCGGTCGCCGTCCAGCGCGATCCGGTTGACGGTCAGAAAGGTGAGATGGGTGCCCACGGCGGCCCACAGGGGGGCCTGCCGTACCGCCGTCCTCGCCGCGACCAGCGTCAGCCCGAAGACGGTCAGCAGGATCAGGTAGTCCACCGGGTTCTGCCCCTCCGGCGCCCAGCCGACCGGTCCGGGTTCGCCGCCGAGGAGCCGTACGGTCGCTGCCTCCGCCGCCGTGGAGGCGCCCGGCACCAGCAGGAACACGCCCGTCGTGCCGAGTGCCGCCCCCGTACCGCCGAACCGCTGCCGCAGCGAGGACCAGGCGTAGCCGCGCAGCGTCGTCTCCTCCGGCAGCGCTTCGAGCAGCAGCGCCACCACCGCGTTGGAGATGAGGAACCGGGCGAGGCCGAGGGGCTCGGCCGCTGACCACCGCAGCATGCCCGCCGCCGTCCCCGCCCCCAGTGCCAGGGCGGCCGCCCCGGCCGTCACCCCCGCCCCGGTCAGGAACGCACCGGCGCTCGCCCGCGCCCCGCCGAACCCCAGCGATGCTGCCATCGGCCGCCCCGACCGGCGCGTCAGCAGCCACACCGCGGGCAGGGCCGCACCGCTCACCAGCGCGGCCACCGTGAGATTGCCGAGCCCGACCGCCGTGTCCAGCCCGGTCCCCACCCCGAGGGCCACGGCCATCACCAGCCCGCCGAGGAGGGCCCGGCCGAGGGCGACGGCGGCTGAGGGGGCGGGCGGGGCGGGGTGAAGCCGGGGCATACGGAGATCCTCAAGAGCTGCGGCGAGCCGTGGGCGATGTACCCGCCATCCTCATGTCCCGCGCCGCCCCGGGCCTCATGATCGATGATGAAAGCCCGGTACATCCTTCGATGGAGGAAGTGGTCGGTCGCGCACTCCTTTCAGGGGGTGGCGGTCCTCGGAAGCGACCCCCCTCGCTTTATTACACCTGTATGAAAGCGAGGGGGGCGATGCGTGACGTCTGTCGATGGCCGGGGTCGGACGTGACACCTAGATTCCACTGAACCGCAACCCGCCCCACACCCGCCTTCACCGGGCTTCGGTCCTGCTCGGGGCCCCCTTTTCGTGTCACCGATCGGGGACACGGCTCACCGCCGGTGACGCTCCCCGCACGCCCCCACAGGGGTGTCCGTGCGCGCCGGCTCCCGCCGTCATTCAGAGACGAGGAACGATCATGAGCGCCCAGAAGCCGATCACCACGGACGCCCGCGCCCCCGGTGGCAACGAGTCGCCGCCGGGCGTATCCCCATCCGGGGGTTCCGGTACCGACGAGGGTCTGAAGGCCGGGCTCAAGAACCGCCATCTGTCGATGATCGCCATCGGCGGGGTGATCGGGGCCGGGCTGTTCGTCGGTTCCGGTGCGGGGATCGCCGCGGCGGGGCCCGCCATCCTGCTCTCGTACGCGCTGGTGGGCACCCTGGTCGTGCTGGTGATGCGGATGCTCGGCGAGATGGCCGCCGCCGACCCGGTCTCCGGTTCGTTCTCCTCGTACGCGGACCGGGCGCTCGGCCGCTGGGCGGGGTTCACGATCGGCTGGCTGTACTGGTTCTTCTGGGTCGTGGTGCTGGCGGTGGAGGCCACCGCGGGTGCCGCCATCCTCACCGGATGGGTGCCCGCCGTGCCGCAGTGGGCATGGGCGCTCATCGTGATGGTGGTGCTGACCGCGACGAACCTGGCGTCCGTGGGCTCCTACGGCGAGTTCGAGTTCTGGTTCGCGGGCATCAAGGTGGTCGCGATCGCGGCGTTCATCGTGATCGGCGGGCTGGCGGTGTTCGGTGTGCTGCCGGGCGCCTCCGACAGCGCGGTCGGCACCGCGAATCTGACCGGCCACGGCGGTTTCCTGCCGAACGGTCCCGGTGCCGTGCTCACCGGGGTGCTGCTGGTCGTGTTCTCCTTCATGGGCAGTGAGATCGTCACGCTCGCGGCGGGGGAGTCCGCCAATCCGCGCAAGGCGGTCGCCCGCGCCACCAACAGTGTCATCTGGCGGATCGCGGTCTTCTACCTCGGTTCGATCGCCATCGTGGTGACCCTGCTGCCATGGAATTCCCCCGAGGTGAAGAAGAGCCCGTACGTGGCCGTGCTCGACCACATCGGCATTCCCCACGCCGGTCCGGTGATGGACGTGGTCGTGCTGACCGCCGTGCTCTCCTGTCTCAACTCCGGCCTGTACACGGCCTCCCGGATGGCGTTCTCGCTCGGCGGGCGCGGGGACGCGCCGAAGGCGTTCAGCCGCACCACCGGGCGCGGCGTCCCGGCCACGGCGATCCTCGCCTCGGTCGTCTTCGGTTTCGTGGCGGTCTTCTTCAACTACGCCTACCCCGACACCGTGTTCCAGTTCCTGCTGAACTCCTCCGGCGCGGTGGCGCTCTTCGTCTGGCTGGTGATCTGTTTCTCGCAGCTGCGGATGCGGCGCGTCCTGGAGCGCGAGTCCCCGGAGCGGCTGACGGTGAAGATGTGGGCGTACCCGTATCTGACCTGGGTCACCATCGGCATGATCGTCTTCGTCGTGGGCTACATGTTCACCGACCCGACCGGCCGTGAGCAGATGATGCTGTCGCTGCTCGCCGCGGCCGTCGTGCTCGGTGTCGCCCTGGTGCGCGAGGTGCGGCGGAAGCGGACCGAAAAGGAGCTGGCGCAGCGGTAAAAGACCATGTGCGCGCAGGATGGGCGGAGTGTTTCATTCCGCCCATGATGCGCCCATGGAAGTGAAACTGACGCGTCGTCACTTTTTAGGTGTCGCGGCCCTGCAGACGGCCGCCGCCCTCGGACTCACCCGCATCGGACTCACTCCGGCGGCCGCCGCCGGGAGTACCGACTACGCCCCCGCCCTCGTCATCGGATCCGGCTACGGCGCGGCGGTCGCCGCGCTCCGGCTGGGCGAGGCGGGCATCCGCACCCTCGTCGTCGAGATGGGCCGCCTCTGGGAGGCCCCGGGCCCGGACGGGGCGGTGTTCTGCTCGATGACCGCCCCCGACCAGCGCTCCATGTGGTTCAAGCGCAGAACCGAGGCGCCACTGTCCACGTTCCTGTGGCTGGACGTCATCAACAAGGACATCACGCCCTACCCCGGTGTGCTGGACCGGATCCGGCACCCGAACATGTCCGTCTACGTCGGGCGCGGGGTCGGCGGCGGATCGCTGGTCAACGGCGGTATCGCGGTCACCCCGCGCCGCGCGTACTTCGAGGAGGTGCTGCCGGGTGTCGACGCGGACGCGATGTACGGCACGTACTTCCCGCGCGCCAACCGCATGCTCGGCACCGCCACCGTCCCCTCCGACTGGTTCGAGAGCACGGAGTGGTACCAGTACGCCCGGGTCGCCCGTGCCCAGGCGAGTGCGGCGGGGCTGAAGACCGTCTTCGTGCCCAGCTCTTACGACTTCGACTACATGGAGCGCGAGGCCGCGGGGACGGCCACCAAGTCAGCGCTCGCACAGGAGGTCATCTACGGCAACAACCACGGCAAACGCAGCCTCGACAAGACCTATCTCGCGGCCGCCATCGGCACCGGGAACGTCACCATCGACACGCTCAGCCGCGCCCGCGCGGTGCGGCGGGCCGCCGACGGTACGTACGTCGTCACCGTCGACCGCATGGACACCACCGGCGCGGTCACCGCGACTGACGAGATCGGCTGCCGTGCCCTGTTCCTCGGCGCGGGCAGCCTGGGCACGACCGAACTCCTGCTGCGCGCCCGCGAGACCGGCACGCTGCCCGCCCTGAACGCGGAGATCGGCCGCGGCTGGGGCGGCAACGGCAACGTCATGCTGGGCCGCGCCAACCACATCTGGAACCCCACCGGGGCCCATCAGTCCACGATCCCGGTGACGGCCATCGACGACTGGTCCAACGCGGCCAACCCGGTCTTCGCCGAGGTGGCCCCGCTGCCCGCCGGGACCGAGACCTGGGCCAGCCTCTACCTGGCGATCACCAAGAACCCCGAGCGCGGCACCTTCACCTACGACGCCGCCAAGGACGCCGCCGTACTGAACTGGACCGCGGGGCAGAGCGCCCCGGCCATCGCGGCCGCGAAGTCCCTGTTCGACCGGGTCAACGCGGCCAACGTCACCATCTACCGCTACGACCTCTTCGGCGACACCCGCGCCTTCGCCGCCGACTTCTGCTACCACCCGCTGGGCGGCTGCGTACTGGGCCGGGCCACGGACGCGTACGGCCGGGTCGCCGGTTACCAGCGGCTCTATGTGACCGACGGATCCCTCGTCCCGGGCTCCCTCGGCGTCAACCCCTTCGTGACCATCACGGCCCTGGCGGAACGCACCATGGCCCGGGTCCTCACCGAGGACGGCCTGGGCCGCTGACGGCCCCCATCGCACCACGACGCCGGGACGCTCCGCATCGCGCCCCGGCGCCACCTGACCCCGACTCGGCGTCAGGTACTCAGCACGGAGTCGTCCTGGACGCGGGCCCCCGGGAGCTGATGGCGGGCGGCGATCAGGGCGGTGTCCACGTCCCGCGTCCCGGTGGAGACGCACAGGGTGTACGCGATGTCGTCCATGCGCTGCCGCACCTCAGGGCCGCCCACGTCGGCGTGCAGGGCGTGCAGGGTCTCGTACTGCTCGACGAGATTGCGCAACACGGCGGGGTGGGCCATCAGCATGGGGGCTCTCCTCGGGGTGATGGGACTGCCGGACATCGAACGGAACCGGCATCCGTCTACCCGGCGCGCGAGGCTCCATGCACGGGCGTCGCGCCCGCGGCCGCCGCGGCGGGTGCGGGGCGCTGCCGGGGGAGGAAGGCGGCGAGGGCGAAGGCCAGCAGAGCGGCCCCGGCGCCGATGGCCATGACCACCCGGAAGCCGTTCTGGGCGGGGAGGGTGACGGAGCCGAGGGTGAGGGTCATCTCGGCCAGCACGACGCCCGCCACCGCGCTCGATATCGAGGTGCCGATGGACCGCATCAGGGTGTTGAGGCTGTTCGCGGCGGCCGTCTCCGACACCGGTACGGCCGCCATGACGAGCGCGGGCATGGCCCCGTAGGCGAGCCCGACACCGGCCCCGATGACGCAGGAGACGAGGACTAGGTGCCAGATGGCGGACATCAGCGCGATGTTCAGGCCATAACCGGCGGCGACCACGACGGCGCCGAGCATCAGCGTCACCTTGGGGCCCTGGTTCTTGGAGATGCGGGCGGACAGCGGCGCCATGGCCATCATCACCAGACCCGACGGCGCCATGACCAGGCCCACGGTCAGCATCGTCTCCCCGAGGCCGTAACCGGTGGCCTCCGGCAGCTGGAGCAGCTGCGGCATCAGCAGGGACATCGCGAACATGGAGAAGCCGAACGACGCGGAGGCGAGGTTGGTGAGCAGCACCTGACGCCGTGCGGTGGTGCGCAGATCCACCAGCGGCCGCGCGGAGCGCAGCTCCCACCGGCCCCACAGCGCCAGCGTGACCACCGAGGCGAGGAACAGCCCGCCGGTGAGCCCGCTGGTCCAGCCCCAGGTGGCGCCCTTGGAGATGGCCAGCAGCAGGCACACCAGCGCGATCGACAGACCGGCCGCCCCCGCCACGTCGAAACGCCCGCCGCTGCGCACCGCGGATTCGGGAACGAGCTTCGCCACGAGCGCGGTGGCGAGCACGCCGAGCCCGGCCGCGGTCCAGAACAGCACGTGCCAGTCGGCGCGTTCGGCCAGCAGCGCGGCGGCGGGCAGCCCCAGGGCGCCGCCGACCCCGAGCGAGGCGCTCATCAGCGCGGTGGCCGCGCCGAGCCGCTCCGGGGGCAGTTCGTCGCGCATGATGCTGATGCCGAGCGGGATCACCCCGGCCGCCAGGCCCTGGAGGGCCCGTCCGACGACCATCGGGGCCAGGGAGTCGCTGAGGGCGCCGACGGCCGACCCGGTGACCAGCAGGGACAGGCTGATCAGCAGCATGCGCCGCTTGCCGTACATGTCTCCCAGCCGTCCCACCACCGGTGTCGCGACGGCGCCCGCCAGCAGGGTGGCGGTGATGGCCCAGGTGGTGTCCGCGGCCGAGGCGTGCAGCAGGGTGGGCAGCTCGGGGATCAGCGGGATCACCAGGGTCTGCATCAGCGAGACCACGATCCCGGACAGGGCCAGGACTGCCACGACGGTGTTCGTGCGCGGCGGGCCGGAGGCCCCGGCGGCGGGTCTGGGCGGGGTGTCGGACATGGCGGGGCCTCCGTGTGGGCGTGCGAGGGGTGGTGCGGATGAGCGCTTCGGGCCAAATTTAAATCAGCTGCTTGACTTAAGGTACCGGATCCGATTGCCTGATCACCCGATGACGCCCGGATCGAGCGCATGACGAGGCTGCGGCGGCGACCGGGACAGGTTCGCCTGGTCCGACGCGCTGCTCAGCGAGCTGATCGCGGCGACGGGTGGCGGACCCGGCAGAGGAAGGAACAGGCATGACGCTTGCGGAGTTTCCGATGGCCAGGGCGGCGGGCTGCCCGTTCGACCCGCCGCCCGCGCTGCGGGAGAAGACCGGGGAGGGGCCGCTCGCCAGGGTCCGGCTGTGGGACGGCAGCACACCGTGGCTGGTGACCCGGCACGCCGAACAGAAGGCCCTGCTGGGCGATTCCAGGGTCAGCGCCGATGTCACCCGGCCCGGATATCCGAGCCAGGCCCCGCTGCCCAAGGACCGGTTCGGCATCAGCTTCATCCTGATGGACGACCCCGAACACGCCCGGCTCCGGCGCATGGTCACGGCGCCGTTCGCCATCAAGCGGGTGGCGGCCATGCGTCCGGCCGTGCAGAGGATCGTGGACGACCTCATCGACGAGATGCTGGCCGGTCCCACCCCGGTCGACCTGGTGCAGGCGTTCGCCCTGCCGGTGCCCTCGCTGGTGATCTGCGAGCTGCTGGGGGTGCCGTACGCCGACCACGACTTCTTCCAGGAGAACAGCAAGGTCCTCATCAACCGTGAGGTGACGCCCGAACAGCGGCTGGCCGCCCATGGAGCGCTGCTCGGCTACCTGGACGGCCTGATGGGGGAGAAGATCGCCCACCCCGTGGACGATCTGCTGTCGGGTCTCGCCCGGCGGATCACGGTGGGCGAGCTGGCCCGCGAGGACGCGGCCCAGATGGGCGTACTGCTCCTGCTGGCGGGCCATGAGACCACCGCGAACATGATCGCGCTGGGCACCCTCGCCCTGCTGGAGAACCCCGGCCAGCTCGCGCTGCTGCGCGAGAGCGACGATCCGAAGCTGGTCGCCTCGGCGGTGGAGGAGCTGCTGCGCTACCTCAACATCACCCACAGCGGGCGGCGCCGGGTGGCTCTCGCGGACATCGAGGTCGCGGGCCAGGTCATCCGGGCCGGTGAGGGGATCATCCTGGCCAACGACATCGCCAACCGGGACCCCGAGGTCTTCGCCGACCCCGACCGCCTCGACCTGCGGCGCGACGCCCGCCGCCATGTGGCGTTCGGCTTCGGGGTGCATCAGTGCCTGGGCCAGCCGCTGGCCCGGATGGAGCTCCAGGTCGTCTACAGCACCCTCTACCGCCGCATCCCCACCCTGCGGCTGGCCACCGATCTGGAGAAGGTCCCCTTCAAGCACGACGGATCGGTCTACGGCGTCTACGAACTGCCCGTGGCCTGGTGACCTCGCGCTGACCCCACGGTGACCCCTCGGCTGAGCCTCCCGGCGGCGCGGCTTCGACCGCGTGGATCACGCCGCCGGGAGGAGCTGTGGGGTGTCAGCCGATGGCGGTACGGACCGCCGTCGGGGCGTGCTCGGGGCTGGTGGCCAGCTCCTCGAACTCGTTGATGTTGTCGAGCTCGGTGCCCATGGACACGTTGGTGATGCGCTCCAGGATGATCTCGACGACGACCGGGACCCGGAATTCGGCCATGAGCTTCTTGGCCTCCTCCAGCGCGGGCGCGATGCGGTCCGGCTCGAAGACCCGGATGGCCTTGCAGCCGAGCCCCTCGGCGACCTTGACGTGGTCGACGCCGTAGCCGCCGACCTCGGGCGCGTTGACGTTGTCGAAGGACAGCTGGACGCAGTAGTCCATGTCGAAACCGCGCTGGGCCTGGCGGATCAGCCCCAGATAGGCGTTGTTGACCACGACATGGAGGTACGGGATCTGGAACTGGGCCCCGACCGCAAGCTCTTCGATCATGAACTGGAAGTCGTAGTCGCCGGAGAGGGCGACCACGGGGGCGTCCGGATCGGCGGTCGCCACACCCAGCGCGGCCGGGACGGTCCAGCCCAGCGGCCCCGCCTGACCGGCGTTGATCCAGTGCCGGGGGCGGTAGACGTGCAGCATCTGGGCGGCCTGGATCTGGGAGAGGCCGATCGTGGAGACATAGCGGGTGTCCGGTCCGAACGCCCGGTTCATCTCCTCGTAGACCCGCTGCGGCTTCACCGGCACCTGGTCGAAGTGGGTCTTGCGCAGCAGCGAGCCCTTGCGGTGGCGGCAGCTGTCGGCCCAGTCGGCGCGGTCCGGCAGCCGCCCGGCCGCCTTGAGTTCGTGTGCGGCCTCGACGAACAGCTCCAGCGCGGCCCGGGCGTCGGAGACGATGCCGTAGTCGGGCGCGAACACCCGCCCGATCTGGGTGGGCTCGATGTCCACGTGGACGAACGTACGGCCCTTGGTGTAGGTGTCGACGCCGCCGGTGTGGCGGTTGGCCCAGCGGTTGCCGACGCCGAGGACGAAGTCCGACTCCAGCAGGGTGGCGTTGCCGTAGCGGTGGGCGGTCTGGAGGCCGACCATGCCCGCCATCAGCGGGTGGTCGTCGGGGATGGTGCCCCAGCCCATCAGGGTGGGCACGACCGGCACCCCGGTCAGCTCGGCGAACTCCACCAGCAGATCGGCCGCGTCGGCGTTGATGATGCCGCCGCCCGCGACCAGCAGCGGCCGCTCGGCCGCCTCGAGCAGGCTCATCGCCTTGTCGATCTGCGCCCGGGTCGCGGCAGGCTTGTGGATCGGCAGCGGCTCGTAGGTGTCCGGGTCGAACTCGATCTCGGCCATCTGCACGTCGATGGGCAGGTCGATCAGGACCGGCCCGGGGCGGCCGGACCGCATCAGGTGGAACGCCTGCTGGAACGCGCCCGGCACCTGGGCGGGCTCCAGGACCGTCATGGCCATCTTGGTCAGCGGCGCCGCGATCGAGGCGATGTCGACCGCCTGGAAGTCCTCCTTGTGCAGCTTGGACACGGCCGCCTGGCCGGTGATGCACAGGATCGGGATCGAATCGGCGCTCGCCGAGTACAGACCGGTGATCATGTCGGTGCCCGCGGGGCCGCTGGTGCCCACACAGACGCCGATGTTCCCGGCCTCGGCCCGGGTGTAGCCCTCGGCCATGTGCGAGGCGCCCTCGACATGCCGGGCCAGGACGTGGGTGAGGCCGCCGTTGCTGCGCATCGCGGCGTAGAAGGGGTTGATCGCCGCGCCGGGGAGACCGAAGACGTGAGTGGTGCCCTCACGCTTCAGGATCTCCACCGCCGCCTGAGCCGCTGTCATACGCGCCATGGGGTTCTCCTGTGGTTCCGGGGGTGTTCAGTGGTTGTCGCGGCCGGCCAGGCGCTCGACGCCGCGCAGCAGCGCGGAGTGGTCGAGGTCGCCGTCGCCGCAGGCGCGGGCGGAGGCGACCAGCTGGGCGACGACGGAGCCGACGGGCAGCGGTGCGCCGACCGCCCGGGCGGCGTCGGTGACGATGCCCATGTCCTTGTGGTGCAGGTCGATGCGGAAACCGGGCTGGAACGAACGGCTCAGCACCGCGTCCCGCTTGCGGGCCAGCACGGTCGAACCGGCCAGGCCGCCGCCCAGGACCTCCAGCGCCGCCTTGAGGTCGACCCCGGCGTTCTCGAGGAACACCACGGCCTCGGCCAGCGCCTCGAGGTGGACGGCCACCATCAGCTGGTTGGCGGCCTTGACCGTCTGCCCGGCGCCGTGCGGGCCGACGTGCACGATCGTGGTGCCCAGCGCCTCGAACACCGGCCCCGCGTCGGCGAAGTCGTCCGGCTCGCCGCCGACCATGATGGACAGGACGCCCTCGATCGCGCCCGCCTCGCCGCCGGACACCGGGGCGTCCAGCGTGCGGACGCCCTTGGGCTGCGCGGCCGCCTCGACCTCCAGGGAGGTCTGCGGGGTGATGCTGCTCATGTCGATCAGCAGGGTGCCCGGCGCGGCGTGTTCCAGGACGCCGCCCTCGCCGAGGACGACCTCCTTCACCTGCGGGTCGGCCGGGACCATGGTGATGACGACCTCGGCGTCGCGCACCGCGTCGGCGATGCTGTCCGCGCCGCGGCCGCCCGCGGCGACCAGCTTGTCGACGGCCGCGCGGCTGCGGTTGTAGCCGGTGACGGTGTGCCCGGCCTTGACCAGGTTGGCGGCCATCGGGCCGCCCATGATGCCGAGGCCGATGAAGGCGATCTTCCGTGGCGTAGCGGTCACTGTCGTGCTCCTTTTTTCTGGGGCTCGGTTCGCCTCCGGGGCGCCGCAGCCGGTGTCGACGGTCGACCGTGCTCGACTCCTCGCGCGGCGGAGCCGCACATCGATACGAGTCCGAGGAGTCTCCGCGCGCTCTCCCTTTCGACACCGACGCGCCCCTTCGGCTCACTCGCCGGTTGGGTGGGTCGGTTCAGGCGTGGGCGGTGCTGCCGCGCCGCTCGCGCGGGAGCCAGTCGAAGCTGTCGGCGCTCGGGCCCCCGGCCTTGTACTCCAGGCCCACCCAGCCGTCGTAGCCCGTCGTCTCGATCCTGGTGAGCAGCCCGTCGAGGTCCAGCTCGCCGCTGCCCGGCGCACCCCGGCCGGGGGCGTCCGCGATCTGTACGTGGCCGATGCGCTCGGCGTGGGCGGCGATCACATCGGCCACGTCGTCGCCGTTCACGGCCAGGTGGTAGAGGTCGGCGAGGAAGCGCACGTTGCGGGCGCCGGACGCGCGCTCCACCCGGTCGATGACGCCGATCGCGTCCGCCGCGGTGAGCAGGGGGTACGCGGGGGCGCCGCTGACCGGCTCCACCAGCACGGTGCCGCCGATGCGCTGCGCCGCCTCGGCCGCCAGCGCCAGGTTCTCGGCGCCCAGGGCGTCCTGCTCCGCCGGGTCGGTGCCCTCGACGCGGTTGCCGTACAGGGCGTTGAACGCGCGGCAGCCCAGCTGTTCGCCGATCCCCACGGTCACGTCGATGTTGTCGCGGAACTCCGCGCTGCGGGCGGGCCACGACACCAGGCCGCGGTCGCCGCCCGGCATGTCCCCGGCGAAGAAGTTCAGCCCGGTCAGCTGGACCCCGGCATCGCGGACGGCCCGGACGAAGGCGTCGACGTCCTTGTCGTCCGGCACCGCCACGGTGTGGGGCCACCAGAACTCGACCGCGTCGAACCCGGCGGCCTTCGCCGCGGCGGGGCGCTCCAGCAGCGGCAGTTCGGTGAAGAGGATCGACAGGTTGACCGTGTAGGGGAGACGGTGGGCGCTCATTTCTCACATCCCGGGAGGTGGTTGTTCGGGTCGTATTCGTGCGTATGCGTACATTCGGGGGGTATGCGATACGGCGGAGACAGGTCAGCCGCAGCTCGCGTCCCGGACAGCCGCGGCGACCGCGGGCGCGACGTCCGGGTCGAAGACGCTGGGGACGATGTGTCCGGCGTGCAGGGCGTCGGCCGCCACCGTGTCGGCGATGGCGCGGGCCGCGGCGATGAGCATCGGGTCGGTGATCTCCCGGGCGCCCGCGTCGAGGAGTCCGCGGAAGATCCCGGGGAAGGCCAGGACGTTGTTGATCTGGTTGGGGTAGTCGCTGCGGCCGGTCGCGACGACGGCGGCGTGGCGCCCCGCCTGGACCGGATCGACCTCGGGGTCGGGGTTGGCCAGGGCGAAGACGATCGCGTCGTCCGTCATCGCCGCCACGTCGTCGCCGGTGAGGATGTCGGGCGCGGAGACGCCGATGAAGACGTCCGCGCCGCGCAGGGCGTCCGCCACGCTGCCGGAGCGGTTTCCGGCGTTGGTGCGCTCCGCGAGCGCGCGGCGGGAGGCGTCCAGGCCCTCCCGGTCGCGGTGGACGACGCCGTGCCGGTCGCAGGCCACGATGTCACCGGCGCCCTCGGCGGCCAGCAGCCGGATGATGGCGGTCCCCGCGGCGCCCACCCCGCTCACCACGATCGTCGTGTCGGCGAGCTTCTTGCCGACGACGCGCAGGGCGTTGGTGAGGGCGGCGAGGACGACGACCGCCGTGCCGTGCTGGTCGTCGTGGAAGACGGGGATGTCCAGCTTCTCGCGCAGTCGCCGTTCGATCTCGAAGCAGCGGGGTGCGGCGATGTCCTCGAGGTTGACGCCCCCGTACACCGGGGCGAGCAGCTCCACGGCCCGGACGATCTCGTCGGTGTCCTGGGTGTCCAGGCACACCGGCCACGCGTCCACGTCGGCGAACCGCTTGAACAGGGCGGCCTTGCCCTCCATGACGGGCAGGGCCGCCGCGGGGCCCAGGTTGCCCAGCCCGAGCACGGCGGAGCCGTCGGTCACGACCGCGACGGTGTTGCGCTTCACGGTGAGGCGGCGGGCCTCTTCGGGGTCGTCGGCGATGGCCCGGCAGACCCGGGCGACGCCCGGGGTGTAGGCGCGGGAGAGGTCGTCGCGGTCGCGCAGCTCGACCCGCGGGTTGACCTCCAGCTTGCCGCCGATGTGCATGACGAACGTGGCGTCGCCGACCGTGCGCACCCCGACCCCGTCGAGCGCCGCCACCGCGTCGGCGATCACCTGGATGTGGTCGCTGTCGACGGCGTCGCAGGTGAGGTCGACGACGATGCGGTCGTGGCCGGTCTCGACGACGTCGAGCGCGGTGAGCACACCCCCGGCGTCGCCCACCGCCGCGGCCAGCCGCCGGGTGGAGGCGGCGTCGGCGGGGGCCTCCGCGCGCAGAGTGAGGGCGAATCCGGGACTCGGTGTGGGCATGAGCTCTACTTCCACGATGCGGATACTGATTTTTGCTTAGTGGAATAACAACTCTTGTGGAGCGTCGGCGTCAAGCCCCCGGCGACGGTTGATGGTGATGGGTCCGCTTCAACAAAATGTTTGATCAACCCGCTGGGTGCGAAGCGTTGACATGGCTTCGCGGCCGACCTATACATCTCCCAAGTTGAAAAAAGTTTTCCGCGAAGTGGAATGGCCCGGAGCGGGGAGAGGTGACCACCCCCTCCTCCAGAGAACCGAGCCGTCCCCCGGTGGCATCGCTCCGGCGGGACCGTCCCACGCTCGTGTCATCCCCAGAGGAGCCCCGCCCCGTCTGTGGAGTGCGGCCCGCCCCAGGAGGTTCAAGACGTGAAACCCATCCATCTGCTCGGCGCGATCCCGTTTCTCGGGATCCTCGGGGGGATCTTCTTCGTGAACCGGGTGACGCCCTACGTCCTCGGCATGCCGTTCATCCTCTTCTGGCTGGTCCTGTGGGTCGTCCTGATCTCGGCGACCATGGCCGTCATCTACCTGCTCGACCCCGCCAACCGTGAGGAGACCACCTCGTGATCGCCCTCGCCGTGATCTTCCTGTTCCTCGCCGCATCGCTGCTGCTGGGGCTGCGCGCCCGCCGCGGAAGGGACATGGACCTGGAGCAGTGGTCGGTCGGTGGCCGCGGCTTCGGCTCGATCTTCGTCTTCCTGCTGCTGGCCGGGGAGATCTACACGACCTTCACCTTCCTCGGCGCCTCCGGCTGGGCGTACGGCAAGGGCGCACCGGCGTACTACATCCTCTGTTACGCCTCGCTCGCCTATGTGCTGTCCTACTGGCTGCTCCCCGCCGTCTGGCGGTACGCCAAGCAGCACCGGCTCATCTCGCAGTCCGACTTCTTCGTCGCCAAGTTCGAAAGCCCGCTGCTCGGCGCGCTCGTGGCCCTCGTCGGCGTCATCGCGATGGTCCCGTACCTCGTCCTTCAGCTGAAGGGTCTCGGGATCATCGTGTCCGTCTCCTCCGACGGCCGGATCCCCTCCCACTGGGCCATCGTCATCGGCACCGTCGCCCTGACCGTCTACGTCACCATCTCGGGCATCCACGGCTCCGCGTGGACCGCCGTCATGAAGGACGTCACCATCCTCGCGGTCGTCCTGATCCTCGGCATCTACCTGCCGATCCACTACTTCGGCGGCTTCGAGGACATGTTCCAGGCGGTCGACAAGCACCAGGCGGGCTTCCTCACCTTGCCCTCCAGCGGCATGAGCACCTCGTGGTTCGCCTCCACCGTGCTGCTCTCGGCCCTCGGCTTCTACATGTGGCCGCACACGTTCAGCGCCTCCTACAGCGCCCAGAACGAGCGTGTGTTCCGCCGCAACGCCATCTTCATGCCGCTCTACCAGCTCATCCTGCTCTTCGTCTTCTTCGCCGGGTTCACCGCCATCCTCGTCGTGCCCGGCCTCAAGGGCGCCGACGCGGACCTGTCGCTGCTGCGCATCACCACCGCCACGTTCCCGTCGTGGTTCGTGGGCATCGTCGGCGGCGCGGGGCTGCTCACCGCGCTGGTCCCCGGGTCGCTGCTGCTGATGACCTCCGCGACCTGTCTGGCGAAGAACGTCTACCGCCTCGCCCGCCCGCAGAGCAGCGACCGGCAGGTGACCCGCCTGGCCCAGTGGCTGGTCCCCGCCCTCGCGCTGGTCTCCCTCTACTTCACCTTCAACGGCGGCAGCTCCATCGTGTCCCTGCTGCTCATGGGCTACGCCCTGGTGACCCAGCTCTTCCCCGCCCTGCTCGCGAGCCTGGGCAAGCGTCAGCTGGTCAGCAAGCAGGGGGCGGCCGCTGGCATCGTCGTCGGCGTGGTCACGGTCGCCGCCGTCACCCTCTCCGGTGCCACGGTCGGCAGCCTGCTGCCGGGCTTCCCGCAGAGCATCAAGGACCTGAACGTGGGTGTCATCGCGCTGGTCCTCAACGCCGTGGTGATGGTGGCCGTTTCCGCCGCCACCCGCACGGCGGGGCGCCCCAGCCCCGCCCCGCGGGTCCAGCCCGAGGCCACGGCGGGCGCCGGCTGAGCAGTCCGCGCGTGCCACACGCCGCCGCCCCCGGCCTCGGCCGGGGGCGGCGGCGTGTGCGCGACCACGAAGGCGCCCCCCCGCGCGGTCGAATTCTTTCGGCCGTACGGCCTCTCGCGCGCGTGGGCGGCCCGGACGTCAGAAGACTGAAACCAGGCACCCGCCGACGAGAGGACACCTGATGCGCCCCACCCGACACCCCGCCGCCGTACCGCCCCCACGGGCCGACGTGTGACGACCCCCGTCCGCACCGCACGCGTCGGCGTCGGTGCGGATCCGTGCGCCGACACCGACCGGGACGTGTCCGCCGCGGTGGACCGGGCGCTGCGCGATGTGTTCCGCACGCGACGTGGCGAGGCGCTGACCGTCGACACGGTCTTCGCCGAGCACGTGGTGCGGGCGCTCACCGAGTTCGCGCTCGCGGGCTGCTCCCGCAGGCGGGCCGCACTGCTGTGGTGGGGGTGGCGGGTCTGCGGCGGGCAACGAGGGGAGGAAAGTCCGCGGGCGGTACTGGACGTCGCGGCGGCGCTGGAGCTCATCCAGTGCTGTGCGCTCGTCCACGACGACGTCATGGACGGCTCCGCCCTGCGCCGCGGACGGCCCGCCGTCCACGTCGACCGCTACGGCGGCGGACAGCCGCCGGACCCGCGCGGTGCGGCGCCGTTCGGCTGGTCCGCCGCGGTGCTCCTCGGTGACCTCGCCCTGGTCTGGGCCGACGACCTGGTCGCCGGAGCCACCCTCGGTGCGCCCGCCCGCGAGCGGCTGCTTCCGCTGTGGCGGACGATGCGCATGGAGATGGTGGCCGGACAGTACCGCGACCTCAACCCCTCCGATCCCGCGTCCTGTTCACCGGGGCGCGCGCTGCGCACCGCCTTCCTGAAGAGCGCGCTGTACTCCGTTGAGCGCCCACTCGCCCTCGGCGCCGCACTGGCCGGGGCCGACCGTGCCACCCGCCGTGCCCTGCGCGACGCGGGGCGTTGCGCGGGCCTGGCCTTCCAATTGCGCGACGACCTCCTCGGCGCGTTCGGCGACCCCGGGGTGACCGGCAAGCCCTCCGGCGACGATCTGCGGCGGGGGAAGGCCACCTATCTGGTGGCGGTCGCCCGCAAACGCGCCCGGGAGAGCGGAGATACGGCCGCCCTGCGCGTGCTGGACCGGGCCTGCGGCGACCGGTCCCTCTCAGCGGCGGGCCTCGATCGGGTCCGCGACGTGCTCACCGCCACCGGCGCCCCGGCCGCCGTGGAGACGCGCATCGACCGCTTGGCGGACCACTGGGCGGCCCGGCTGCACGGGGCCGGGCTGGACGCGGTCCCGCTGGCCCGGCTGCTCGCCGTACTCGACACGGCCGCGGGCCGCCGGGCCCCCGACGGGGGCGGGCGCCCATGAGGACCGTCGCCGGTCCCACGGGCCATGTCGTGGTCGTCGGAGCGGGCCTGTCCGGGCTCGCCGCCACCCTGCACCTGCTCGGCGCCGGACGCCGGGTGACCCTGGTGGAGCGCGCCGCCGGGCCCGGTGGCCGGGCCGGCCGGCTGGAGCGCGGCGGCTACCGCTTCGACACCGGACCCACCGTGCTCACCATGCCGGACCTCCTGGGCGAGACGCTGGCCGCCGTGGGGGAGGAGGTGTCCGACCGGCTCGACCTGGTCGCGCTGCACCCCGCCTACCGGGCCAGCTTCGCCGACGGCAGCAGCTTCGACGTCCACACCGACGCGGACGCGATGGAGGAGTCCGTACGCGCCTTCGCCGGGCCGCGGGAAGCGGCCGGGTACCGGCGGCTGCGGGCCTGGCTGGAAGCCCTCCACCGGGCCCAGATGCGCCGTTTCATCGACGCCAACTTCGACTCGCCGCTCCAGCTGCTCCACCCGGACCTGGCCCGGCTGGCCGTGCTCGGCGGCTTCGGACGGCTCGACCCCGGCATCGGCCGCTTCGTCCGCGACGAGCGGCTGCGCCGGGTCTTCTCGTTCCAGGCCCTCTACGCGGGCGTGCCTCCGGCCCGCGCACTGGCCGCGTACGCCGTCATCGCGTACATGGACACCGTCGCGGGCGTGTACTTCCCCCGTGGCGGCATGCACGCCGTGCCCCGCGCGCTGGCCGCCGCGGCCGCCGACGCCGGTGCCGACCTGCGCTACGGCCAGCGGGCCACCGGGCTGGAGCAACGTGGCGGGCGGGTCACCGCCGTCCTCACCACGGCCGGACGCGTTCCCTGCGACGCCGTCGTCCTCAGCTGCGAGCTGACCGAGGCCTACCGGCTGCTGGGCCGCGCCCCGCGCCGTCCGCTGCGGCTGCGGCGTTCACCCTCGGCCGTCGTCCTGCACACCGGCACCGACCGCACCTGGCCGCAACTGGCCCACCACACCCTCTCCTTCGGCGCCGCCTGGCGCGCCACGTTCGAGGAGCTGACCGTGTCCGGACGGCTGATGAGCGATCCCTCACTCCTCATCACCCGGCCCACCACGCACGACCCCGGACTCGCGCCGCCCGGCCGCCATGTCCACTACATCCTCGCGCCCTGCCCGAACACCGACATCGGGCCCGGCCCCGCAGCGTGGCGCACCCTGGGTCCGCGCTACCGGGACCGCGTCCTCACCGAGCTGGAGCGCCGCGGTCTGACCGGACTCGGGTCGGCCATCGAACAGGAATGCCTGGTCACCCCGGCCGACTGGACTGCCCAGGGACACGCCGCGGGCAGCCCGTTCTCGCTCGCCCACACCTTCGGCCAGACCGGGCCCTTCCGCCCGGCCAACCTCGTACGCGGCACGGAGAACGCGGTGCTGGCGGGCTGCGGCACCACCCCCGGGGTGGGCGTCCCGACCGTGCTGATTTCCGGAAAGCTGGCCGCCGCCCGCATCACCGGCCACTCCCGCCCCGATGCCCGCCGCACCCGGCCGCGGGCCCTCCACCGGCAAGGACGCCCATGACCCGACACGAACTCGATGCCGCGGGCATCCA
Organism: Streptomyces sp. NPDC021115; assembly: GCF_044333065.1. NCBI lineage: Bacteria > Bacillati > Actinomycetota > Actinomycetes > Kitasatosporales > Streptomycetaceae > Streptomyces > Streptomyces sp. NPDC021115. Next base: position 117,554 of record NZ_JBIRQF010000018.1, read on the forward strand.
CGACCCGGCCCTGCGCGCCGACTATCTGCGGTGCAGGCTGCTCAACGCCCGTCACGGCAGGACGTACTTCCTGGCCACCCGCCTCCTGCCCGCGGCCCGGCGCCCCGCCGTGCACGCGCTCTACGGCTTCGCCCGCCGGGCCGACGACCTCGTGGACACCCCGGGCGGCACCGCCCTGCCCGAAGCGCGCCTGGACCGGCTCGCCGACGAACTGTCCCGGGGCCTGCGCACCGGCCGCAGTGCGGAGCCCGTCGTACGGGCACTGGCGCACACAGCCGCCACCTACCGCATCGACCACCGGCACTTCACCGACTTCATGGCCTCGATGCGGGCCGACCTCACCGTCACCGACTACCCCACCTTCGCGCACCTGCGCCACTACATGCACGGATCGGCCGCGGTGATCGGGCTGCAAATGCTGCCCGTGCTCGGCCACGTCGTACCCCGCGAGGACGCCGAGCCGCACGCGGCGGCGCTCGGCGTCGCCTTCCAGCTCACCAACTTCCTGCGAGACGTGGGCGAGGACCTGGACCGCGGCCGGATCTATCTGCCGGCCGACCTGATGGCCGCACACCGAGTGGACCGGGAACGCCTGCTGTGGTCCCGCCGCACCGGGCGGCGGGACTGGCGGATCACCGCCGCACTGCGCGAATTCGCCGCCCTGACCCGTGGCTACTACCGCCGGGCACTGCCCGGCATCCCGATGCTCGACCAGGTGGCCCGCCCCTGCATCCGTACCGCGTACGTGCTCTACGGAGGCATCGTCACCGCCGTCGAGCGCGACGGTTACGCGGTACTGCACCAGCGCTCGGTGGTGCGGCGACAGGTACGGGCCGCGGTCGCGTTCGACGGACTGGTCCGGGTCGGCGCCGCCCGGCTGCTGGCCGCCCGCGGCGCACGCACCGCCCCGTCCGGACGGCCGCTCCCCGTCGAGGGGGCCGCATGAGGCCACCCCCACCCCGCCCGGGCCGTCTTCCGTTGTCCCTGCGCCGCCGCGGCCTCCCCTGGGACCGGCAGCGACCCACCTGGCGTGAGGCCAGGCCCGCTCGGATCGCCGCGGCCCTGAAACGGGCGCAGGACCGCCCCTCGGGCAACTGGTACGTGCTCGGCGCGTCCGCCGCCGTCGCTCCGGGCCGTGCCTTCGGCCGCACCGTCGCCGGGACCGAGGTGGTGGCCTGGCGGGACACCGCCGGACGCCTCGTCGCCGGGCCCGGTGCGTGTCCGCACCTCGGGGCGCCGCTGAAGGACGCGGCGGTCAGCCGCGGCAGGCTCATCTGCCGTTGGCACGGCCTCGACCTGAACGGGAGCGCCGCCGCGGGCTGGTCCCCGCTGCCTGCCCATGACGACGGCGTCCTCGCCTGGGTCCGGCTCGACGCGGCCGGCGGCGAGGAGCCGCTGGAGAGCCCGGTGCTGCCGTCCCGCCCGGCGGCCGGGGCCACGGTCGCCGCCGTCCACGACGTCACCGGCACCTGCGAGCCGGCCGATGTCGTCGCCAACCGCCTCGACCCGTGGCACGGCGCATGGCTCCACCCGTATTCCTTCGTCGATCTCACCGTCGAGGAGCCGGACGGCGAGGACACCCTCGCCGTCCAGGTGTCCTTCAAGCTCGCGGGACGCGTGGTCGTCCCCGTCCGTGCCGTCTTCTCCGCATCCGGGCCCCGTACGGTCGTCATGCGCATCACCGACGGCGAGGGCCGCGGCTCGGTCGTCGAAACCCACGCCACTCCGCTCGCCGCCGACCACCGCGGCCGCCCCCGCACCGCCGTCATCGAGGCGGTCCTGGCCACGTCCGACCGCCCCGGCTTCGCCGTCGCCCGCGCGGCCGCACCCCTGCTGCGCCCCCTGATGCGCGGTGTCGCCGGGCGACTGTGGCGCGACGACCTCGCCTACGCCGAACGCCGCTGGGCCCTGCGGGAGACCGGGCGCTTCCCGGGCTGAGCCGTGGCGTCGCCCCGTGCGCACGCGCGTACGGTGCGCGGGCGGGTCAGCGGCCGGCCGCCGGTCGTCTCCGGCGTGTCGCGAGCAGCCGGTGCACACCACGCAGCACGGCCGTGCGGCCGTGGCGCGGGACCGTCCACAGCCGCTGGCCGCGCACACCCCAGCGGGCGAGCAGCGCGTTGGCGGCCAGGAATCCGCTGGTGGCCGCCCGTTCCATCAGGGCGACCGGCAGATCGGTGCGGACCAGATCCCCGGCCAACACCACCGCCGGGTGGGGTGTGCGCACCGTGGGCCGGTCGCGGTAGCCGCCGACCGGGAAGGCCGGGCAGTCGGCGTGCCACTCATGGCGGATGTCCACCACTTCGGCACCCCGGGTCTCGGGGTAGACCCGGGCCAGCTCCGCCCGCAACCGGCGCTGCACGGCGGCCCGGTCGGCTGCCGGGTCGACGGCGTACGCGTGCAGTTCCAGCACCGACCCGCCGGTGGCCGCCGCCCAGCGGGCCGCTTCGCCCTCCCACCGGGAGACGACGCTGACGTTGTCGAGCGGCCCGTAACCGCTCGTACCGAGGAAGCCGGGGCGGTCGGGGGCCGTAGGTGTGTCCAGCCACAGGCGGGAGACCAGGAACGGCGGCGCGGTCCGCAGGGCCGCGAGCCGGTCCCGCCACCTCGGATCGCCCAGCCCGGGGGAGTTCGCGACCAGCCCGCGCAGGCCCGCCGTGTCCAGGGCCAGCACCACCCCGTCGTACGCCTCCCCGTCCACCGCCACCCTGCCGCCGTCCAGCGGGCACACCGACTCGACGGCGGCGCCCAGCCGCACCCGCGTGCCGTGGCCCTCCAGATAGCGCCGCAGGGGTTCCCAGAGCGCGTCCGGGAACGGCTCGCGCACCACGTCGAACAGCAGCCCCTCGCTCGACCCGAGGAAGTAGATGTGGAACATCACCGCCAGCTCGGCCGCGGACAGTTCGCCCGGGTCCACGAAGAAGCTGCGGGAGAACACCTCGAACGCCAGGTGCCGGGCCGCCGTCGGGAAGCGGACCGCGTCCAGGAACTCCGCCGCGCTCAGCGCGTCCAGCCGCTCGTGAATCCACGGCAGCCGGACGTCGAACAGCGGCAGGGCGGCCACCGGGTCCATACCGGCCAGGTCCCGCCAGCCGAACGACGGACTGCGCGCGGCGAAGCCGAGCGCGGACCACGGCGGGACGCGCGGGACGCCCGTGAAACCGTCCCGCAGACCGGAGCCGTGCCACAGCGGATAGTCCGGCAGCCCGGTGAGCATGCTCAGACCCGGGTCGATGCGTCGCAGCAGCCCTCGCAGGTTGTAGTACTGCCGGAAGAACGCGTGGAAACCGCGGCACATCGTCACCGCCGACCCGTCCGCGAGCGTCGTCGGCCACCCGGCCAGCCGCCCGCCGAGCACCGCGCGGCGCTCGTACAGCACCACCTTCGCCCCGCGCTCGGCCAGCCCGGTCGACGCCGCGAGCCCCGCGATCCCGCCCCCCACCACCGCGACCCTCGGGGCACACCCGGCGGGGACCCGGGCCCGGCCCGCCGCCACCGGCAGCATCTCGGCCCGCCGGTCCCGCCCCCGGCGGGCCGCCACCGCGGGTGTCACGGCTCCCGCCGCAGCGGCGCACGGCCGGTGACGGTATGCACGATGCCGGTCTGCCACCCTGGCACCGGCAACACCCGGACACCGGTGAAGCCCGCTCTCGCCATCCGCTGTGCGAACACCGGGGCGGTGTCGAACTCCAGCACGCTGCGCCGCAGACGCCGGTAGCGGCCACGGTCGCCGGTCAGCGTGGCGGCCGGTTGGACGACGGCCGTGCACACCGCGTTCCACACCAGCCGGTGCGCGCGGCGTCCGCTCAGCGTGTACTCGTGCACGGCGAGCCGGCCACCCGGTGCCAGCAGGTCCCGCACGGTGGCGAGGGCGGCGTCCGGGTCGGTGACGTCACGGAACAGACAGGACGCCAGAACGGCGTCGAACGGGCCGCGCACTCCCGCCTCGGCCAACCGCTCCACCCGCGCGTGCACGAACTCCACCCCCGGCGGCCACCTCTTGCCCGCGGCCCGGGCCGGCATCCCCGCGGAGGCGTCCACCGCCGTGATCCGCGCCTTCGGCGCCACGGCGAGCAGCGCGGCCGTCGAGGCGCCGGTCCCGCACCCCAGGTCCAGCAGCCGCAGCCCGGCCCCGCCGTCCGTCGTCCCCAGCCGTCGTGCGGAGCGGCGCAGTGGGGCCCGGTGCCCCGGGGTGATCAGGCTGCGCCGGTCGTGCCCGGTCGCCGCGCCGTCGCACGCGGCGTGCGGCTCCGCGTCCCGCGACGGCGTCATGTCCGGCGCTCTCCCCGGTCCCGCGGACCGTGGCGAGGGCTGCCGTGACCGGTCGGCGTGCCGTCGGAGCCAGGGCAGCTCGGCCACTGTCCAGAGCATGGGCGCCACCGGTGTCCGCACACCGACCATGACGTCCTCCGCGAGGCCGGTGCGGCCGTCCAGGAAGCGCAGCAGCCGGTCGGCGGGGACGTGGCGGAAGAGACCGGTGAAGACGTCGGCGCCCACCCGGCCGGTTGCCAGGGCGCGCAGCATGGTCGCGTCCAGGGCGAGCGCGCGGGCCGGGTAGGGGGCGGGCGGCACCGGGCGGCGGCCGGCGGCGAGGGCCGCCGCCACCGCGCGGGACTGCCGCTGCACCGCGGCGAACGTGTAGCCGGTGGCGGGGCGGGTGGCGCCGCCCGCGGCGCCGATCCGGAAGACCGCGGAGCCCGCGTGGCGGAGGAAGCGGGCGTCGGTCATGGGGATGACGCCCTGCTCGGTGGAGAGCACCCGGAAGGGTGGCAGCCGTAGTACGGCCCCGGTGTAGTGGCGCAGGGCCGCCTCGTACGCGCCGGCGACCGGCAGGGCGGACGAGAACTCGGTGTACTCGACCAGCGCCTCACGGTCGCTCAGCGGCAGCACATAGCCGAAGGACAGGCCCCCGTCCGGCGGCTGCGGGGTGCGGAAGTCCATCAGCTCCGCCACCGCGGGGTCCAGGGCCGGGGAGTCGCAGCGGATGAACCAGCCCCGGAAGTGCTGGAGCAGAGTGGTGCGTGCCGGTGGCAGGGTGGCCGCAGGGCGGGAGTCGAAGGCCCACCGGGTGCGCCAGACGACCGGGCGGCCGTCGGCGCCGGTGCCCCGCACCACAGCGCCGCCCGCGTCGCCCACGGCGTCGCGCACCTCGCTCACCACCGCTTGGACCCGCCGCACCGAGGGCGACGCGTCGAGCCGGGCGCCCACCCAGCCCTCGAAGTCGCGCGACCGCAGCATCTTGTAGACGAAGGGCGCGAGCTCACGGACCAGCGGGCGGCCGTCGGCACCGTGCACCCTGACCCGGTCCCAGCGGGCCGCCAGCGCCACGTCGAAGTCGCCTCCCGGCTCCTCCCACCAGCACCAGGTGCGCTCCGGTGGACGCAGCGGCCCGTCCGGGGCCTCGACCAGCAGCACCCGGGGCGGGCAGGGCAGCGTGGCGAGCCGGTGGGCCAGCGTGAGACCGCCCGCGCCCGCTCCGACGACGGCCACGTCAGCGTCCCACGCCACCATCGGCTCCGCGGATCCGCCGAGTAGCCCTAGGGGGTGTCTTGCCGATCATGCCGGGCTCCCGACGTCTGGTGCGGCACCTCGCGGCCCCGCGCTCGTCGCGCGCAGCGCCGCTGCGCTCTCCTCACGCGGGTTGCGAGCTACCGAGCCCCCAGCTACCGCTGGGAGGTGCCCCCTGACGCCGCTCGCTGATCCGGCCTGATCGACAAGACACCCCCTAGCGCCGGACGCCGCGGTGGCGGCGCATCAGGAGCACACCGCCGGCCGCGACGGCCAGAACGGCGCCGCCGAGGAGGGTCGGCTTGTTCTCGGCGACCGCGGCGGGCCCGAATCCGGCGTGGACGCCACCACTGGGGTGGCTGCGCAGAACCTCGACAGCATCCGTGATCTTGATGTTCGGCGGACACTTCACGATGACCTCGTGGCTGCCGGAATCGGCGTCCACCGGAATCCGGAATTGGCCGGTGAGCACACCGGTGTGGTTGTCGTCGAACAGGTGGAACTCGTCCCCGCTCGCGGAGCCCTTGCCGTAGGTCTCCGAGCCGCAGGCGGCCGTACGGACGGTGACCGTGGAGCCCGGAGCGCCGTACCTCGGACTGATGTTCAGCTGCGTGTCATCGGCGGCGGCCGCCGCCGGTCCTTGCAGCGCGAGGGCGCAGAGGGCCAGGCCGATGCCTGCACCGGCGGGTACGTAACGCATGAAGTCCTCCAACGGAGCAGTGGCCGACCCGGTCGCGCGGCGCCGGTGAGGTGTTCCGTTCATGAGCCAACCGACAGTCCGCCACCCCCGCAACACGAAGCGTGACCCCACGGCGCCATGCCCACCGCTCCGCTTGATCGTTTACCCAGGTCACCGGAGCGCGCCCGAGCGCGGAGCGGGAGCGAGCGGAGGCGGACGAATGGGCTATGAGCCTCCCGGCGCGGGGCTCAGGGCGCGGGCCAGCCGCGCAGCAGGGCGTCGAGCGCGTCCAGGGTCCGGGACCAGGATTCCGCCGAATCGGGGGCGCTGTGGCTGAACCCGCCCGCCAGTTCCAGGCTGACGTAGCCGTGGAAGACGCTGCCGAGCAGCCGGACCGCATGCGTCTGGTCCGGCTCCGTCAGGTCGTAGCCGCGCAGGATCGCCCGCGTCATCTGCGAGTGCCGGCCACCGGCGCTGGCGGCCGCCGCCTCCGGGTCGAGCCGGAACTGGGCCGCGGCGTAGCGGCCGGGGTGCTCGCGCGCGTAGTCGCGGTAGACGTTGGCGAAGGCGACCAGGGCGTCCTTCCCGGCCCGCCCGGCCAGGGCGTCGGCGGCCCGGTCGGCCAGTTCCTCCAGGGCGAGCAGGGCGATCCGGGTCTTGAGGTCGTTGGAGTTCTTCAGGTGCGAGTACAGGCTCGCGACCTTGACGTCGAACCGCCTGGCCAGCTCCGACACGGTCACCTGGTCGAAGCCGACCTCGTCGGCCAGCTCCGCTCCGGCCCGTGTCAGCCGTTCCGCGGTCAGCCCTGCGTACGCCATGCCCTCCCTCTCCGTCGGCGGAGGTCATTATTCGGTCGCCTAAGACCTTTAGGCAACCCGGTCCCCGGCGCCATATGACGGATCGATGACGTGATCCACCCCGGTGCCTCCGGCCGGTCGCGTGGCTATAGCCTTCCGTCGAACGCGTCCGACATGACAGAGGAGTTCCATGCGACGCACTACGCGTAGACGGTCGAAGACTGCGAGACGGGCGATCGTCGCCACCGCCGCACTGGCCCTGGGGGCGGGCGGCCTGGTGACGGTCAACATGTACGCCTCGGCCGACGCGGGCGACTCGCAGCAGAGTGACACCCGCGGCAGGGCGTTATCCGCCCAGGCATCCACCATCGACTGTCCCGACGTCGGCCAGCGCCTGAGCGCGGTGCCGCAGCGGGCCAGGGCCGAGGTGGACCGGGAGCTCGCCCTGCTGGACAAGCAGGTGGCCGAGGCGTACCAGCGGCTGGCCGGTTCCCAGCGGGCGATCCAGCAGGACGCCAACTTCGCACAGAACGCGATCATGGGGCCGCTGAAGGACAAGCGCACGGCGACCATCGACCGCATCTCGATCGCCATCGGCAGGGTGGCCACCGCCCCGCAGGGCTTGGGCGGGCTCGCCTCCTGCACGCTGAAGGCCTCCGGCAACCAGCCCGGCGGTGGCCAGGGCGGGAACCAGGACGGCAACCAGGGCGGCAACCAAGGCGGCGGTCAGGGCCAGAACGGCAACGGCCCGGTGGCCGCGGACTTCGTGGACATCACCACGGTCCAGCCCAACGTGAGCACACCGCGCCCGGCGCGGAACGCCTCCAAGGGCCTCTTCGCCACCAAGTGCGGCGTCAACGCCAACAAGCTCTACAACACCGACAACGTCATCGTCGCGCCCGGCGTGTCCAACGGGGCGCACCACACCCACGACTACGTCGGCAACCAGGCCAACAACGCCTTCGCGGACAACAACACCTTCGCCCGCGGCCGCACCACCTGCCAGAACCAGGGCGACAAGTCCACCTACTACTGGCCGGTGCTGCGCCTCCAGGACGGCAGTCGCGAGTTCGACGCGGACCGGCAGGGCGGTGGCGCGGAGGGCAACACCGGCCGCATCCTGACCGCCAAGAAGGTCACCCTGGAGTACACGGGCAACGCGCGCGGCAAGGTCGTGGCGATGCCCAGGTTCCTGCGCATCATCACCGGCGACGCCAAGGCGTTCAGCAACGGGACGGCGAACGCCAACGCCTCCTGGAGCTGCACCGGATTCGAGAACCGGCAGCTGAAGGACAAGTACCCGATCTGCCCGCAGGGCAGCGACGTGGTGCGCACGTCGAAGTTCCAGAGCTGCTGGGACGGCAAGAACGCCGACAGCGCCAACCACCGCTCCCATGTGGCGTTCGCGGACGCCTCCGGCGCCTGCCCGAAGGGCTTCGTGGCGATTCCGCAGCTCGTGCAGCGCCTGGTGTACGACGTCGACGCGCCCAGCCTGAAGGACAACGGCAAGACCCGGCCGTTCTTCGCCGTGGACGGCTTCCCCGAGCAGTTGCACAAGCCGGTCACCGACCACGGGGACTTCATCAACGTGTTCGACGAGCGGGTGATGAACGAGATGGTGCGGTGCATCAACACCGGACGTACCTGCCGCTGAGGCGTGTCCCTGCCGGTGGTGACCCCCGCCGGTGGTGACCATGGACACCACCGGCGGGGCGTGTGCGACCGCCCGGCGTGACACCGGGTATGCTTTAAAGCAGTGGATTGATATGTGGTGATGATGACGGCCAGGACACGACAGGACGAGCGGGTCAGCGCGACGCGGGAAGCGCTGCTCACGGCAGCGGAGCGGCTGTTCGCCGAGCACGGGGTGCACGCGGTCGCCAACCGCCAGATCAGCGCGGCCGCGGGGCAGGGCAACAACGCCGCGGTCAACTACCACTTCGGCACCAAGACCGACCTGGTCCGCGCCATCGTCCGGCGGCACGCCGAGCGGATGGAGCGGATCCGCGCGCGGATGCTGGCCGACATCGGCGACTCCACCGAGCTGCGGGACTGGGTGGCCTGCGCGGTCCGCCCGACCACCGAGCACCTGGCCGACCTGGGCCACCCCAGCTGGTACGCGCGGTTCATCGCCCAGGTCACGGCCGACCCCGCGCTCCAGGCGCTCACCACCGAGGAAGCCTTCGCCGCCGCCCCGTCGCTGCACCCGATGCAGGACGGGCTGAACCGCTGCCTGCCCGATCTGCCCTCCGAGGTGTACGCGGAGCGCGGCGCCATGACGCGCCACCTCATCACGCAGATGACCGCCGAGCGGGAGCGCGCGCTCGCCGACGCCGCCCCTACCTCCCGTACGACGTGGCACGACACCGCCACCGGCCTCATCGACGCGATCGTCGCCCTGTGGCAGGCCCCGGTCACCCAGGAGCCGTGACCGGGACCGCTGCCCAGGTGCTTACGCAGCGCCGCGCACCAGCCGGGCGTACGCCTCGGCCAGCGCCGTCGTCACCTTGCCGACGCCGTACCGGTGGCCGTCCACCCCACGCACGGGCTGCACCTCGTAGGCGGTGCCGGTGAGGAACACCTCCTCGGCTTCCGCGAGCGCGTCCGGCTCCAGTGGCCGTTCATGGACCGGGATGCCCAGGTCATGGGCGAGGCCGATGACGGTCTGGCGGGTGATGCCGTTGAGGAAGGTGTCCGGGACGGGGGTGTGCAGCGCGCCGCCGATGACGAGGAAGAGGTTGGCGCCGGTGGCCTCGGCAAGCCACCCCCGGTGGTCGAGCAGCAGGGCGTCGTCGTAACCGGCGGCCTCGGCCTCGTCCCGGGCGAGCGTGCAGATGTTGTACAGCGACGCGGCCTTGGCGTGCACCGGAGCGGTGTCGGGCGGCGGGCGGCGCCAGCGCGAGGTGCCGAGCCGGATGCCCTCCTCCTTGGTGGCGTCCCCGAAGAGCCGCGGCCACTCCCAGGTGGCGATGGCGACGTGGACACGGTTGCCCGTACTGGAGACGCTGAGCTGCTCACCGCCCCGCCACGCCACGGGCCGGACGTAGCCGTCCGCGATGCCCTCCCTGCGCACGAGTTCCCGGCCGGCCTCGGCGAGTTCGGGCACGCCGAAGGGGATGGCGAAGCCCAGGGCTCGCGCCGAGGTGTGCAGACGCTCGGTGTGTTCGGTGAGCTTGAAGATGGCGCCGTCGTAGACGCGCATCCCCTCGAAGACGCCACCGCCGTAGTGCAGTCCGTGGGAGAGGACGTGCAGCTTCGCGTCGCGCCAGGGCACGAAGGCGCCGTCGTACCAGATGACGCCGTCACGGTCGTCGAAGGGGAGGGAGGTCATCGTTCACTGCCTTCCGGGGCGTACTCGATGCGGATGGCGGTCTCCAGCGCGCGGTGGAACTCCTCGGCCTCGGCGGTGGTGGCGTGCCGGGACAGGACGAACGCCGGGTATCCGGTGAAGTCCGGGTAGGGCCGCACCACATCGCCGGGGAAGAGCATCTGCACGATGTGGTCGACCCGGGGGTCCTCGCGCAGCCCGTCCAGGCCGTGGATGGCGGTGATCCGGCCCGAACCGCCGCACGGCACGATGTAGTTGGCCGCCGCGCCCGCGGCGGCGGGCGCCGGGTCGCCGCCGAAGGACCGCGGCGGCTGCCCGGTGGCGATGCGCAGCGCGTCCGCGGCGAAGTCCCGCCCGGTGACGTTCCGGGCGATGTAGCCGGAGACCCCGGAACCGCCGATGCGGGCCCCCAGCTCCAGCAGATACGGCCGCTCGCCACCGCGCAGCCGCAGCTCGGTGTGGGTGGGGCCGTCGGTGATGCCGAGCGCGGTGTGCGCGGCGGTGACCTCGTGGCGGATGGCGTCCGCCACCGCCTCGGGCAGGACGGCCGGCGCGCGGTAGACGCTCTCCTCGAAGTAGGGGCCCTCGGGTTCACCCTTGTAGCCGATGGCGCACACCGTCACCTCGCCGCGGTGGGCGAGGGATTCCACGGCGAACTCGGGCCCGTCGAGATACTCCTCCACGATCAGGCCCGCGGTCCGGTCCCCGGCTCGTCCCAGTGTGCCGCGGCAGATCTCCGCCACCTCCTCGACCACGGCCTTCAGCTCCTCCGGGCGCTCCGCCTTGGTGACGCCGAGGCTGGAGAAGCCGTGCGCGGGCTTGACCACGACGGGGAAGTCCAGATGCGCGGCGTCCTCCCAGGCGGCGGGGTCCTTCAGACCGACGAAGCGGGGCACGTTGAGCCCCGCCGCGGCCAGCCGCTCCCGCATCACCCGCTTGTCCTGCGCGCCGAGCGCCGCGTCCCGCCCGATGCCGGGCAGCCCGAGGAGTTCGGCGGCCTCCGCGACGAACGGCACGGCCGGGTCGTACAGGGTGCAGATGCCCTGGAACGGGGCGCTCTCCTGCCGTTCCCGCAGCGTGGACAGGGCCCCCGCGCGGTCCCCTTCGATGTCCAGGCGCAGCACCTCGGCCACGGCCGGGGGCAGCCGGTCTTCGGACACGGTCTCGTCGGGGCGGGGGACCAGGACGATACGTATCCCCGCGCGCTCGGCGCTGTCGAAGACCCAGGGCAGCGTCGTCCGCTGGTACACCAGGACGACGCTGGGCGCTTGTGTGCTCACGATGTTCCTCGCATCCGTGGTACTCCGGCCGGTTCGCCGGTGTCGTCGGTCGTGCCGGACCCGGTGTCCGGGGGCGGCACCCGGCGGGGGCCGCCCACCGTCAGCCACACCCCGGCCGAGCAGGCGACGATCAGGACGAGCACGAGCGGTCCCGGTGGGCCCGCCCAGCCCAGCGCCCATTCACCGAGCCGGATCAGGAACGGCACCACCAGGGCCACGGCGGAGGTGTACAGCGGGCCCTTGCGCAGGATCAGTTCGTGCGAGATGAGGAAGACCGGGGCGGTGAGCCCCGCGCCGAGCAGCGCCACCCCGCCCCAGTCGGCCACGGTCACCCCGCCCAGCGGTACGAAGAGGGCGGTCGTCAGCCCCAGCATGACGGCGCCCGCTCCCGTGATGGCGGGCAGCGCCGCCAGCGGTGAGATGTCCGCCATGCGCTGCCGGTAGACATAGCCGTAGAGGGCGTACGTGAACGTGCCGCCCAGCGCCAGCAGCACACCGGCCAGCAGCGTGGCCCCGGCCACCTCCGCCGCGCCACTCGACCCGTCCGCCACCGCGTAACCGCACGCCGCGGCCACCGCGAGAAGCGTGCCGCACACCTTGCGGAGCGTCCCGCGCTCACCGAAGGCCACGATGCCGATGACGAACGTCACGCACGGCAGCAGCGAGACGATCAGGCCCACTCGGGAGGCGCCGATCCGGCCGATGCCGAGCAACGTACCGGAGTAGTACGCGAAGAACCCGAGGAACGCCAGCAGCAGAAACCCGCCCGGGCGGCCGAACCCCTTCCGGACGTCCGGCCAGCTGCGCGGGCGGAGCGCGGCGATCACGGAAATGGCCAGAAAGCTCGCCGCCGTGCGGCCGCTCGCCACGGCGAGGGCGGGAACACCGTCGACCAGACGGGCGGACATCAGCCATCCCGCGGCGAGCAGCAGCACCATGAGCACCGACAGCGCGGGCACCACCAGCGCGCCGCCGTGCCGCCGCGGGACCGGTGCGACGGTCACCACTGCGCGAGCGCGAACGTCAGCGGTGGCAGCCGGTCCAGGCTCTGCCGGGCGCGCAGCAGCACCCGCTGGTCGTCGGTGAACCGGTAGCGCTGCTTGGCCTCCCCGGCGGGCAGATAGTCGCGCACCAGCGCCTTGGCTGCGGCCCGGTACTCGTCGTCGGTGGTGACCTCGGCCTCCAGCTTCTCGACCGTGGTGATGTAGTCCCGCAGCGCGCCCAGGGCGGCGTCCCGGTCCAGGCGCAGCAGCCCGCCGTCCGCCACGGAACCGGTGAGTGCGCCGCGCTCCCGCAGCCATGAGTAGAGGAAGACACCGGTCCCGGAGTCGAAGTTGCGGGTCGCGTCGGTGGCCTGGGGGTAGCGGAAGACACGTTCCAGCAAGATCATGGCGATCTGCTCCTCGGCGTAGGGAACCCCGCCGTCGGCGCAGGCCAGGACGGTCTTCGCGTCCACCTTGATCTCTTCGAGCAGGCCGACGAACCAGTTCATCTTGAGCGCGATGTGTTCGTCGAACGGCCACAGACCCTGGAAGTGCATGGAGTCGTGGAGATAGCCCCAGATGGCGCGGGCCTCGTAACACACGTCCGGGGCGAGCCCCGTGGAGGCACGGGGCACCGACTCCGGGGTGAGCACGGCCGCGGCGCCGGGGAGGGCGTAGGTCTCGTGGATGGCGCGCATCTTGTTGAAGAAGAACATGGCGTACGACTGATCGGTGATCTTGTCGTGCGCTGCCACGTTCTCCGGGAAGACCACCAGGCAGTTGCCGCGCGCGAAGCCCTCGCTGCCCGCGGTGAGGATCAGGGACTGGCAGTTGTTCTTCGGGTGCGGGTAGGTGACGGCCAGCTCGGGCAGCGCCTCGGGCTCCTTGCGCAGCGCGTAGAAGCAGTCCAGCCGCTTGCCGACGGGCGGTGCGCTGTTGGTGGTCTGGAGCGGCGCCAGGAAGAACACCATGTCGCCGTCCTCGGGCGGGCGCAGCGCGTCCCGGGAGCGGGCGAAGTGCGGCGGGCTGTCCAGCCCGGCGTCCAGCCATCCGGCGACGTCGGCGTCCAGCGCGTCGGCCTGGTGGGCCATCCCGTTGCGCCGGTACCAGGCGCACGCCTCGTCCCTGATCCCGGCGAGCAGCGCGCGGTCGTCCGCGGTGGGCGCGGTGACCGTGCCGTCGTCGGCCTGGCGGACCCGGAAGCGGTTGACCTTCGGGATGAGCGAATCGGTGAGTATCCGGGCTTCGGCCAGGTACTTCGGGGCTATGGGTGCTCGAGAGGTCACAGCGCCACCGCTCCCGCCGTCAGGGGCTCTTCGGCCCCGGCGTCCACGGTGAGGACCTGGTGGACGGTGAAGACCATGGGGACCGGGCCGAAGTCGCGGAGGACACGCAGTCCGTGCCGCTCGGCGGCCACGATCGTGGTGATGCAGCCCTCGACCTTGCCCGCGGCGCAGTCGATGGCGGCCTGGGAGTTGCTGAGCACCTCGTGGACCTCGGCCGAGTCGGGGACGAGCCCCCGGGGGGCCGGATGCGAGGCGACGGTGGCGGGGTGCGGCGTCCCCGCGGAGGCGAGCACCATGTTGTGCGTCGGCATGATGAAGCTGTCGACCATCCGTAAGCGGTGGAGATTGCCGAACACCAGGGTGTGCAGGGCCGGGTAGACCGCGCAGGCGGTCAGGGCGTGCTGCCCGTCGGCCGGGACGGCTTCCAGCGCCGATTCGATGGAGGAATGCAGATGAACCGTTCCCTCGACACCGCGTCTGCGGAGCCATTCGTGTGACGCGGCCTCCAAGTTGGTCCCGTGCGGACCGAGTGTGTGCAGATTACGGACACGGTCCGACCCGGCATGGAAATGCCGCATGATCCCCCCATGTTCAAGTTCTGGTGGTTCCCGATCAGCTTCGACGGGGCTCCGTGGAAGCTGAGAGGATATAAACAGGAGTAAACGGCAACAAACAAGGGTCTTCTGTAAAACATTCCATATGGCGAGATCCGAAGCCTGTTCGATGGCGCTATTCGGCCAACTGGTCCGCGCTGAAGCGGAATAGCGCACTCCGCGCCCTCTCCGTCCTCCCGCTCCGAGCGGCCGTTGTCAGTGGGTGGCCGTAGGTTCATTCGTGCCGCGCCGACATGGCGAGCGGCAGTCCCTGAACCACCCCTGCCCGCAAAGGAGATGACGCGTTGTCAGACTGGGAGAGGTCGAGCACGGCGCGGGTGATCCCGCCCGCGCGGCCGCGCAAGCTCGCCAAGGTCCCGTTCGTCGAGCTGGCCGACGGACGCCTCCAGGGCGTGGTGTCCAGCGGCTCGGACATCGGGCGGGTCTACGTCTCGTCGGTCGCGGCCACCACGTACGCGTTCGCCTGCAGCACCAACAACAACCGGCCCTGCGGCGGTGCGCGTGGCTCGTACTGCAAGCACATCATGGCCCTGATCAGCGAGGCGGTGCTCCAGTACGGCGCCGAGCGGGTCGGCCGCTATCTGCGGGTCGAGTCCGCGGACGGGGAGCCCACTGCGCTGTCCCTCTCCGCCGACATGGCCGCCACCTCGCCCGCGCAGGCGGACGCGCAGGCCGCCGCGTCGGTCTTCAGCCGGTTCCTGCGCCATCTCACCTACCTGGAACTCGCCCCGGTCACCGCGCCGTTGCCGGAGATGCAGTGGTTCCCGTCGACCAGGGCGGTGGCGTGATGCGCGCCGATCTGCTCGCCGAGCCCATCGCCGACCTCGACGAGGCCCTGACCGCCGTCGACGCCTTCGACCGGGTGCTCGTCGCCGGTCTGCTGCGCCCCCAGCCCGGGCAGGCCACCGGTCTGACGGAGCTGGCCCGGGCCGTGGCGGGCACGCCGCTGGCCGCCAGGGCCGCCGAGGCGGCCGAGAAGGCGGCGGCCGGAGCCGCGGGTGAGGACCACTTCGTCGCCCTCGCCGCCGCCCGCACCGCGCTGCTCGGTTCCGTCCACGACGCGCTGATGGCCCGGATCGAGGAGGCGACCGGCCGGCCGCGCGGCGAGGAGACCGCCACCCCACCGGCGCCGGACGGGCCCGAAGCGGTGAACCTGCTCGCCGCCGCCCGCTCCTGGCTGGCCGACCTGGCGCGCGCCGGATGGCAGGGCATCGACCACGACGTGGTCTCCGGGGCGGCGCGGATCGTCTCCGCGATGCTCACGGACCCGGCGTTGCGCCGCCCGGCGACGCTCCTCGACGGCTTCGCCGCCGAACTCGCCGCGTCCTGCCCGGGCGCCGCCCTGGACCGCGTACCGGCGCGCCGCTGGGCCGACCTGTGGGCGCGGGCGCTGCTGCTGATCCTGCCCGGCGGGGCCGCCGCACCGGGGACCGTCGCGGCCACCGGCCGTCTGCTGCCGCTCGGCGTCGATGTGCAGGAACACGCGACCGCGGCACAGGCCCAGGTCCACGCGGTGTTCGAGCCCGCCGACGGCGGCACATCCCGCCTGGTGCGGGCCAGCGTGTCGGTCCCCAAGCCCGATACGGTCGTCGGCGTCGGCATCTGGCAGCTGCTGCGGCCGCACATGTCGCTCCTGGCCGCCGTCAGCGAGGGACGCGCGATGGACCTCACCGACATGCCGCTCACCGCCGAGGGCGACCTGCTCTGGAGCGACGAGCACGCGCGTCAGGGCGAGCCCGCCGACCCCTTCGCCACCGCCCGCGTCGCCCTGCCCACCGCCGCCGACGCGCCCACCGCGCCCCTGGACCGGCATCCGGCACGCATCGCCGTCCCCGTCTTCCTGGAGGGGTACACCTCCAAGAAGGCCGACGGCGCGCTGACGTTCACCGTCGCCGGGCACCCGCTCGCCGTCGACACCGACCGCGTTCCGGTCGCCGGTCCGCTCACCCCCGAGGCCGTCACGGGGTCGAGCGCCTGCATCGGGCTGCTCCGCTGGGACGCCGGGGCGTACCGCGTCCAGCCCCTGGCCGTCGAGAAGACCGTGCGGAAGAAGGCCGTCGTCCTGCACGCCGGGGGATGGGCCGGGGGTACGGACGACAAGGCCGGGGTCAAGGCCGAGAAGGCCGCCACCGACGCCGTTGCCGCGCTGCGGGAGCGGGCAGGGAGGCTGCTGCGGAAATGACGGAACACACCACCTCGGAGACGAACGAGGACCCCACCCCGCACCCGGCCCACGACAACCGCCGTCAGGTCCTGTACTGGCGGCTGCTCGCCCGCCTCTTCGGCCCCGAGGAGCAGGCCACCCTGGAGTCGGCGAGCCTCGCCGTCGTGGAGGACGTCGGGCTGCCGTCCGCCCTGCTGGACCCGGGGGCGTCCGTCGACTCGGTCGTGCAGCGCCACCCGGAGCTGGCCGAGGAGTTCGACGGTCTGATGACGCCCGAACCCGATGCCGACGCCGCCGACGGGGCGCGCGACCGGGCCGCCGAAGTACGGCGCGCCGCGCTGGCCTCCAAGGTCCTGCTCAACGTCTTCGCCCGGGGCTCCGGCACGGTCACCGCGGGACAGCTGGCGCGCTGGCAGTCCGACGCGGGCTGGCTGGAGCGCGCCCTCGGCTGCAAGCCCGGCGAGCTGCGCGGGGGCCGCTCCGGCGGGAAGCCCGCCATCGGGGCGGCCGGGCCGGGCGTCAGCCCCACTGGCACCGGCGGCCCGGGCATCACGCCCGACCTCAGCAGGCTGATCCCGGAGATCGGCCCGGAGCTGGGCGCCCTGGAGGCCGACCTCGTCAAGCGGATGCGGCTGCGCGAGGTGCTGGCCGACCCCGCGCTCGCCGCGCAGCTGACCCCGAGCATGTCGCTCATCGAGCAGCTGCTGCGGGACAAGGACAACCTCTCTGGCGTGGCCCTCGCCAACGCCAAGGCCCTGATCCGCCGCTTCGTCGACGAGGTCGCCGAAGTGCTGCGCACCCAGGTCGAGAAGGCCACGGTCGGCGCCCTGGACCGCTCCGTCCCGCCCAAGCGGGTGTTCCGCAACCTCGACCTCGACCGCACGATCTGGAAGAACCTCACCAACTGGAGCCCGGAGGAGGAGCGGCTGTACGTCGACCGCCTCTACTACCGGCACACCGCCCGCAAGACGACGCCGCAGCGGCTGATCGTCGTCGTGGACCAGTCGGGCTCGATGGTCGACTCGATGGTGAACTGCACCATCCTGGCGTCCATCTTCGCCGGGCTCCCCAAGGTGGACGTCCACCTTATCGCGTACGACACCCAGGCGCTCGACCTGACGCCCTGGGTGCGCGACCCCTTCGAAACCCTGCTGCGCACCAACCTCGGGGGCGGCACCGACGGCACGGTCGCCATGGCCCTGGCCCAGCCGAAGATCGCCGAACCGCGCAACACGGTCGTGGTGTGGATCTCCGACTTCTTCGAATGGCAGAGCGAGCCGCTGTTCGAGAGCATGGCCGCCATCCACCGCTCGGGAGCCAAGTTCATCCCGGTCGGCTCGGTGACCAGCTCCGGACGCGGCAGCGTCAACCCGTGGTTCCGGGAGCGCTTCAAGGATCTCGGTGCGCCGGTGCTCTCCGGCCACATACGCAAGCTCGTCCACGAGCTGAAGACGTTCCTCGGCTAGTTCCCGCTTGCGTTTCCCGCTTACTTTCCTGTTCAGAAAGGCCCTGTGATGTCCGACCTGTTGCGCGCCCCCGCCGAGATCAAGTACGCCGAGGAGCTGGACTGGCTGGAGTCCGTCGACGACGGCCCCAAGCCCTTCTCCTGGCGCCTGTCCCCGAAGATGATCCGCCTGTTCATCCTGGGCTCCGAGCGCTCCGACGGCCTGGACCGGGAGATCGCCCAGAAGTGGTTCGGCGACCGCAGCTTCGTGGAGCGCTCCATCGTCACGCTGGCCTCCGACCGCGGGCTGCTGCTCATCGGCGACCCCGGCACCGGGAAGAGCTGGCTGGCCGAGCTGCTGTCCGCCGCCATCTCCCGCAACTCCACGCTGGTCGTGCAGGGCACGGCCGGTACCACCGAGGACCACATCAAGTACTCCTGGAACGTGTCCATGGTGATCGCCAAGGGCCAGTCCAGGGAGTCGATGATCCCCTCGCCGATCATGACCGCCATGGAGACCGGCGCGATCGGCCGCTTCGAGGAACTCACCCGTTCCACCAGCGACGTCCAGGACGCGCTGATCTCGATCCTGTCCGAGAAGTACATCTCCGTACCCGAGCTGGACAGCGACGGCATCGTCTTCGCCAAGCCCGGCTTCTCGGTCATCGCCACCGCCAACAGCCGCGACCGGGGCGTCAACGACCTGTCCTCGGCGCTCAAGCGCCGCTTCAACTTCGTCCGCATCCCGGTGATGACGAACAAGAAGAGCGAGGCGGAGATCGTCCGCTTCCGCACCGAGGAACTGCTGCGCCGCCACCGGATCGAGCTGGACGTGCCGCCGACACTGCTCGACGTCCTGCTCCAGAGCTTCGCCGATCTGCGCGCCTCGGCCGCCGCGGCGGGCAGCGACGACGAGAAGCTGGAGTCCGCGCTGTCCACCGCCGAGCAGATCGGTGTGCTGGAGGACGCGATCCTGCACAGCAACTTCTTCGGCGCGCGCGCCCTGACCGCCCACACCCTCGCCACCTCGCTCGTCGGATCGCTGGCCCGGCGCGAGCCCGAGGACCTGGCCATCCTCAACAAGTATCTGCACGGAGTCGTGGAGCCGCGCAGCAAGGAGGAGGGCGGCTCCTGGCCGGAGTTCCTCGAGGGCGGCCGCGACGCGATCGCCACCCTGTCATGAGCGGCACCCACCAGCAGACCGGCGGCACCCACCAGGAAACCTTCGAGGCGCTGCGCGGGCAGCTGCGCGAGGCCGCCGCGACGTTCGCCGACGGGCCCGACGCCCTGGAGTCCATCCTGCTCGGCCTCGTCGACGACGTCGACCGCGCGGCGGGCGAGCCACTGGAGATCTTCCCCGTCTGCCACCACTCGCCCGCCTCGGCGCTCGCGATGGCCCGCCGCCTCCGCGAGAAGCAGCCCAAGGTCGTGTACCTGGAGCTGTGCGAGGACATGGCGCCGCTGCTGACCGAACTGCGCAACTGCCGGCTCCCGGTGGCGGTCCAGGCGTTCGCGGCCGCGGTCGACGGCTTCCCGCCCGAGTGGTCCCCGCTGTCGGTGGTCGCACCGGTCACCGAGGCCTCGGCCGAGTACCAGGCGATCGCCTACGCGCTGGACACCCCCGGGGTCGAGCTGGTCCTCGTCGACCGTTCCTCGGACCACGTCTTCCAGTGGGACGCGCGCGGAACGCGCTCCGAGGAGCCCGCCACCGAGGGCGAGCCGGACGCGCCCGCCGCCGAGGAAGAGGCCGCGCTGCACGGCGACGCGGTCGGCGTGGAGATCGGCGACCTGCGGCCGCGCTTCGCGGAACTGGAGGAACACCTGCTGCGCCACGGCAAGGTGCGCCACTGGTCGGAGTGGTGGCACCAGTACGTCGAGCTGCCGCTCGGCGACGGCGACCACGACACCTACCGCCAGGTCATGTTCCTGATCGGCAGCCTCTTCCGCCGCCTCGCGCCCGGCGACGCGCACCGGGTGCGGGTGGACGAGGACCGCGAGCGCTGCATGTGGACCAGGATGCGCGAGCACCTGGCCGCCACCGGCACCGATCCCGCCGACTGCCTCTATGTGTGCGGCGCCTTCCACGCCGCCAGCCGCGTCGAGGAGTTCGGCGTCCACGGCGCCGACACGTATCGGATCAGCCCGCGCACCGCCACCACCTGGCAATACGGACTGATCCCGTCCAGCCACGCGGCGATCGAGGCGCAGTTCGGCCTCGCCGCCGGTTCGGTGTCCATCGCCGCCACGGTCTGGGCGAAGAACGTCAAGCGCACCCGGGTGGAGCCGTACCGCCTGGCCGGGCAGGCGGGCACGCAGAAGACCAGGCCCCGCAAGAACACGGCCGCTCCCGCGCCCGGCGGAGGCGGGCCCCTCGCCCCGGCACCGGCCTCCGACAAGCTGACCGGCTTCCTGCGGCAACCACCCGTTCTGGACCGGCTGGACGAGACCGAGCTGCTCGGCTGGTCGGTGGAGATCGTGCGCGCCGCACGCCGTAACGGCTATCTCGCTTCCACCGCCGACGCCATCGCGGTGTTCGAGACGTCGATCCTGCTGGCCGGGATGCGCGACCGCGCCAAGCCCACCCCGTACGACTTCCAGGACGCGGCCGTCACCTGCATCGAGAAGGACACCGTGCCCGGACGGCGCGATGTCCGCCGCCTCGTGGAGATCATGATGGGCGGCGACCGGATCGGCAAGGTCGGCTACGAAGCGCTGCCACCCCTGGCCCGCGATGTGCACGACCGGCTCGCGCCGCTGAACCTCAAGCTCCAGCAGCGCGGTGTGCAGCGCGCCCTGCTGGACATCGCCTCCCGGCCCGAGCTCCAGCAGTGTTCCGACGTGCTGTGGATCCTGCGCTACCTGATGCCGCACGGCACCGCCCGGCCCATCATGGGCGAGCGGACCCTGGGGGAGCGGCCGATCCAGGAGTCATGGGACGTGGCGCTGGGCACCCATCAGCGTGCGCTCATCGAGCTGGGCTACGAGGGCGTCAGCATCGAACAGGTCCTGGAGCAGCGGCTGCGCCGCACCGCGTACGACCCCCAGGCCACCGCGGCGACCGTCCTCGAAGCCGTCGAGGACGCCACGCTGTACTTGCGCAGCCGCCGCCTCGCCGACGAACTGGGCACCCGTGCCCTGGAGGTGCTGTCGGCCGAACGCAGCGTCGACGGGGCACCGGAGGTGCTGCGCCGGGTGCGGCGGCTGCTGGCGTACTACCGCACCAGCGAGCCGGTTCTGCCGCCGTGGATCGAGTCCTTCGCCACGACCGGATACGCGCACTACTGCACCCTGCTGCCCACGGCGTTCAGCGACGACGACGCCACCGTCCGCCATGTGGCGGCCACACTGGGCTTCCTGTTCAGCATGGAGAGCCTGGCGCTGTCGCTGGGCTGTGACCGCACCCAACTGGAACTGGCCGTCGCCCAGTCGCATCCGAAGGACCCGCCGAAGACGGCGCTGCTGTGGGCGGCACAGCAGCACCTCGGCCACCTCTCGCGCGCGGACCTCCGGGCGAGGTGCGACGAACTGCTGGCCAACCCGATGGTCGTGCCCGCCTATCCGCGCTACCTCAGCGGCTTCGTCCACGCCCTGGAGCCCGTTCCGGGTCTCTCCGACTTCGTCGTGGAGGCGGTGTCGAACGCCTTCGGGCGGCTGCCGGACGCGGTGCTCCTGCCCTGGCTGCCGACCCTGATCACCGCCCTGCGAGCGGACGGCGCCGAACTGGCCCCGCTGCTGATCCGCGAGGCCGGACGGATCTTCCCCGGCCGCCTGGCGGCACTGGACGCATGGGTCCCGCCGTGGCGGGCGCAACCGGAGCCCGGGACCGCCCACCCCGCACCACGCGCGGCCGGCGGCCACCGCGGCGCGCTGCTCGCCGCCCACCCGGCGACCTGCGACGCGGTGGCGAACCTGCTGGGCTGCGACGGCACATGGGCCACCGCGGACTCCCCCCACCCGGCGGGCGCGGCCCTGGCCGCTCGCCACCCGGAGACGGCCACGGCCCTGGAGGCGCTGCTGACCCGGGTCTGATCACCTGGCCCGCCGGATGTCACGCTCCGGCGGGCTGCCTTGTCACACCTCCGGAAGCCTTGGAACGACCCGCTCGACCAGAAGCGCGTCACGGATACGACACGAGGAGAAGCCGCCATGGCCCGGATCTCGCTCACCCCGCCCAACACCCTGCTCAACCGCGTCGGCGCCTGGTATTCCCGGCGCACCTACGGCAAGGTGCTCGATCCCGGTCTGGCCGTCGGCCACAACGGGCGGGTGCTGCTCACCTACGTACGGCAGGAGCGCGGTGCCGCCAAGTGGAACCGGCTCGACCCGGGCCTGAAGCACCTCGCCGTCATGGCCGCGGCGGCCAGGATCAACTGCTCCTGGTGCATGGACTTCGGGCACTGGGAGGCTGGCACCCTCGGACTGCCCATGGACAAGATTTCCAAGGTCCCGCAGTGGCGCGACCACCAGGAGGATTTCACCGATCTTGAGCTGCTCGTCCTCGACTACGCCGAGGCCATGACCGAGACCGAGCCCCGCGTCACCGACGAGCTGGCCGCCGCTCTGATCGAACGGCTGGGCGAGGCCGCGTTCGTCGAACTCACCGCCATGATCGCCCTGGAGAACTACCGCTCGCGCGTGAACAGCGCCTTCGGCCTGACCAGTCAGGGTTTCTCGGACGCCTGCGCGGTACCGTCACGGATGTGATCGACGCGACCGCCTTCGAACAACACCGCCGCATGCTGTTCGGCATCGCCTACCGCATGCTCGGCAGTGTCGCCGACGCCGAGGACGTGGTCCAGGACACCTGGCTGCGCTGCAGCCAGGTGTCCACCGCCGTGGACAACCCGGCCGGCTATCTGACCCGTACGGTCACCAACCTGGCGCTCAACCGGCTCACCTCGGCCGCCGCCACCCGTGAGCAGTACGTCGGGCCCTGGCTGCCCGAACCGCTGGTCACCCAGCCCGACGCCGCCGAGGAGGCGGAGCTGGCCGAGTCCGTCTCACTCGCCATGCTCGTCGTCCTCGAATCCCTCTCCCCACTGGAGCGGGCCGTCTTCGTGCTCAAGGAGGTGTTCCGCTTCTCGTTCAAGGAAATCGCCGGAATGCTGGAGCGGAGCGAGGCATCCGTACGGCAGGTCGGCCATCGCGCCAGGTCACACGTCCAGGCCCGGCGGCCGCGCTACGACACACCGGCCGAGGTGCGGCGACAGGTCACCGATGAGTTCCTGGCCGCCTGTGTCGGCGGCGACCTCAACCGGATGATGGAACTGCTCGCCCCCGATGTGACGGCCTGGAGTGACGGCGGCGGCAAGGTGAAGGCCGCGGTCCGCCCGCAGCGCGGTGCGGACAAGGTCGCCCGTTTCCTCGCCGCCGTCGTCACCCAGCCGATGGACGACCCCCGGGTGCACGCGGTCGACGTGAACGGGCGTCCGGGAGTGCTGCTCACCGTCGCGGGCCGACCGGACACCGTCGCCTGCGTGGAGGTCACCGACGGCCGGATCACGGAGATCCGGATCATCCGCAACCCGGACAAGCTGCGGCACCTCTCGGCGTAGCCGCGAGCGCGACGGACTGAACCTCATCGGTTCTCCTCCGCACGGGCCGGGGCGGGCCCGGGGGCGGAGGGGGCGTTCCAGCTGGCGAGCAGGGCGAGGGCCTCGGCGGAGGGCGAGCCCGCTTCCGCCGTGTAGAGGCAGAGGGTCTGGTCGGGGTCGGCGGGGAAGGCCAGGGTCTCGTGGTGGAGGGTGAGGCTGCCGACGGTGGGGTGGCGGAAGCGCTGGGCACCGTAGACGCACTGGGCGACGCGATGGGTGTCCCACCAGGCGCGGAACTCGGGCACCTTGACGAGGAACTCCCCGACGAGTTCGTTCAGTTGGGAGTCGTCGAGGTGGCGCGCGGAGGCCAGCCGCAGATCGGCGACGACGATCTCGGCGACCTCGTCCCAGTTCCCGTAACGCTCGCGGGCGGCCGGATCGAGGAGTACGAAGCGGGCGAAATTGCGCTCCCGGTACGGCAGCGCGTCGAAGTCGGTGATCAGGGCGCGGGCGAGCCGGTTGGAGCCGATCACGTCCTGGCGGTGGTTGGCGACGAAGGCCGGGGTGACGTCGTTCAGGACGTCGAGCATCCGGTGCACCGCGGGCCGGGCCCGCTCGGCACGGGGCGGGCGGCGGCGCCGTGGGCCCGCGGGGCGGGGGCGGGCGAGGGCGAAGAGGTAGTCGCGCTCGTCGTCGTCCAGCCGCAGGGCGCGGGCGACGGAGGCCAGCACGGTCTCGGAGACGTGCGGGTGACGTCCCTGCTCGAGGCGCGTGTAGTAGTCGGTGCTCACACCGGCGAGGAGCGCGACCTCCTCGCGGCGGAGCCCGGGCACGCGGCGGGCACCGGGGCCCGGCGGCAGCCCGGCGATGTCGGGGGTGAGGCGTGCGCGACGGGAGCGCAGGAAGTCGCCGAGTTCGCTGTTGTGCTCCATCCCTCCAGTATCGAAGGGCTACGTGCGGCCCGCCGGGGGTGAGGGTGGCCCAGCTGGACCCAGGTTCGGCTGAGCCAGACCGGGGGGCGGGTCAGGGGCGTGAGCGTGGCCAGAGTGGAGTGGTCCCCTTCTCGCGCTGATCCTTGTGGAGCGACCCTCACCATGCCTTTCGTCATCTATCTCATCGGGTTCGGAACGTTCGCCCAAGGCACGTCCGAGTTCATGCTCGCGGGACTGCTGCCGTCCATGGCACGCGATCTCGAGGTCTCGCTGTCGCATGCGGGGCTGCTGGTGTCGGCGTTCGCCGTCGGCATGGTGGTGGGCGCGCCACTGCTGACCGTGGCGACGCTGCGGATGCCGCGCCGCGGCCCTCGTCGGCTTCCAGACGGTGTTCATCGCCGGGCACATCGCGGCCGCTCTCGTGCCGCACTTCGGTTTCCAGCTGGTGATGCGCGCGGTCACGGCGATGGCGTACGCCGGGTTCTGGGCCCTGGCATCGGTGGCGGCCGTCTCGGCGGACAAGCGGGGCAAGGCGGTCTCCGTCGTGGTGTCAGGGCTGAGCCTGTCCATGATCGTCGGGGTTCCGGCGGGCACCGTGCTGGCGCAGTACGCCGGGTGGCAGGCGGCGTTCTGGGCGGTGGCGGGGGTGACGGCCCTCTCCGCGATCACGCTGATCGGCGCGCTGCCCGGCGGGCACGACGACACGGCGCCACGCCTGGAGCTCCGTACCGAGCTGCGCTCGCTGAGCGTCCCGCGCCTGTGGGTCGCCTACGCCACGACCGCGCTGACGATCTCCGCGACGATCGCGATCTTCTCCTATCTGGGCGCCTTGCTGGAGGACGTCACGGGCCTGCCCGAGCGCTTCGTACCGGCAGTACTGGGCCTCTACGGGGTGGGTGCGCTGGTGGGCCTGAGCGTGGGCGGGCGCATCGCGGACCGTAGGCCGTTCGCCGTGCTGGTCGCCGGGATGGTCGCGACGGCCGTGATCGCCGTCGCCATCGCACTGACCGCGCCGACCGCCCGGGCGGTGATTCCGCTGTCCATGCTCCTGGCCGCGGGTGGCTTCGCCACCAACCCGGCGGTCAACGCCCGTGTCTTCGGCATCCTCGGCCACACCCGCACGCTGGGCGGCGCGCTCAACATCGCCGCCTTCAACGTCGGCATCGCCGTCGCCCCGTATGTCTCCGGCCTGGTCATCGACCACGGCCCCGGCCTGGCGGCCATCGGATACGTCGGAGCCGCCTTCGCCCTCGGCGCCCTCGCGACGGCGCTGCGGGACGGGGCACTCACCGCGCGGGCCGGATCCGAGGGCGTTGCCGAGGACCGTGCCGAGGCCGGTTCCGGTCAGCGGCCGTCGGCCGCCCGCGCGCCCGCCGACCACTGAAAACACCCGAACCCCCGGAACCACCCGCCCCCGACGACAGGAGCATCCCCATGAAGGCGATCGTGACCCGCCACTTCGGCACACCAGCGCGGATGGCCGTGGAGGAGCGGCCGAAGCCCGTGCGCGGCCCCGGCCAGGCGCTGGTCGGCATGCGGGCGGCGACGATCAGCCCGTACACGGCCACGGTGCGCTCCGGCGCCTTCGGCCCCGGCTACGCCACCGCCCCGCTCGTCCTCGGCAGCGAGGGCGCGGGCGTCGTCGAGGAGGGCGAGCGGTTCGCGCCGGGCACCAGGGTGGCCGTCTACGGCGGTGGCGAGCTGGGCACGGCCGCCGATGGCCTGTTCCAGCAGTGGGTGGCCGTCGACGAGGACCGGCTGCTCGCCCTGCCCGACACCCTCGACTGGGCCGAGGGCTCGGCGCTCACCGTCAACTACCTCACCGCCTACCTCGCCCTCACCGACGTCGCGCACGTCGAGCCCGGCCGGACCGTGCTGATCTCCGGCGCCACCGGATCGGTCGGCCACGCCGCGATCCAGACGGCCTCGGCCTTGGGAGCGCGTCCGATCGCGCTGGTGTCGTCCCCGGAGAAGGCGCGGCGGGCCGAGCAGGCGGGCGCGTGGGCGGTGGCCGACCTGTCCACCCGGGATCTCGGCGCCGCGGTCGCGGAACTCACCGGGGGCCGGGGAGCCGACCTGGCGCTCGACCCCGTCGGCGGATCCCTCCTGGGCGAGCTGCTGCACGTCCTGCGCCGTCACGGCACGCTCGTCTCGCTCGGCTTCGTCGGTGGCATGCGGGCCGAGGCGGACGTGATGGACCTGATCGGCGGCGAGAAGTACGTCACCGGCTACTCCCTCTTCTCCCACGCCACCGAGGACATCGCCCATGCCCTGCGCGGTATCGGAGAGCTGGCCGCCGCCGGCAAGCTCCGGCCCGTCATCGACAGCCGGGTCCCGCTGGACGATTTCGAGGACGGCTACGCCCGCCTCGCCTCACGCCGGGCGATCGGCTCCGTCGTCGTCGAGCTGTGACGACGACGGAGCGGGCGGACCGTGCCGGGGGCTTCAGTCGATGAGGTCGAGGGCGGCGGTGACCACGCTGTCGCCGTCGATGCCGTGGTAGCGGTAGACGTCGTCCAGGGCGCCGCACTGGCCGAAGCGGGTCACGCCGAGCGTGGTGACGGGCACCTGGTGCACGGTGGCGAGGAAGGCCAGCGTGTGCGGGTGGCCGTCCAGCACGGTGACCAGCGGGGTGGCGCGGTCGGCGGGGAAGACGCGGTCGAGGATCCAGTCCGGGTCCTCCGCCAGCCCGCGCCGGGCCTGGAGGGCGCGGAACAGCAGGTCCGGGCTGGTCACACACACCACGTCGGCGCCGTGGCCGAGGGCGTCGAGCCGTTCGGCGGCGGCCAGGGCCTCGGGGACCAGGGCGCCCATGGCCGCGATGGTCACCACCGGCTCGGCGTGGCGCCGCAGCCGGTACGCGCCCGCGACCACCTGGCGCCGCCGCCGTTCGCGCGCGGCGGGGTCGGTGGGCACGGCGGCCAGGGACTGGTCCACCGGGCGGGTGGACAGCCGCAGATACGCCGAACTCCCTTGCGGGCGGCCGAGGTTTCCCAGGGCGGAGAGCAGACACCATTCGGTGTCGAGGGCGAAGGCGGGCTCGTACGACACACATCCCGGCTGCTCGATGCCGAGCGAAGGGGTGGTGATCGACTGGTGTGCGCCGCCCTCCGGGGCGAGCGTGACCCCGGACGGGGTGCCCACCAGGATGGACTGGCCGCCCGCGTACATGCCGAAGGACCACGGCTCCAGCGCCCGGTTGACGAACGGGTCGTACACCACGCCGATGGGCAGCAGCGGCTGCCCCCAGCGACTCCAGGTGGCGCCCAGCTCGCCCAGCAGACCGACCAGGTTGGTCTCGGCGATGCCCAGCTCCACATGCTGGCCGGTCGGCTTCTCCCGCCAGTGGAGGATGGTCTCGGCGTCGTCGGCGAACCAGTCGGTGCCCTCGGTGGCCGACCACACGCCGACCTTGTTGAGCCAGCCGCCCAGGTTGGTGGTCGAGCTGACGTCCGGGCTGACGGTGACGATCCGGCCCGCCGCCTCCGGCGCCCGGCGGGTGAGGTCCAGCAGGGCCCGCCCGAGCGCCTGCTGGGTGTGGCCGGTCCCGGTGGGCGCAGGGCGGCCGAGGTCGGCCGGAACGGCGGGCGGCGCTTGCGGCCCGCGCTCGGGGCGGCGCAGCCGGTGTGCGGCGGCCGCGCACAGGGACGCCTCCGCCGAGCCGTCGGGGAAGAGGGCCCAGGGGCGGTCCAGGTCCGCCCCCAGCCGCTCGGCCAGCGGGCGCATCTGGCCGGCGGTCAGCAGCGAGGAGTGGTTCTGCGGATGGCCTTCGGTGGGCAGCCCGTGGCCCTTGACCGTGTACGCGAAGATGACGGTCGGCCGGGTGTCGTCGATGGCGTCGTACGCCTCCAGGAGGGCGCCGAGGTCGTGCCCGCCCAGGTTGCGCAGCGCGGCCAGCAGCGTGGCGTCGTCCAGTTGCGCGATGAGCCCGGCGATGGGACCGGCGGTGGAGCCGGTGCCGGGCAGCCGCTCGCGCAGCTGCCCCGCGGTGCAGCGCAGCAGCCGCTGGTATTCGGGGTTGCCCATGGCGTCGATGCGGGTGCGCAGGGCTTCTCCGCCGGGCCGGGCGAACAGCTCGTCCAGCAGATGCCCGTACTTGAGCGTGAGCACCTGCCAGCCCGCGGCCGTGAACATACCCTGGAGACGTCCGGCGGCGATGCCGGGCACCACGCGGTCAAGCGACTGCCGGTTGAGGTCGACGATCCACGTCACCTCGCCGAGCGACGACACCACCGGGTCCTGGACCGCTTCCCAGATCGCCCCCTCGTCCAGCTCTGCGTCACCGAGCAGGGAGTACTGCCGCCCGGTCCCTGCGCCGCCGAAACGGCCCTCCACATAGCGCCGGGCGACCGCGCCCCACAGGGGAGCGGTGGCGCCGATGCCGACCGAGCCGGTGGAGTAGTCGACCCGGTCGGGGTCCTTGGACCGGCTGGGGTAGCTCTGGAGGCCGCCGAACGCGCGAAGCGTCGTCAGGTACGACTCGTCCAGCTCGCCGAGCAGGTAGTTGATGGCGTGCAGCACCGGCGAGGCGTGGGGCTTGACCGACACCCGGTCCTCGGCGGTCAGCGTGTGGAACCACAGCGCCGTCATGATCGTGCTCATCGACGCGCTGGACGCCTGGTGGCCGCCGACCTTCAGCCCCGTGGGGTTCGGCCGCACCCGGTTGGCGTGGTCGATGATGGCCGTGGACAGCCATAGCACCCGGCGTTCGACCGCTTCCAGCGTGCCGAGCGGCGCGGGGTGTTCCCTCCCGGCCGGGTCCCTGCCCGGGGCACCCGAGAAGGTCGCGTCCATGACCACATTGACCACCTCCACTGCCTGGACCTCGCGTCCAGGAATGCTGTGTGATGCGAGAAGTAGACAGAGCCCTCACCTTCTGCGCAACATGTCGCCTTCCGACTGGGCAATCTGCCCAGTGTCGCGGGAGACGGGACGCCCTCGACTGGCCAACGTGCCCAATCGCCGGGCACTCGACGCCACCACCGACGTACGCGGCCCTGGTCCGTGGCGGACCGCGTTGCGATTCGATTGACGAGTCAGTCGGTACGGATGATTCAGCCCGCGCGCCGCAGGGAAGTTCGCGATTTCACCTCGTCCCGACCATTGCGGGTTTCGCAACACGCCCCTAGGGTCGGCCGCATGCTGCACACCGCGGACGCGACGCGTCAGCGAGTGCGTGAGGTGCTGCGCGGATACCCGGGCAGTCAGCGCGCCTTCGCCGACGCCATGGGGCTGGACCCCACCAAGCTGTCCAAGTCGCTGACCGGGACCCGGCGGTTCACCCCCGCCGAGCTGACCAGGATCGCCGAGATCGGCAACGTCACGGTGAACTGGCTGATCAACGGCAGCGACGAGGCGGACACGGTGTCCGCCGTCCCGCGGCGCAGCGCGCGGCGCCCCGTACGCGGCGGGGACACCGGCCGGTACCGGCAGATCCTCGACGCGGCCTGGCGCCTCATCGCCGAGCGCGGCTACCACGCGGTGCGGGTGTCGGACGTCGCGGAGGCGTGCGGGACGAGTGCCGCCACGATCCACTACTACTTCCCGGGCCGCGACGGCCTGCTCACCGAAGCGCTGCGCCATTCCGTACAGCAGGCGTTCGACCGCCAGGTCGCCGGGCTGCACGGCATCGAGGACGCGCATCAGCGGCTGCTGCGCCTGGTCGAGCTGCAACTGCCCACCCCCGGCGCGTTGCAGAGGGAGTGGTCGATCTGGTTGCAGGTGTGGAACGAGACCGCGCTGCGCCCCGAACTGCGGGCGCTGCACACCGATTCGTACGCCCGCTACCACGAGACCGTCGCGCGCACGATCGCCGAAGGGCAGGCCCAGGGCGTGTTCACCGACACCGATCCCGAGGAGCAGGCGGTGTCCCTGACGGCCCTGATCGACGGCCTGGGCGTCCAGGTGCTCACCGGCCGCCCGGGGCGGACCGTCGAGCGGATGCGGCGGATTCTCTACGACTTCGTGCAACGCGAGATCGTCCGGAGCTGAACGAACCCCGAGAGCAGGACCGCGCAACACCGTCAGAACAGGAGCCGGGCATGGCCGATGACGACGACAGGGCCGAGGAGAACCGGGGCCGGGTGGTCACGCCCTACGAGGGCACCGGCCATCGCACCTGGGACGACACCGCCGACATCCCCGCACCGCTGTCGTTGCACCACACCACGGTCAGCCCGGCCTGGGTGGACTACAACGGCCACATGAGCGAGTCCTGCTACCTGCTGGTCTTCGGGGACAACGCGGACGCGTTCTTCCGCTACATCGGCATCGACGAGCGCTACCGGGCCGGGGGCCACTCGCTCTACACGGTGGAAACGCATCTGCACAACCGCCGCGAGGTGGCCGAGGGCGAGCCGATCCGGCTGTCCCTCCGCGTACTGGACCACGACACCAAACGTGTGCACATCTTCCACGACATGCACCACGGCACCACCGGCACGCTGCTCGCCACGGCCGAACAGATGTTGACGCACGTCGACATGGAGCAGGGGCGGTCGTGCCCGATGCCGGAGGCCCTGCTCCAGCGGCTGGCCGCGATCCAGCAGGCGCACGCCGCCCTGCCCCGACCGGCGGTCGTGGGCCGCCCGATGGGGATCCGCCGCCGCGCCTGAAGCCCCGTGCCGTCGCCTGAAGCCCCCGCCGCGCCTCAAGCCCCTTGCCACGCCGTCCTGAGGAGCCGCCATGGATTTCGAACTCACCGACGAGCAGCGCATGATCGTGGAAACGGTGCGCAGGTTCGTCACGACCGAGCTGGAACCGCACGAGGACGAGGTCGAGCGGCTGGACGAGGTCCCGCCCGCCCTGGCCGAACGGATCCGCCGCAAGGCCCTCGACGCCGGGCTCTACGCGGCCAACATGCCCGAAGAACTCGGTGGCGGCGGCCTGGACGCCACCAGCATGACCCTCGTCGAGCGAGAGCTGGGCCGCACCGGCTACGCCCTCCAGATGCTCGTCGCCCGGCCGAGCAACATCCTCCAGGCATGCCAAGGCGAGCAACGCGAGCGCTATCTGCTCCCGGCCATCCGCGGCGAACGCCATGACTGCCTGGCCATGACCGAACCCGGCGCCGGATCCGACGTACGGTCGATGACCACGCGCGCGGTGCCGGACGGCGGCGACTACGTCATCAACGGCACCAAACACTTCATCAGCCACGCCGACACGGCCGACTTCGTGATCCTGTTCGCCACCACCGGCCCCGTTGACGCCGTGCAGGAATCCGGGCGCGGGCGGAAGAACCCGATCACCGCGTTCCTGGTGGACCTGGACACCCCGGGCCTCACCGTCACCCGTGGCTCGGCGTGCGTATCGCACCGCGGCTACCACCAGTGCGAGCTGTCGTTCACCGACTGCCGGATCCCCGCGGGCCAGCGCCTCGGCGACGAGGGGCGCGGCTTCGACCTGATGGGGGAGTGGCTGGGCGCCAGTCGGCTCAGCGTCGCCGCCACCAGCGTCGGCCGTGCCCGGCGCGTACTGGACCTCGCCACCGGATGGGCCGCCGAACGCAGCCAGTTCGGGCAGACGATCGGCCGGTTCCAGGGCGTCGGCTTCCCGCTGGCTGACATGGCCACCGAACTGGACGCCGCGGAACTGCTGACCCTGCGGGCGGCGTGGAAGCTCGACCAGGGCACCATGACCGACCGGGACGCGGCGATGGCGAAGCTGTACGCCTCCGAAACGCTCGGCCGGATCACCGACCGGGCGGTGCAGATCTTCGGCGGCATGGGGCTGATGGCGGAACTGCCGGTCGAACGCTTCTGGCGGGACGCCCGCGTGGAGCGCATCTGGGACGGCACCAGCGAGATCCAGCGCCACATCATCTCCCGGTCCCTGCTGCGCCCCCTCGGATCGTGAGGAGCGTGAGGATCGTGACGGAGCGGATGGCCACCACGGACAACCTCCGGCGCCTGCTGAGCCCACGCCACATCGCGGTGTTCGGCGGCGACACCGCCGCCGAGGCGATCCGGCAGTGCCGCCGCGCGGGCTTCACCGGGACGATCTGGCCCGTCCATCCCAGGCGTACGAGCCTCGAGGGCCTGCGCTGCTACCCGAACGCCACCGCGCTGCCCGAGCCACCGGACGCCTCGTTCCTCGCCGTACCGAGGGATGCCACCGTGGAGGTGCTGGCGGAACTCGCCGCACGCGACGCGGGCGGAGCGGTCTGCCACGCGTCGGGCTTCGCCGAGGACGGGCCGGCCGGCGCCCGGTGGCAGCGCGCGTTCGTCCGCGCCGCGGGGGAGATGGCGGTGATCGGGCCCAACTGCATCGGGATGCTCGACTACCTCGACGGTGCCGCGCTCTGGGCCGACCAGCACGGCGGGCGGCGGGTGGACCGTGGCGTCGCCGTCATCACGCAGAGCGGCAACATCGGCCAGAACCTGACCATGCAGCGCCGTTCGCTGCCGCTGGCCCGGCTGGTGACGGTCGGCAACGCGGCCGTGACCGGGGTGGCCGAACTGGTGGAAGCCCTGCTGGATGACTCCCGGATCACCGCGATCGGCCTGCACCTGGAGGGCATCGACGACCCCGCGAGCCTGTCCCGGGCCGCCGTACGCGCGCTCCGCCGCCGCGTCCCGATCGTCGTGCTGAAGACGGGCCGCTCGGAACTGGGCGGCCGGGCCAATCTGAGCCACACGAGTTCACTGGCGGGCTCCGATGTGCTCTGCGACGCCTTGTTCCGGCGCCTGGGAATGGCCCGGGTGCGCCAGGTCGCCACCTTCCTGGAGACGCTGAAATACCTGCACGTCCACGGGGCGCGGCCCGGGGCGCGGATCGCCTCCGCGAGTTGTTCGGGAGGCGAGGCGGCGCTGCTGGCCGACCTCGCCGACGACCACGGGGTCGAGCTGCCACCGTTTCCGGACGCCACCGCCCGGCGGCTGGGGGAGGTGCTCGGTGACCGCGTATCCGTCGCCAACCCCTTGGATTACCACACCTACATCTGGGGTGACGCCGAAGCGCAGCGGAACTGCTTCCGCGCGTTCCTCACCACCGGTTTCGACATGCATCTCCTGGTGCTGGACTTCCCGCGCGCCGACCGCTGCTCCCCGGACACCTGGCAGACCACCGTGGACGCCTACCTGGCCGCGCACCGGCACACCAACACACCTGCATGTGTGGTGAGTTCGCTCCCCGAGGGGTTGCCGGAGCCGGTGCGCACCCGGCTGCTGGACGAAGGTGTCGCGCCGATGCAGGGGATCGCCGAATGCCTGACGGCCATCGCGGCGGCGCGCCACGTCGGCCTGTCCCAGCAGACGGCCGATACGGTCCTCCCGCTCACCCCGGCCACCACGCCTGTGTCCGGCGCGCTCCCGCTGGACGAGTGGAACGGAAAGCGGATCCTCGCCGAATGGGGTGTGCCCGTCCCGGAGGGCATCGTGGCCACCGCCGAAACCGCGGCCGAGGCGGCCCGGGACATCGGATTCCCCGTGGTGGTGAAGGCGGTGTCGGAGACGATCGCGCACAAGAGCGACATCGGCGGGGTGCACCTCGGGCTGACCACGGAACAGCAGGTGCGCGACGCGGTGGCCGTCATGGCGGGGCTCTCGGACCGCTTCCTCATCGAGCGCATGGTCCACGGCGCGGTGGCGGAACTGCTCGTCGGGGTCCACCGGGACCCGCAGTTCGGCCCGGCGCTCACCCTCGGCGCGGGCGGCACCATGGTCGAACTCCTCGACGACGCCGCGACCCTGCTGCTGCCCGTACGGCGCGACGAGATCCACGCCGCCCTGCACCGCCTGCGGATCCGGCCACTGCTCA
Organism: Streptomyces sp. NPDC021115; assembly: GCF_044333065.1. Lineage (NCBI taxonomy): Bacteria > Bacillati > Actinomycetota > Actinomycetes > Kitasatosporales > Streptomycetaceae > Streptomyces > Streptomyces sp. NPDC021115. Next base: position 151,859 of record NZ_JBIRQF010000018.1, read on the forward strand.
CCGGCTACCGGGGACAGCCCCCGGGCGACATCGACGCGGTCGTCGACGCCGTGGCGGCCGTGGCCGACTACGCCCGCGGCCACGCGGACACACTGCTGGAACTCGACATCAACCCCCTGCTGGTCCTTCCCGGCCACGGCGGCGTGGTCGCCGCTGACGTGCTGATCAGGCTGGCGGCCGACGAACGAGGAGAACCGGATGACTGACCCGGTACGCACGGAGGTCGACGGCGGCATCCTGGTGGTGACCCTCGACCGCCCCAAGGCGAACGCGATCGACGTGGCCACCAGCCACGCCCTCCACGCCGCCTTCGACAGGCTGGCCCGCGACGAGACGCTGCGCGTCGCCGTCCTCACCGGCGCCGGGCAGCGGTTCTTCTCGGCGGGCTGGGACCTCAAGGCCGCGGCGTCGGGCGAGGCGATCGACGCCGACCACGGCCCGGGCGGCTTCGCCGGGCTCACCGAACTCTTCGACCTCGACAAGCCCGTCATCGCAGCCGTGGGCGGCCTCGCCCTGGGCGGTGGCTTCGAACTCGCCCTGGCCGCAGACCTGATCGTCGCCGCCGACCACGCCGAGTTCGCCCTGCCGGAGGTCACCCTCGGCATGGTCCCCGACTCCGGCGGAGTGCTGCGGCTTCCCCGTCGTCTCCCCCCGGCGGTGGCCAGGGACCTCCTGCTGACCGGCCGCCGGATGCCCGCGCGGGAGGCGGAACGATGGGGCCTGGTCAACCGCGTCGTCGAAGGCCCCGACCCCTTGGAGGCGGCCCTGCACCTGGCACACGACATCTGCGCCGGGGCACCGCTGGCCGTGGCGGCCATCAAGGAGATCCTGCGCACCACGGCCGGTTCCACCATCGAGGAGGGCTACGAACAACTGCGCCACGGCCACCTCCCCGCCTACCGGGCCATGCTCACATCCGACGACGCGGTGGAAGGCCCCCGAGCCTTCGCCGAAAAACGCCTCCCCCGCTGGACCGGCCACTGACCGCCGCGGCGCCACCAACGCATGCCGCGGCCGCGCGGTCAGACCCTGGGCCGCACCTGGATACCCGCCCGGTCGTACGCGCCGTACGTGATCTCGTCCTCGGCGACCAGCAGCACCACCCAGGCGTCCCCCCGCTCCCACACCAGCCACTTGTCCCATCCCGCCTCGGCTCCCAGGGGCTGGCAGACATCTTCGGGCAGCGGGTCACCGAGCCGTTCGCGCAGCATCCCGGACACCCGTCGGTACTGCGCCGCGAAGTCCTCGGCGGTGGCCTCGCGATCCACATCCGCCCGGCTGTGGAACGGGCCGAACTCGTTGTCCCACTCCTCCGGGTCGCTCGGATCGGTGAAGTACGCGAAGGGGTGCTCCACGAAGCAGTCCGTCCGGCAGTCGGGATGGTCGCAGACCACGGTCGGGTCTGCCTGACGACGGCAACCGGGAGCCTCCCCGAGCAACAGCCACCAGTCGTCGTACAACTCCTCCCCACTGATCCACCACGGTTCCTCCCACCCCACACCCGGCGCCTCGGGATCCTCGCCGTCCCGCCACCCGTTGCGCCCGAAGGCGTCCTCGAACGCCTGCCGACTCCAGGGCAGGCCCGCGAGTTCGATCATGCGGTCCACCAGGGAGCCGTCGAAGGGGAGAAGCTGCATCGCCATGGTCGAACGCTATCCCGCCGAGCGCCGCCGTCCCACGACGGCGACGGCCGTCCCGACTCCGGCGAACAACAGCCCGAGCCCGCCGAAGATCAGCGGCAGCAGCCACAGGGAGGCGAATCCGTTGATCCGCGCGTCGTCGGGGGAATCGGCCTGGTACAGCACCTCGACGCGCTCACCCCGCTCGTACGAGGGTGGATTGGAACCCATGGAGCTCCGGAACGTCCTCGGGGTGCCGTCCGCTGACGTGAACTCGACCACCGGGTAGGCCGCGGGCCCGTTGCTCGACGACCGCCTGCGCGATGTGCTGTCGTGGTCGTCCCGCCACTCCAGCGCCACCACGGTGCCCCGGGCGTGTTTCGCGTCCGACAGGAAAGAGATCGACACCCCGGCCAGGATCAACCCGATGACCAGGAACAGCGTGCCGAACGCGATCGCCCCGAACGCTATCCACCGGCGGGCACCCCGCCCGCGCGCACGCACCTGAAACCGCACAGCGTCCCCCTTGTTCGTTGAAGTGAGAGGGACGTTATCCCAGGCAGCCGGGGTGCGGTGCGGCCGCCCCCACCGCCGTGGCCGTGACACCCGCGCGCCGGATAATGATGTGGCCGCGGCACTTCACGCTGAACTGACCTACGCATCAAGGACCAACGGGGGCTTCGACGTCGTGTTCTCCTCATCCACCGCACCGCCCGGCCCGAACGCGCCGCACATGGTCGTCTGCGGGGACGACGCGCTCGTACACCGTCTCGCCGCCGAGCTCCACGACGTCTACCGGGCAGGGGTGACGGTCCTCATCCCGGGCGGCGTTCCCCTGGCGGAGCCCGCCGGGCAGCGGCAGAGCGTGGCGGGAGGCCGTACCGCCGCGCTCTTCGGCCGGTTCACCGCGGCTGTCGGACGGGGGCCGCTGCCCCGGCCGTCCGCGGCCGATGGTGGGCCGGGCGCCGGGGTGCGGGTCATGGAGGCCCCCGCCCTGGACGACGACGTGCTGATCGAGGCGGGTGTCGAACATGCGGCGGCGCTCGCCCTGGTCCATGACGACGACGAGATCAACATCCACGCCGCGCTGCGCGCCCGCCGCCTCAACCCCCGTCTGCGGCTGGTCATCCGGCTCTACAACCGCAAACTCGGCCAGCACCTGGAGGAGCTGCTCGACCAGGCCGCCCGCGTCGCCGACCCCGGCATGGACCCGGCCGAACTGGACGCGGCCACCACGGTCCTGTCGGACGCCGACACCGTGGCCCCCGCGCTGGCGGCCACCGCCGTCGCGGGCACCAGCAAGGTGGTGCAGGCCGACGGGCTGCTGCTGCGCGCGGCCGAGCGCACCCCGCCGGGCCGCGACGAGGTGGCGGATCCCGGGCTGTGCACCCTCGCCCTGCTCTCGTCCACCACCAGCGACCCGGACGGCAGCGAGGGCTCGGACAGCAGCGGGGACGACGGGCCCCGGCTGCTGCCGGGCGACGACGAGGTCGCCGCCGCCACCGGGCGCGGCACGGTGGTGCTGGAAGCCGTCTCGGCCACCGGCCCGTCGCTGCCGTCACGGCGGCTCGGCAGCCGCAGGGTGCCGCTCGCTTCGCTGCTCTCCCGACGGCTGCGCTGGTCCGTCGCCGGGGCGGTGCTCGCCGTGCTCGCGCTCGCCATCGCCACCTGGTACTTCACCGGAACCGACCCCGTCCACGCGGCCTACCTCACGGTGCTCGACGTGCTGGCCATCGACGACCCGGCGCTCGACGAGCCGACCGCACGCAAGATCCTCCAGCTGCTGTCCGGGCTGACGGGACTGCTCCTGCTGCCCGTCCTGGTGGCCGCCGCGCTCGAAGCGCTGGGCACGTTCCGTACCGCGTCCGCGCTGCGCCGCCCGCCGCGCGGGCTCTCCGGCCATGTCGTCCTGCTCGGCCTCGGCAAGGTCGGCACCCGCGTCCTGGCCAGGCTGCGCGAGCTGGACATCCCCGTGGTGTGCGTGGAGGAGGACCCCGGGGCGCGGGGCATCCCGCTGGCCCGCAGGCTGGGGGTGCCGACCGTCACCGGCGATGTGACCCAGGAGGGCGTCCTGGAGGCCGCCAAGATCCAGCGGGCACAGGCCCTGCTCGCCCTGACCAGCTCCGACACCATCAACCTGGAAGCGACGCTGTACGCCCGCTCGGTCGAACCCCGGCTGCGGGTGGGCCTGCGCCTGTACGACGACCGCTTCGCCACCGCCGTCTACCGCACCCTGCGGGTGGCCCACCCGCAGGCGGTGACCCGTAGCCGCAGCGTCTCCACCCTGGCCGCACCCGCCTTCGCGGGTGCGTTGATGGGCCGTCAGATACTGGGCGCAATACCGGTCGAGCGCAGGGTGCTGATCTTCGCCGCGCTGCATGTCTCCGGCCATCCGCAGCTGCAAGGGCGCACCGTCGCCCAGGCGTTCGAGCCGGGCGCCTGGCGGGTGATCGCGCTGGACACCGCCGAACCCGCGGACCGGCAACGCGACCTCGCCGCGGCGCCTCCGTACGACGGGGCCGCCCGGGAGCCCGCCCTGGTGTGGCAACCGCACCCCGGTTACGTACTGCGGGCGCAGGACCGCGTGGTGCTCGCCGTCACCCGCCAAGGGCTGGGCGATCTCCTGGCGGGCCACTCGCCCACCGGAGCCCGCGGACCCGAGGGCGCGGACGGCTGAGAGGGCAGCCGCCCCCCTCCGCGTTCGCGGAAATCCCCTACAGGTGTGTGATATCCGGGCCACAGGCCCGCCCCAGCTTCCCCTCATACGTCGTCCCTAGCCTCCTTCCCGTCGGCGGGCCATCCGGCCGGTCGTGAGGCACACACGCGAAGGGGTTGGGATGACGGAAGAGCACGTGGGGGCGAACCGGCGCGCGTTCATGAAGCGACTGATGATCGCCAGTGGGGCGACGGCCGTGGCCAGCATGGGAGGGGTGGCCACGGTCCAGGCGATGGCCGACGACGGTACGGGGACGGGCGCCACGCCGAGCGCCGAGCCGACCGCGGCCCCCACCGGCGGGCCCGGCGGTCCGGGCGGGCCCGGCGGAGGCCCGGGGAACCTGGCCGTCACCGACGACTTCTTCGGGCTGACCGCCGACGGCACGAAGACCGACGGCCTCTTCACGATCCGTTCCGAAGGCGTCGCCACCGCCCCGGTGACCGCCGCCGCGAAGGCGTTCCTGGCCGGGCTGAGCGACGCACAGAAGAAGGAGACGCAGTTCACCATCCACTCCCTGGAGTGGCGCCAGTGGTGCAACATCGACTCGTACGAGCGCAACGGCGTCAGCCTCGCCGACCTCTCCGACGGTCAGAGGGCCCTGGCCACCGCCCTGTTGAAAGCCTCCCTCAGCGCGGAAGGACTGGAGACGACCGAGAAGATCCGCAAGCTCAACCAGGCGGCGGGCGAGGCCATCGGGAACACCAAGTCCTTCAACGACGAGGCGTTCTACTTCACCGTCATGGGCGAGCCGTCCGCCACCGCCCCCTGGGGCTGGCAGATCGACGGCCACCATCTGGTCATCAACTACTTCGTGCTGGGCGACCAGGTCGTCATGAGCCCCTGTTTCTGGGGCTCCGAGCCCACCACGATGGTGATCGACGGGACGAAGGTCAGCGTCTGCCAGGACGAGATCAAGGCCGGTCTGGACTTCATCAACTCCCTGACCAGCGAACAGAAGGCGGTCGCGATCGCCTCCGCCGACAAGTCGGGTGAGTCCATGGTCGCGGGCGCCTTCGCGGACAACGCGGTCCAGGCGTACACCGGCGTCCAGGGGTCGGAACTCACCGCCGCCCAGCGGACCAGGCTGCTCGCCCTCGTGGAGAGCTTCGTCGGCAAGGCGAAGGCCGACGTGGCGCGGGCGAAGATGAAGGAGGTACGGAAGCATCTTGCCGACACCCGGCTGACCTGGGCGGGCGGCACCGCGGCCGACTCCGCCTTCTACTGCCGGGTGCACTCCCCGGTGATCTGGATCGAGCTGGACTGCCAGTCACCGGGCCCGCTGGCGGGGGCGTACGGCGCCAAGCAGGGTGACCCGGCGACCCAGATGCACGTCCACGCCGTCGTCCGGACACCCAACGGCAACGACTACGGCAAGGAGTTGCTGCGGCAGCATTACCTCACCTCGCCCCACCACGCCCACTGATCTGACTAGGCTGCCGGGTATGACCTGGCAGGACGCCTTCCCCGCCCCGAGCAGCCCGCGCCCCGGCGAGGGGGACGCCGATGTGCTCGGCCCCGACGTCCCCATCCAGGTCCAGCTGTACCGGCAGCTGCGCGCCGAGATCCTGGACGGGCTGTGGGTCGGCCGCACCGGCTTCCCCGGCGAGCGCGATCTCGCGGAGCGGTACGGGGTCAGTCTCATCACCTCCCGGCGCGCGCTGGAGCGGCTCGCGCGGGAAGGGCTCGTGGTACGGGGACGTGGCCGGCGCGCCACGTCCCCGTACGTCCCACCGGAACCGCCCGGCAGCGGGCCGGTGTGGTTCGTCCTCGACAGCGAGGGCTCCCCGGACGCCTTCCGGCCGCTGCGCGTGGGCGTCGAGACCGCCCCGGCCGACGCCTGCCGGGCGTTCGGGCTGGCGCCCGGCAGCACGCTGTGGCAGTGCGTGCAGTCGCACGAGCGGGCGGGCAAGCCCCTGCTCGTCTCCCACCACGTACAGCACCCCGAGGTCGGCGCCCGGCACACGCTGGAGGACCTGCGCACCCGGCAGATGCTCCAGATCCTCTCCGGCCGGTACGAGATCACCGCCGTGCGCCGGTCGCTGCGCGCCGGCAACCCCTCGCCACTGGTCCGCCGCCACCTCGGGATCGCCCCGGACACCCCGGTGCTCACCGCGGTCATCCGCGTCCACGGCGGCCCGTCCGGCGGGCTGCTGGAGTGGGTCCGGCTGACCGCCCACCCCGACCTCCCGCTCCCGGACGACGCACTGGACCTGACGACGGGACGGTGGGCGCAATCCGGCACCAGCGGCGGTCGGCCGTGACAGGTCGGGAGCCGGGCCACCGGTAACGGTCCTGACGGTAGATCGACGGGCAGTTGGTGGCGCATGATGGAGGCGCCCGTCCCGTCAGAAGCGAGGTGCCGCGTCCTCATGAAGCGCAAGAGCAAATTCCTCCTGGCGGGCCTGGTCTCCGTGGGCGCCGTCACCGCCGCGGGCATGCTGCACAACCGCCGGCCTGACCGCAGGGAACTCCTCCACGCCACCGTCTTCAGCGAGCCCGGCTACCGGGGCCGCAACCAGACGCTGACCTGGGACGGCGGTGAGCGCGAGGTCGTTCCGCTCAACCGGATGCAGCTGCCGCGCATCGGCTCGATCACGCTGGATCGGCTCGTGTACCGCTTCAAGCCCGATGTGCGGCTGCCGAACGTGTACTTCCTGTGGCACGCCCTCACCGAGCGCCCGGACCGCACGGACCCCGAGGGCGGCGTGGCCAGCTTCATCGCCATGCACCAGCTCGTCGGCATGTTCTCGATGGGCTGGTGGGAGCCGGTCCGCGAGTCCGAGGCGCGGTCGGGCGTGCGGCTCTGGGCCGGGCGCCCCGGCGAGGCGGCCGCTCCCGGAGCCGAGCCCTGGCACGATGTCCTGGCCAACACGTCCGACCTCGGCTCCTGGAGCACCCGCACCCGCTACCTCGAACTCGGCTACCACGGCGGAAGCGGCCCCCGCGGCTGACGGCCGTCAGGCCCGATAGGCGACCAGCGCCATCATCCCGGCCTCACCGTGGTAGGCGTTGTGGCAGTGGAGCATCCACCGGCCGGGGTTGTCGGCGTCGAAGACCACGGACACCTTCTTCTTCGGCAGCACGATCGTGGTGTCCTTGCGGGGTCCTGAGTTCCCGAGCTGGTACGTGTGGCCGTGCAGATGCATCGGGTGCCACATGTCCGTGCGGTTCGTGAAGTCGAGCCGCACGCGCTGCCCTTGCTCGACCACGAGGGGCGCGGCCGTGGGATCGTTCATGTCGAACGGCTTGCCGTTGATGGCCCAGTTGTACTTCGCCATGCCACCGGTCAGGTCGACGCGGTGCACCCGGTCGGCCTTCTTCGACGGCAGCCGGACATCGTCCGCCGCGTGGAGCTGGGAGGCGGTCACGACCGTGCCGTTCAACTCCCTCGGGCGGACGGTGGCTTTCGGGGCCCTGCCGGAGCCGGTACGGACCAGGGCCATGCCGGTGGCGTTCTTCCCCTCGGCGAGCGCGACGAGCGGGAAGACGCCGTCGGCGAGGGTGACCAGCACGTCGTAGCGCTCGCCCATGCCGACCAGCAGGGCGTCGGTCTGCCGGTGTTCGACGGGGAAGCCGTCGGTGTGGGTGATGGTCATCGTGTGGCCGCCGAGCGCGACGCGGTAGGCGGTGTCGCCGCCCGCGTTGATGATCCGCAGGCGGACCCGCTTGCCTGGCTTACCGGTGTGGACGTCCGGGTCGGCCGGGACACGGCCGTTGATCAGGTGGTACGGGTACTTCACGTCGCCGGCGTCCCCGCCGAGCAGCTCGCTGTCGGCGCCCATCAGCATGAACGAGTCCCCGCTCATGTCCATCCCGCCCATGCCCCGCCTCAGCTCGGCGAAGACCTCGTCGGGTGTGCCGGTGACGCCGTCGACCCAGTCGTCCAGGACGACGACCCATTCGTCGTCGTAGGACAGCGGCTCCTTCGGGTCCTCCACGATCAGTGGCGCGTACAGCCCGCGGTCGAGCTGGACACCGACGTGGGGGTGGAAGAAGTACGTGCCGGGGGTCTCGGCGATGAAGCGGTAGGCGAAGGTGGATCCGGCCCGTACGGCGGTCTGGGTGGCCGGGGGAACGCCGTCCATGTCGTTGCGCAGCGCGAGGCCGTGCCAGTGGAGGGACGTGGCCGTCTTGTGCGGCAGCTGGTTGGAGAGTTCCGCGGCCACGGTGTCACCGGCCGACACCCGGACCTCCTTGCCGGGGGTCCGCCCGGCGAAGGCCCAGCTCTTGGCCCTGACGCCACCGCCGAGGTCCAGCGTGGCGGGCGCGGCGGTCAGGGTCAGCTTGCGCACCTTGCCGGTGCTGGTGCGCTTCTTCTCGGTGGCGGCCACGGCCGGGTCGGACGGCTTGACCAGGGCGGTGGCTCCGTCGGAGCCGCCGGAGCCACCGCAGGCGGCGAGCGCGCCCGCGCCCGCGACGCCGAGCCCGGTGAGCAGGACGGAGCGCCGGTTGATGCTGTTCACGATGATGGTGTCCTCTTCTCGATATGCCTTCTGTCAGGTCGCACACGGAGTTGCCGTGGAGGCGGCCTACAGGAGCAATCGGGAGAGAACGGAAAGGTCGGGCGGTGCCCGGCTCACCGCGCCGGGAACGAAGCGGCCCGTCGGGGTGGCGTGTGCGTCGCCCTCGCGGCCACCCCAGGGTTCGCTCGGTGGCATGAACGACACGGCGTCGACACCGGCGGTCGAGCAGTGCTGCATGGTCATTCCGGAACAGGGCCCACCGTCATGGTGCGCTGCCGGGGCGGAGGCCCGTGCGGTGTCGTTGTGCCCACTTCCGTGCGCGGACATCGCCATCCCGGTCATGGCGGTGGCGGGCGCCGAGGACGGCATTTCGTGGTGGAGGAGCACGGCGAGCGTGGCGAGCAGTACGACAGCGGCGCCCCGCACCCAGCGGACGGCGCCACCGCGGGCGCGGTCCCGCCCGGACCCGGCTGTCGTCATGGCTCCCATCCCTGTTCCCGGTGAGCGACTCCGCCAATATACCCGGTAGGGGTAATGCTGAACGTTCTCCTAAGCTCCTACGTACTCAGGGCTCAGCAGTCGATGCCGCACGAGGCGCCGAGGCCGCACTCGGACGGAGAGGGAGAGCAGCGATGGAGACTCTGAGTTGGTCCGCGGCGGCGGTCGCCGCGCTGGTGGCCGCCGTCAGCTCGGTCCGCATGATGACCACCGAGGGGGAGGCCCGCTTCGCCGCGGGGGGCGATGCCCTGATGGGCGCATGCATGGCTGTCATGGCGTTGCCCCCGACGACAGCCTGGTACGCCGGTCACGGCATGTGGTGGGCAACGACATTCGCCCTCCTGGGACTCGGCGGCGTGACCATGGCCGTCAAGCACACGCGTGCGAGCGGCTGGAGCCACGGCCGCCATTGGGGGCACTTCATCGTCGGCAGCGCCGGCATGGTGATCATGACACTCGCCATGACGAGTACGTCCTCCGGGCCGGTACTGGCACTGGGCGGCTCGTCCATGGCCGGGATGCCGGGGATGGAGAACATGCCCGGGATGGACTCGGTGCAGGGAATGGACGGCATGAAAGGCATGGAGGGGATGCAGGGCATGGGAGGGATGCACGGGATGAGGACGCCGGGCATGGCCACCGCGGCCGACTCCACCTCAGCGTCGTCTTCGGGGTCCTTCTGGCGCTACGTGATCGCGGCGCTCGCGGTGTACTTCCTGTTGTCCATCTGCGCATCCGTCTGGGCCCGGGTCCGGGGAACCGAAAGGGAGAACCTGCCCGCCGGCCGCGACAGCGGCCGAAGCCGTACATGGGGGCGTTGGCTGCTCGCCATGCCGGACACAGTGGTGGTGTTCTTGGTGTCGCTGACCATCTCGGTGTGGGACAAGGCCCGTACCGTGGAGCGGGAGAGCCACGGCCGTCGGCGCAGGGTCGGCGCGGCGCCGGACGCGGCACTGGCCGCTCACATCGGTATGGGCGGAACCATGTCCGCGATGCTGCTCATGATGGTGGTGTGAGCCGATACTTCCTCCAGGTCGGGCGGTCCCGTCCCGTTGTCTGTCAGGGGGAGGTGGCGGGCCCGGTCTTCTTGCGGGCGCGGTACGCGGCCGCCTTGATCCTGTTGCCGCAGGACTCCATCCCGCACCACTGCCGCCGCATGCCCCGCGAGCGGTCGATGTAGACGCGGGTGCACTCCGGGTTGCCGCATTCCTTGAGCAGGGGAACGTCCGCCCCGCTCAGCAGCTCGATGGCGTGGCGCGCCACCGTGGAGAGGGCTTCCTCCAGCGTGGCGTGTGTCCATCGCCCCGACGGCGTGAGCCGTGGCGCGGCAGGTGGTGTGCGTGCCGCGTCGTTCACCACGGTCAGCGCCGCCCCGTCGTACTCCTCCCCGAGCCGACGGGCGGTGACCAGCTGGTACACGGCTTCCCTTACGGCCGTCGCCCGCTCGACGTCGGCCTCCTCGCCAGGGGAGACCGCGTCGACGATGCCGGACTCCACGTACCACGCGTTCAGCCGGGCCGGGGTCGTGAACATCTCGAAGCGCAGCGAGTGGCGCGCTCGGAGCGTTGCGGCGAAGTCGAGCGCCGGGTTTCCGCATACGAAAACATGATCCATGTCCACCGCACCATTTTGGCAGGTGACTGCCGTGACCGGGCCGTCAGTCCACGTCGGCGACGGCCTGGGCGAAGGCGGTGGGCGCCTCCTGGGGCAGGTTGTGGCCGATCCCCGGCAGGGTTCGGTGCTCGTACGGGCCCGTGAACCTGTCCCGGTACGAGGCGCCGTTGTCCGGTGCGGTGAAGGGGTCGCGCTCGGGGTCGAGGGTGATGGTGGGCACCTCGATGACCGGCCGTGCGGCGAGCCGCTTCTCCAGCTCGTCGTAGCGGCGCTCACCGTCGGCGAGGCTCAGCCGCCAGCGGTAGTTGTGGATGACGATGTCCGCGTAGTCCGGGTTGTCGAAGGCTGCCGCGGTGCGGTCGAAGGTGGCGTCGTCGAAGTCCCATGTGGGGGAGACGGTCTCCCAGACGAACCTGGTCAGCTCGCGGCGTCGGCGCTCGTCCTCCATGGCGTGCCGTCCTCGCTCGGTGGCGAAGTAGTACTGGTACCACCACGTGTTCTCGACTTTCGGCGCCGCGGGTTCGCGGTTCGCCCGGAGGTTGGTGATGAGGTATCCGCTCACCGACACGAGGGCCTTGCAGCGTTCGGGCCAGAGCGCGGCGACGATGTCGGCGGTGCGTGAGCCCCAGTCGAAGCCCGCCAGAACCGCCTTCTCGATCTTCAGGGCGTCCATCAGGGCGAGGACGTCGAGGGCGATGGCCGACTGCTGGGCGTTCCGGAACGTCTTCTCGGAGAGGAAGCGGGTCGTGCCGTGGCCGCGCAGATACGGGACGATCACCCGGTAGCCCTCCTCGGCCAGCAGTGGGGCGACGTCGACGTAGCTGTGGATGTCGTACGGCCAGCCGTGCAGGCAGATGACCGCGGGCCCGTGGGCGGGGCCCAGTTCGGCGTAGCCGACGTTCAGCAGGCCGGCCCTGATCTGTTTCAGTCGCGGAAAGGCAGTGTGCGCTCCAGGGGTGACCGTGGGGACGGTCGACGCCGCGGACGCGGCCTGCGGGCCGGTCAGTGGGATGGTGGCCGCGCCTAATCCCAGGGCCTTGCTGAAACCGCGTCTGTCGATCACGTGCATCACTCCCTGTGGTCAGTGAGCCGCCTTCTGTGATGGCCTGACTGTCCCACGAGAGGCGTCACCGGTCAAGGCGGTGACGGCGAACCGCCGCTCGGCGAGCCGGCGGCGCCCTGGCCATTCACGGCCAGGGCCCGTCACCCGCGCTGGCCACGGTGTCCGCTGTCAGCGGCTCGTGTACGCCGCGTTGTCGGCCGTGCCGGGCTTGTGCTCGATGACGACTGTCCTCGGGGGAGATGGGCCGAGGTGCTCCGCGAGTTGCAGGATGGGGCCCGGACTAATTGCCGCCGCCACCGGATTAATCGCAAACCGTCGCCGGACCGGATTCGGTGGGCGCGCGAATCGCGACGCTCTGAGCCACCAGGTGGGCGTCACAGGAATCCCACAAAGTCATGTCCTACGGTCCCGGCTCCGGAGCCGCTCAACTCATGGAGGATCGCATGCCGCGCGTCCCGGAGCCACTTCCGACGAGGCCACCCCTCATGCCGTCGGCACGAAAAGCGATGCGATCCTCCCCGCCGATGGATACGGCGTGGCAGCGAACCGGTGCGTCGCGGTCGCGAAGGAAGCACGAGAGCCTGATCCTGGGGCTGCTGCGCAAGCACGGTCCGCTGACGCGGGGCGAGTTGGGGGACCTGTGCGGACTGTCCCGCACCACGCTCTACGACGTGGTCGGGGCGCTCATGGACAGCGGCACCGTGATCGCCTCGGTGTACAAGACCGCCAGGCGCGGGCGTGGCCGCCCGGCGGAGAAGCTGTCCCTGAACCTCCGGGCCGCCGACCTGCTCGGCATCGACCTCGCACGGCAGTCGGTACGGGTGGCGACGATGACCACGCTGCACGGCAGCATCCGCAGCGCGAGCGAGCGGCACGGTCCCGACGCGTCGTGGGAGGAGCGTATCGACGTCGCGCGACGGCTGACCGGCACGCTCACGGGCGGCGCGCCGAGGCCGGGCGCGCTCCAAGGCATCGGCGTGGGGGTGACCGGCCCGGTCGGTGCACCGGAGGACGACTCACCCGGCGCGCTCCACCCGGACGCCGTGACGGCGCTGGTGCGCGAGAGGTTCGGCATGTCGGCATGGCTCGACAGCAACACACGCCTGGCCACCTTGGCCGAGCGGACCTGGGGCGCGGCCGTCGACGAGCAGGACGTCCTGTATCTGTCCCTGTCGCACAGTGTCGGTGGCGGTCTTGTCGTGGGTGGAAGGCTGCACCGGGGTGCCCACGGGCTGTCGGGGCAGTTCGGTCACATCTCCGTCGACCCCGGGGGTGAGCCCTGCTCCTGCGGTCGCGTGGGGTGCCTGGAGACCGTGGCATCGGTCGGGGCCGTGCTCGACGCCCATGGGTCCGCCACGGACCTGCCGCAGCTGGTGGCCGCGCTGGAGGCGGGCGACCGGGCCGCGTACGCGGCGCTGGCGCGGGCCGGAACCCATACCGGCAGGGTCCTGGCCGACCTGTGCAACGCGTTCGGTCCCGGTGTCATCGTCCTGGGCGGTGAGTTGAGCGCCACAGGCCCGGCTCTGATGGAGCCGCTGCGGCGCGAGTTGGACGCCAACGTGACCTGCCGGGGCTCGCGGACGCCGCTCGATGTGCGTCCGGCCAAGCTCGGTGACGCGGGCGCCGCGCTCGGCGCCCTCGCCCAGCTCCTGCACCGCCAACCCGCCACCACCGGGCGGCCGGTGGCGCTGTCGTCGGCGAGTCTCTGAAGTCGCCCGGTGCCCGGGACCGCGTAGCATGACGGCCCCGGAGCGCCGGGATCCTCGCACGACCGCCGTCCTCAGCGTGCGGCGGGGAAGCGCAGCAGTGTCACCGAATGTGCCTTGAACGCCCAGTCCAATGTCTTCCCACGCGTCGTGGTCCGTGATTTTTCGATCTTGATGGAGTTCGGCCGCTGTTCGCTGTTGAAATCGTCAAAGGTTCTTCCGGCGACCACGGAAACGTCGACGGTTCCGGCAGGTGTGAAATCTTCCGGCGCGACGTGCGCCTTGATGTCCTTGTCCGGTGAGCGATTCACCACGAGGACGTTGAGGGCCCCGTCCCGGTCGATCGAGGCCGTCGTCACCAGTGCCCGGTAGGAGGAGCCCAGCGGGGTCTCGTCGGTGGTCACGTCGACGTTGTCGTTCACCGTGCTGTCAACGACCTCTCCCCCGCCGTGGAAGAAGTCGCGGAGCTGCTCGCGCGCGATGGCCTCCGGCATGCGCATGAAGCCCGGGGCGCCTCCGAACACGGTCCGCGCGGTACCGGGTTCGGGGCTCAGCAGGTCGTTGCTCGCCGTCCAGGCAACGCCGGAGTTGCTGAAATGGGCCCACTGGGATGCCATGTAGAGCACATGGGACATCGCGAAGGCGTACTGGGGATAGGATTGCGCGCCGCGTTCACCGCCGAAGAAGAGCGCGCCGCATTCGGCGACCGCGACGTACGGGTTCTTCTTGCCGTACTTGCGCATCTCGTCCATGAGGTCGGTGACCATCGTGGCGGCCGCCGTCTCTCCCAGCATCTGAAAGTCGTGGCCTGCCCGCCTGTCGGGGAATCGGGTGATGTGCAAGTCTCGCGAAAAGTTCGTGTAGGGGTGGATGGCCATGCCGTCGTAGTCGTCGCCGTGGCCGTGCTCGGCCATGAGCCGGGGAAAACTCATGGTGCCGGTCCTGAGCTTTCCCCGGTCGATGGATGCCCAGGCGGACAGGACGTCGATCGTGGGGTCGACCTCCTTCATCGCCTTGTAGTAGTCCACGAAGCCGGCGTGCGGGCCGGAGTCGTAATCGGCGGTTATCTTCGCGCCCTTCGGGGGGATCGCGCCGTGCCGGCCGTCACCGAAACGGATCGTGCCGCTCTTCGGCTCGAAGGCGTATACCTCGTCGCCCGCACCCGTCGGGGACAGTTCCGGAACCCGGCGCCACTTGGTGCCGGAGACGCGGATCACCTGGCTCCCGGGCACCACGGGCGGGTACCAGACGGTGAAGCTCTGACTCGGCTCGCCGCCGCTGACCGATGCCTTGGGGCTGTGATCCGTCGGCTGCCCGACACGCTGGCCCCGCTGCCTCTGCGTGCCGCCGAACGCGTACTGCTTGATGGCGGTGTCGTCATCAGCGCTCATCCAGTAACGCTGGTGTTTTCCGAACAGCTCGTTACCGATCTCCCAGCAACGCACGCCGTAGGGCTCGGGGTGGCCGTTCTCCGCCCGCACGTCGCCCCACTTCGTGCCCTGCGGGGCGTTCATGTACGCCACCCAGTCCGCGATTTCCCGCGGCGTCGAATTCGCGAACGGCGCCATGATCTGTGGTGTACCGTCGATCTTCTTCATCAGGGCCATGTACTCGTCCGGGCCGTATGTGCTGTCGACCTCCTCCCCGTGCTTCCCCTCGAGCTGGCGGCTCCGGCTCGACTGGGGCCCGATGGCCCCCTTCCAGTTGAACAGGTTGGATGACGTCCCGCCCGGATACCGTACGAGGGTGATACCGCTCTGTTTCATCTTCTTGACGGCATCCGGTTCCGGCGCGTCGGCTTTGGCGTCCCACAGTCCGTAGGCGTCGTCGTACCATTTGGCGCCGTTGACCCCCACCATGATCGGGCTCACCTCGGCCAGGGCTCGCTGTGCGTTGACAGCGATGACCGGACCGGCTCCGGCTGCCACTTGCTCCTCTTTCTCCTCGACGGCCTTGGCGGAGCAACCGGCGACGGTGACGCCGACCGTCAGGGCCGTCGCTCCGTGCAGAAAGTCGCGTCGCTTGAATACACTCATCTGTATCTCTGTGCCTTCTGGGAAATGATGGTCACGATCGCAGGGTTTTGTCCGGCTCATGGGCCGCCTCATAGGCGAATTCCCAGAAGTCCAAGTGCCCGATGGCCAGGTTCACGTGCATCTGATTGACCAGCGGAGGCAGCAGGCGGAACTCGCGTCCGAGCTCTTCCGCGTTGTCCCCGTCGATTTCATCGTCCAGTTCCTCGCGTCTGGTCGAGACCGCGAGCAGGGAATGGTCCCCCCTCATCGTGGCGGCATCGGCCAGGTACACCACTTCGAGTCCGGGGTCTCCGGCAAGGGTGGACAGCACCACCTCATCCGGGCTCGCCCCGGAGAACGCGCGGTCGTCGACTACGTGGGTGCGTACTTCCCCCTGACCGTCCGGCTGATCGAGTAGGTCGACCACTGCCCGCCACGCTGCGTCGTCCGAGTAATCCGTGCGCACGACGAGGGCATCACTCTCGAAGTCGTACCCCGTGCGGTCAATTGCCGGTCGCGTTTTGTTCGGCTCCCGGGGGAGACGTACGCCGTGCCACGACCAGACGGCGAATCCGTCGGGGTAGGCGATCGCGGGTCCGGTCTCGCAGTGCAGGCGGCCTTGGCCGTCACGGTGCACCACGGTGGGGCGCTCGGTGAGGACAACGGCGTGTTCGAAGGGCCACCACCGTCCGGCCGACCGCGCGACGCGCATGATGCCGCCGAGTGGGTCTGCCTCCGTGACGGACCAGTGGGCACGGAAGTAGTCCCAGCCTGCCAGCCACTCGACATCGTGCTGGCCGGGTAAGGACCTGGGGATCTCCGTCCCGAACTGCTCCCGGACCTGTGCCCTGACCTGGTCCCGGACCCGCTCCCAGAACCCCTCGCCGTGGACACGATCCCAGACCTGATTCTCGTCGAAGGCTCCGGCCACCCGGCCCTCGAACCCCTCGCGGAGCAGCACCCGGACCTGCTCCCCGACCTGGTTCCGGATCCGGGTCCAGAGCCGATCCCCGGTCCCGGCTGCGCTCCGGTCCCGGATCTGAGCCCGGACCTGAGCCTCGATCCGAGCCCGGACCCGAGCCTCGACCTGGGGCCGGGGGCCTTCCGCGCCGGCCAGCATCCAGGCGCCGACGGCTCCGGCCAGGGGCGAGTCGAGCCAGATGATCAGCATGGGAGGCTGCAAGCCTGCCGCGCGATAGGCGTCGACCACCCCGGCCTCGGCCTCGGTGCGGTCGGCGGGGGCGGTCGCGAGGCCGTGGGCGAGCCAATCGTCCTTGACCTTGTCCAGAGCATGGATTTGGGCGTCGGTAAGCTTGTTGATCTTCACGTGGGCTGTCCTGTGTTTCGGGTGGCAATAGTTTGCAGAGCGCAGTCAGGCAGCCACAAGAAGAAAAGCGCGGACTAATTCACCCGCTCGCCGGAAGAATGCATGGCGTCCCGGTCGCGGGCGCGAAAGATGCATTCTTTGGTGCAATTTCTCCGGCGTCCGGCACCTGTCTTGTTGGTGATAGGGGGAGGGGGTATGTAGTTGCCCGCTCCCGTGGCCACCTGCCCGGCCCGTGCCCTACCCCCGCGCGGCCTGGACTCTACGATGGGTGCATGCCGGTGAGTGAAGAGTCCGCGACCGCGGCGACAGCGCATACCCATCCCAGCGGTGCCGCGCAGTTCTCCGCGGCCGCCAACGTCTTCTCGCTGCTCTCCGATCCCACTCGGCTGCATCTGGTGTGGTCCCTTGCCCGGGGCGAGGCCGATGTGAACACCCTGACCTCGGCCAGCGGAGCCGCCCGTCCGGCGGTGAGCCAGCATCTGGCCAAGCTGCGGCTGGCCGGGCTGGTCGAGGTGCGCAAGGAGGGGCGCCGCTCGGTCTACTCCCTCCACGACGGCCATCTGCGCCGCCTGGTCATCGAGGCCGTCAACCATGCCGATCACATGATCACCGGAGCCCCGTCCCACGACTGAGGGCGGACGGTTTATGAGCGGTCACGCGCTGCGGCGTACGGCGACGATCTCGGCTGCCGTTTCGGGACGGCGCTCAAGCGCTCGGGTAGTGGCAGGAGACGAGGCGTTCCGGGGGGCCCGCGCTCAGTGCGGGCGCCTGGGTCCGGCACCGTTCGAGGGCCTGGGGGCAGCGCGGGTGGAAACGGCATCCGGAGGGCGGGTCCACCGGGCTGGGCGGCTCGCCGCGCGGTGCGTCGAAGGTGCCCTCCCCGTTGGACGCTTCCGGTAGCGAGGCGGTCAGCAGCGCCTGGGTGTAGGGGTGGGCGGGGCGCTCGAACAGCTCCTCCCGGGAGGCCACCTCCACGATCTCACCGAGGTACATGACCGCCACCCGGTCGCAGATGTGCCGTACGACGCGCAGGTCGTGCGAGATCATCAGCAGGGTCAGGTCCAGCTCGTCCTTGAGCTCGATGAGGAGGTTGAGGATCTGGGCGCGGACCGAGGCGTCCAGCGCCGAGGTGGGCTCGTCGCAGATCAGCAGGCGCGGTCGGAGCAGCAGGGCACGTGCCACCACGATCCGCTGGAGCTGGCCCCCGGAGCATTCGGCGGGGCGGCGGCCGAGGAACGACTCGTCGAGCCCCACATGCTGGAGTGCCTCGAGGATGCGCTCGTGGCGCTCTTCCCTGGTGCCCAGGCCGTGCTGGGCGAGCGGTGTCTCGAGGCTGGTTCCCAGGCGCATCCGGGGGTCGAGCGCGGCGAACGGGTCCTGGAAGACGAGCTGCATCGACCGGCGGAGGGCCTTGCGCTCGCGGCCCGTGGTACGGGCGACATGGACACCGTCGAACAGCACGCGTCCGGAGTCGACCGGAGTCAGTCCGAGCATGGCCCTGGCCAGCGTGCTCTTGCCACAGCCCGACTCGCCCACCAGCCCGAGCACCTCGCCGGACGCGATGGTGAACGAGACGTGGTCGACCGAGTGGACGCGCTGCGCGCGGCCGAACCCCCGGCCCTTCAGCGGGAAGTGTTTGACCAGATCCTCGACGACGACGAGCGGTCGGCGCGCCGCGGAGCCGAGCGCTTGGCCCGCGGCCATGGGTGCCGTCATACGCCCACCCCTCGGCCGACGTGTCCGGTGCTGTGCGGGAACGCCCAGCAGCGGCAGCGGTGCTCGCGATTGCAGGTGTGCAGCGGCGGCTCGTCGCCCGAGCACCGGCCGGTGATGCCCAGGTCGAGGGCGAGCGGACATCGGGGCTGGAACCGGCATCCGTGGTCCAGGCCGCGGGACTGGGTGGCGTTGCCCGGTATGGAGAAGAGCCTGCCGTGCTCGGACTGGAGCAGTGATGCCTTGAGCAGGGCCCGGGTGTAGGGGTGTTCGGGCGTGTCGAAGACCTCGTGCACCGATCCTTCCTCCACCACACGTCCCGCGTACATGACGGCCACCCGGTCGGCGATCGAGGTGACGATGGTGAGGTCGTGCGTGATGAGCAGCACCGACATGCCGGATTCCCGCTGTTTGCGGCGGAGCAGCCGCAGGATCTGGGCCTGCACGGTGGCGTCGAGGGCCGTGGTGGGTTCGTCGGCGATCAGCAGCCCGGGATCTCCGGCGAGGGCGGCCGCGATCATCACGCGCTGGGCCATGCCGCCGGAGAGCTGGTGCGCGTATGCCGAGGCGCGGCGCTCGGGTTCGGGGATGCCGACGTCCCGCAGGAGTTCCACGACCCGCGCCTTCGCCTGGTGGCGGCTGAGCCCCTGGTGCAGGCGCAGCGGTTCGGCGACCTGGCTTCGTACGGTGGCCGTGGGGTCGAGCATGGCCTTGGGCTGCTGGAAGAGCATGGCCACCCGGCGGCCACGGATGCGGTCCATCCGCTTCGGCGGCAGGGTGGCGAGGTCCTCGTCACCCAGCTGGATCCGGCCGCCGGTGACCCGGGCGCCGGGCGGCAGCAGTCCCATGACGCCGAGCGCCGTCAGGGTCTTGCCGGAGCCCGACTCGCCGACCAGCGCGACGATTTCGCCGCGCCGGACGGCCAGATCGAGTCCGTCGACCGCGGGGGTGGTGGTGGCGTCCCGGGTCTCGGAGAACGCCACCCGCAGGTTCCGGATGTCGAGCGCGGTGTCGCCGGCGGCCGTGTGGCCCGGCGGGGGGCGGTGGGTCAGGCGCATGTCCGGGTTCCTTTCAGCGCCGTACCGCGCGAAGGCGTTCTCGCACGGCCACGGTGGCTACTTCGAAGTGCTGGGTGAGGGCGGTCAGAGCGGCGTCGATGTCGTCGCCCGCGATCAGCCCCGCCAGTTCCCGGTGTTCGTCCAGGAGGTCCAGCCGTGCGGGGTCGGCATCGGCCACGAGACTGAGGCACAGCCGGGTTTCGGTGATCACGGTGTCGAACATGCGGCGGAGGCGGGGGCTGGCGGCCGCGTCGATCACCAGGAAGTGGAACCGCGCGTCGAGTTCGGCCACCTTCGCCCAGTCGCCCGTCCGCGCGGCACGGGCGATCTCGTCCACCGTCTCGTCGAGGGCGGCCAGCAGACCGGGCGGTTTGGGCGAGGTGATGACGCGGCGGAACGCGGCGGCCTCGAGGGCTTCCCTGGCGTAGTAGATGTCGAGGATGTCCGCCTCGCCGAGCAGCGGGACGAAGACCCCGCGATGGGGCTGGCTCAGCAGCAGTCCCTCGTGGACGAGCCGGGCGAGCGCTTCGCGTACCGGACCGCGGCTGACCCCGAGGGATTCGGCGAGTTCGACCTCGCCCATCTGGGAGCCGGGCGGGAACGCGCCGGTGAGGAGCCCGGACCGGATCTGCGCCACGACCTGTGACGTGAGCGTCGTGCGGCGGACCGGGGGAGCCGACGGTGCCGTCGGCGTGATCTCATGCGGCATCGGTACTCCTCTTGCGCTTCAGCTCCATACCGTGGCCGATCAGGGTGACGCTGAGCGCCGTCACGAAGATCGCGGCACCGGGGGCGAGCACCAGCAGCGGCAGACGCTGCATGTACGGCTGGGCGTCCAGCAGCATGGCGCCCCAGTCGGAGTCGGGCGGTTGGACGCCCAGCCCCAGGTAGGACAGTCCGCCGACGGTGATGAGCTTGTGGCCGAACCGCAGGAAGCCCAGGGAGAGCATGGGCCGCAGCGCGTTGGGGATGACATGGCGGAAGACGATGAAGGTCTTGGAGCAGCCCAGGGCCTCGGCGGCCTCGATGTACTCCCGGCTGTTGATCTCCATCGCCAGGCCCCGCATCAGCCGGGCGAAGGGGGTCCACCCGACGATGGTCAGGGCCGCGATGAGCATGCCGTAGCCCGTACCGAAGGCCGCGATCAGGAAGAGCGCGACCACCACGTCGGGGATCGAGATCAGCAGGTCGGTGGTGCGCATGACGACTTCGTCGGCGATCCCGCCGCGCCGGGCGCTGAACGCTCCGACGACGGTGCCGATGCCCGCGGAGAGCAGCAGGGTGACCGCCGCGATGGAGACCGAGAAGCGTCCGCCGTACATCAGCCGGCTGAGGATGTCCCGGCCCAACTGGTCGGTGCCGAGCAGATGGTGGGCGTCGGGCCCGGCCATCCGTCGGGCGAGGTCCTGCTGTGCCGGATCGTAGGGAGCGATCCACGGGGTGAGCAGGAGGACGAGGAGGACGAGGACCAGGACGGCGGCGCCGACGCGTACCGTCCAGTGCCGGGCGGTGATCGCGTGCAGGGCGGCGGTGATCCGGCGCGCCCGGCGCCGGGGCACGGCGTGGGGCAGCGGGTCGTGGGAAAGAGAGCTAGACAGCGCCATCGCGCACCCTCACGGCCGGGTTGATCAGGGCGTACAGCAGGTCGGTCATGGTGGTGATCAGGACCGCGAGCGCCACGATGCTGAGAATGCCGCCCTGGACCAGCGGGACATCGTGGTTGACCACGGCGTTGTAGACGAGACGGCCCATGCCGGGGACGGCGAAGATGACCTCCACCACCACTGAGCCGCCGAGCAGGCCCGCGAACCACAGGGAGAACAGGGTCATCACCGGCAGCAGGGCATTGCGGAGTCCGTGCCGCAGCATGGCCTGTCGTCCGCTCAGGCCCCGGCTGCGGGCGGCCGTCATGTACGGCGACGCCAGGACGTCGCTCATCGCCGCCCTGGTGACCTGGGTGAAGTAGGCCATGGGCCGCAGCGCGAGGGTGAGTGCGGGCATGACGATGGAGGACGGGTCCCGCCACCCGGCGGAGGGAAGCCAGCCCAGATAGCGGGAGAGGACCAGCACCAGGACGGGGGCCAGCCAGTATTCGGGGACGGCGACGAAGCTCTGTGTCAGCAGGGTCACTCCGTTGTCGGCCCGCTTTCCCGGCCGCATCGCGGCGAGGGTTCCCAGGGGCACGGCGGCCAGGAAGGCCAGCCCGATGGCGATGACGGCCAGGGTGCTGGACACTCCCATGGCGGTGCCCAGCAGCTGGTCGACGGGTGTGCGGCTGGTGAAGGACATCCCGAAGTCCCCTCGCACCGCCCGGCCCAGCCAGTTCAGGTACTGCACGAGGACGGGCCGGTCCAGGCCGAGCTCGGAGCGCAGGGCCGCGAGCGCGGAGGGGTCGAGGGCCTGGTCGGAGACCCTGGACCGCAGGATCGTCCGGACGGGATCGCCGCCCGAGGCGTACGGGATGGCGAAGGTGGCGGCTGATACGGCGAGCAGGGTGATCAGCAGCACGAGAAGCCGTCGCACGGCGAATCTGACCATCGGTCACTCCTCCTTCCGGGCCGTTCCGGGTGGTGGGCGGCCGCTCACAGTCCGAGCAGCGGAGGAAGTTCGGACAGGGCACAGACCTCGTGGTAGCCGTAGTACGGCACGCTGGGTTCGTAACCCCGGTTGACGTAGACCTTGTTGGTGATCCGCAGGTCGTGTGCCGGGATGAGGTCGTAGCGCAGGCTCGAGGAGACGTGCAGGATCTCGCCGGGACCGCAGCCCAACTGCTCCAGCATGTACTCGAACGCCTGGAACCGCGGCTTGTAAGCGCGTGCGTGCTCCGCCGTGTACACGGCGTGGAAGGGCGCGCCCAGCTTCTCGACGTTGCCGCCGATCTGGGCGTTGGCGGCGTTGGAGAGTATGACCAGTGGGTAGCTCTCGGCGAGGGTGCGCAGCGCGTCCGGGACGTCGGGGTGCGGGCCCCAGGAGGGCACCGCGGCGACGATGGCCTTGCTGTCGGCGCCGCGGAACTCCAGGTTCCATAGGGAGCAGGCACGCTTCAGGGCGTTCGCGATGACCTCGTCGTAGGGCTGATAGGCGCCCACCACCTCGTCGATCCGGTACGCCTCGAAGTCGTCGAGGAAGTCTTCCATGCGGTCGGCCGCGACGCGGTCGGCGAACAGTTCCCGGGTGAGGGCGGACATCCCGAAGGCGGTGAGCGTGCCGTAGCAGTCGAAGGTGATGTACTTGGGACGGAAGTCGATCACAACGTGCTCCTTTGGATGGGGCGGGGTCACTTCGTGCCGAGGGAGAGGTCCGCGGTGAGGGTGTAGTACGGGTGGACGGCGAAGCCCTTGACGTGGGAGGCGACCGCGACGGACTCGGTCTCGTGGACGAGGAAGACGTTCACGGCGTGGGACTGGAGCGCCTCGGCGACCTTGGCGTAGTCGGCGTAGCGGGCCTTCGGGGCCTTGGTGGCGGCCGCCTTCTTGATGAGGGCGTCGGTCTTGGCGTCGCAGTAGTGGGAGAGGTTGTAGTTGCCCTTGCAGCTGTAGTCCGCGGTCAGAAAGCCCAGCGGGTCGGGCATGTCCCCGAGGTGGTTACGGGAGAGCAGCGCGGCCTGGAAACCGCCGGAGAGCAGGTCGGGTTCCACCGAGGCGTAGTCACCGGTCCTGATGCTCGCCTTCACGCCGATCGCCTTGAGGTCCTGCTGGATGACGGCGGCGAGGTCGGAGAACCCCGCGCCCTCGTTGTAGGCGATCAGGGGCACCTTCAGGGACTGCGGCTTCACACCTGCCTCGGCGAGCAGGGCCTTGGCCTTCGCCGGGTCGGCCTTCACCGGTGCGGCGCCTCCGGGCGTCCAGGGCTCGCCGGGGGCGAACGGACCGACGGCCTGCCGCCCCACTCCCTGGTAGACCGCCTTGGTGATCGCTTCGGTGTCGATCGCCGCCTGGAACGCCTGCCGCACCTTTTCGTTGTCGAACGGTGGCTTCTTGTTGTTGAGGACGAGCTCGGTGGTTCGGGGAAGCTGCTCGGTCCGGACCGTGACGGAGGAGTTTCCTTTGAGGTCCTGGATGCTCGGGACGGAGAGCTTTCTGGATATCTGGGCCTCGCCGGTCTGCACCTGCGTTGCGCGCTTGGCGCCGTCCGCGATGAACCGCACCTCGGCGGAGGCGAGTTTCGCCGGGCCGCCCCAGTACTTCGGGTTGCGTTTTAGGTCGATTGCCTGTTGGGGAATTTCCTTGGTGATGCGGAAAGGTCCGGTGCAGGTTCCCTTGGGATCGGTCGACGAGCCGGTGTAAGCCTTCGGGGCGAGGATTCCGGTATTGGGGGCGGCGAGGCGGTAGGGCAGCAGGGCGTCGGCGGCGGGGGTGGTGATCCGGACCGTCGAGCGGTCCGCGGCGGTGACACCGCTGATCGTCTCGGGTGAGAAGCCGGACGCGGGCGTCTTCGCGGCGAGCGCGTGCTTCAGGGCTCCGGTCACGGCTTTCGCGTCGAGCGGGGTGCCGTCCTGGAACGTCACCCCCCGGCGGAGCTTGATGTCCCAGGTGGTCGGGGCCTTCTGATGCCAGGACGTGGCGAGCATCGGCTTGATCGCGCCGCCGGTCTCGTACTTCACCAGGGTCTCCAGGCAGCCCGCCTTGGTGAGGACGAAGGAGTCGTCGGTCTCCAGCGCCCAGCGGGCGGCCGGTGCGAACGGTTCGTCGATCACGATGTTCTGGGCACCCGCGGCGCCACTGCCGCCGGCGGACTGGCCGCCCATTCCGCAGGAGGTGAGGGCCAGAGCCGTTGCCGTGAGTACAAGAGCCAAGCGCGGTTTGTTCATGGATCTCACTGGTCCGATCGGGGCTACGGGGACTTCCCCGGCTGTTCGGGGAGTCGGTACGGCCGGGGATGGCCGAAATCGGGGAGTGGCGCTTGGTTGACGAAGGTAAGAGGCGAAGGCCGCGCTGTCGATATGTTGTCGACGATGTTTTGTAAACAATCGATTGCCGCAAGTTCGCCAGCTCGTCGGAGCCGCAATGGGCGGGCGGCAGCCGATTCCGCGAAAAGGCATGCCGGACGGATCCATGACCCGTGCGCCAATTGGCCTGGAGAAATGTCTCGTTGGGCGGGTGGCCCCGGCCGGCGCGGCCGGGGCCACCGCGTCACGCCGTGTGGTGGGCGAGCTTCAGATGTGGGTCACGCGCGTCCGGCCCGAGAGCCGGATCGGTGTGCACGAGCGCGGCGGTCAGCCGCGGTACCGCGTGGATGAGCGCGTGCTCGACGTCGACCGCCACCGCATGCGACTCCCGCACGCTCAGTCCGCCGTCCACCTCGACCGTCGTCTCGGCGCGCAGCTTGTGGCCAATCCAGCGCATCCGCAGCTCCGTCACGCTCAGCACTCCGGGCACCTCGCGTACCGCGGCCTCTCCCTCGTCGATGAGGGCGGGGTCGACGGAGTCCATGAGGCGGCGGAAGACCTCGCGTGCGGCGTCCTTGAGGACGAGCAGGATCGCGGCGGTGATGAGCAGCCCGACGATGGGGTCGGCCAGCCGCCAGCCCAGCGCGGCGCCACCCGCGCCGGCCAGCACGGCCAGCGAGGTGAAGCCGTCGGTGCGGGCGTGGAGTCCGTCGGCGACCAGGGCCGCCGAGCCGATCTTGCGTCCGACGTTGATGCGGTAGCGGGCCACCCATTCGTTGCCGATGAACCCGACGATCGCCGCGACGGCCACGACGCCCAGGTGGGAGATGTCGCGCGGGTTCATCAGCCGGTCGATGGCCTCGTAGGCGGCCACGGCCGCGGAGGCGGCGATGGTGAGGACGATGACGATTCCGGCCAGATCCTCGGCGCGGCCGTAGCCGTAGGTGAACTTGCGGTTCGCCGCGCGCCGCCCGAGGACGAAGGCGACACCGAGCGGCAGCGCGGTCATCGCGTCGGCGAAGTTGTGGATGGTGTCGCCGAGCAGCGCCACCGAACCGGAGACGAGGACGACCACGGTCTGGAACACCGCGGTGGCGCCCAGGATGGCCAGGGAGAGCCACAGAGCGCGCATGCCCTCGGCCGACGACTCCATCGCGGAGTCGACCTTGTCCGCGGCCTCGTGTGAGTGCGGCTTCACCAGGTGGGTGACCTGGTGCTTCCAGCGTGACCAACGGCTCTGGCCGTGCCCGTGCCCGTGGCTGTGCCCATGATCGTGGTCGTGGTCGTGGTCGTGGCCGTGGTCGTGGTCGTGGTCGTGTCCGTGGTCATGGCCGTGCCCGCCGCCGTGAGCCGGTGTGCGGGCCTCCGGGTGAGCATGCGCCGGGGCTGGGGGGTGGGGGTGTTCATGGGCCTTCACGTATGGCTCACCTTCCAGGGATGTCGCCGTAAGCGAGCGATGCGGGTGCACCGTAGACTTGTTATGTGCATACGAGTGCACCAATGCACTTATTGAATCGCACACGACGTTTCCGCTGTCAAGGGGTGGCGGCAGGGAGCGCCGCGGATGTGTCGGCCGGGGTGGGGCGGCCCGGGCTCACCGCGTGCCGTCGAAGGTGCCGTACGCCGAGTCGACCGTGGAATGCGGCACGGGTGCGACGACGAACGACTCCCAGGCTCCTCGGCCTGCCGCAGTCCGAGGGTGTGGGAGGGTGAGGTTCGCTGGAGGAGTAGCTGGTAGGCGAGATCCGCGAGCTGGCCGAGCCGCTGGAACGACTCGTCACCCAGGAGTTCCCCGACTTCTCCCCCCAACCGTTCAGCACCCATCAGTGGATGGACGTTCTCCTGAGGCACATCCTGCTGGGCCAACCGCTGGTCCAGGAGTACGCGGGGCTCTTCCGCGGTCTCCGTGACGACGACGTGGTCGCCCTGGCCGATTTCTTCGCACTGCCGCCCAGCGCCGACCGCTGACACCTGAGCGGGAACGACAGCCGACCGGTGCACCAAGGGTCGGGTGTGCGACAGTGCCGTCATGCTGATCGTGATGGCCGGTCTACCCGCGGCGGGGAAGAGCTCGGTTGCCGAGGGCCTGGGCCGGGCGCTGCCCGCTGTGGTGGTGCCGGTAGACCCCGTTGAGGCGGCGATGTGGCGTGCCGGTGTGGACCGTGGTCAGCCCACGGGCCTGGCGGCCTACCTCGTCGCCGAGGCAGTGGCCGACGGGGTGCTGGCCCTGGGCCAAAGCGCGATCATCGACGCAGTCAACGCAGTGGAGGCGGCCCGCCAGCAGTGGCGGGCACTGGCTGACCGCCACCAGGTGTCAGTGGCGTTCATCGAGGTGCTCTGCTCGGACTCGCAGGTACATCGTCAGCGATTGGAGCGCCGATCCCGGGGCATTGTGGGCTTCGAGGAGCCGACCTGGGAAGCAGTTCAGCATCGACGGGCCGCGTACGAGCCCTGGACGGATTACCGGCTGGTGCTCGATTCGATGACTGACCTGGCCTCGAACGTGATGAAGGCCCAGGAGTACCTGGCTGCAGCAGTGCGGCCCTCACCGTCCGCTTCCTGATCCTCTCGAAGCCCGTACGTTGTGCTCGGCGCTTCATGCGGTGATCCGCCTCCGGGCGGTCACCTGGCGTGCGGTGCGGTCGACGCGCCGTTGCTCAGCGTGGAATTACCCAGCCCGGCGCCCAGGTCCCGGGGTCGTCGTGGCCTGCCGCTGTGGCGGCGAGGTGGGAGTGGAGGGTGGCCAGTGCCGGGTGGGGGTTGTCGTGGTGCCAGAGGAGCGAGTGGGGGTAGACGGGCGTCGGGTCGGTCACCGGGATGCGGCGCAGGCCGTGACCGTCGGGCCAGACGAGACGGGTCTGCTCGCTCATGAAGGTGGTTAGGGCGGGGGTGTCGGCGATGGTGTCGAGGAGCGCGTCGGAGCCGAAGTTGGGGCCGGTGGACTCGATGGTGAGGCCGAATGCGGCCACGAGGTCGTCGTAGTAGGCGGCCCACTCGGTGCCGGGGACGATGCCAGGCATCCAGATCCGGTGGCAGACCAGCTCGGCGAGGGCCACCGACTTGGCGCCCGCCAGAGCGTGGGCGGGGCCGGTGAGGAGCTGGAGCGGTTCGTCGAGAACGCGGAGGGACTCGATGTCCTCGCCAAGGGGCCGGCCGGGCGCGGCGACGGCGGCCGGTGATGATGCCCGGGATCGGCTGTACGCCCTGTGCCGCGCCTGTCTCGGCTACGCGGAGGAACACCCCGGGCGCTACCGCGCCATGTTCGGAGGTCAGTGGATGCCGACCCTGGGGGAGAACTCGCTGACAGCCGAGGATCTGACGACCCTCGGTGCGGACTCCGTGCAGTTGCTCGCCGAAACCCTCGCCGACTGTGGTGCGGCAGGGCAATCGGCAACCACCGACCCGCAGACGGACGCGGTCACCCTCTGGGTCTGTCTGCACGGACTGGCGCACCAGCGCGCGGTCTCCCGGA
Organism: Streptomyces sp. NPDC021115; assembly: GCF_044333065.1. Classification (NCBI taxonomy): domain Bacteria; kingdom Bacillati; phylum Actinomycetota; class Actinomycetes; order Kitasatosporales; family Streptomycetaceae; genus Streptomyces; species Streptomyces sp. NPDC021115. The sequence goes on from NZ_JBIRQF010000018.1 coordinate 180,011, forward strand.
TGCCCTGGATCGAACCAAGCGCCGCCGACGCCATCATCGACAGAGTCGCCAGACTCGACGGTGCGTGATCATCTGGAACCGTCCTGACCCAGCTTCGAGCCCGAAGCGGTCGGAAGAGATCTGCAGGGGGACAGGGCGGACATGGTGGTGCTCGGCTCCGGGCGCTCGTGCCTTCCGGCGCCGGGTACCTTCCGTGGAACTCAGGGGCTGGGTGAGACCGTCGGCCGTAACCCCTTCTACAAGCTGCTGACCTCGGTCGTCGTACCTCGGCCGATCGCTTGGGTGTCCACTTCAGTAGGTGTAGAAGCCGCTGCCGCTCTTGCGGCCCAAGCGCCCGGCGGCGACCATGCGGCGCAGCAGGGCGGGCGGCGCGTACAGGGGTTCCTTGAACTCTTCGTACAGCGACTCGGCAACGGCCTGGGCGGTGTCGAGTCCGATGAGGTCGAGCAGTCGCAGCGGCCCCATGGGGTGGGCGCAGCCCAACTCCATCCCGTGGTCGATGTCCTCTGGACGGGCGGTACTGGTCTCCACCATGCGGACGGCGGCCAGGAGATAGGGCACCAGCAGGGCGTTGACCACGAAGCCGGAGCGGTCCGGGGCCTGGATCGTCTGTTTGCCCAGCCGTTGGGCGGCGAAGTTCCTGGCACGCTCCAGTGTCTCGCGGGTGGTGGTCAGGGCGGGGATCAGTTCCACCAGAGGCTGTACCGGGACTGGGTTGAAGAAGTGCATGCCGATGACCTGCTCCGGTCGCCTGGTGACGGCTGCGAGGTCGACGACGGGAAGGGAGGAGGTGTTGGTGGCCAGGATCGCCCGGGGGTCGACGACCTCCGTGTCGAGGGTCCGCATGACCGTGGTCTTGAGATCCCGCTGCTCAGCGACCGCCTCTATGACGAACTGACGGTCGGCCAGGTCACCGAGGTGGCAGGTGAATCTCAGTCGGGCCAGGGCCTGGTCGCGCTCGCCCTCGGTGAGTTTGCCGCGCCGTAGGCCACGGTCCAGGGAGGCCGTGAGACGGCGGCGGCCGGCTTCGGCAGAGTCATGGGTGGCCTCGGCCACCAGTACGTCCAGGCCTTGTCGGGCGGCGACCTCGGCGATGCCCGAACCCATCAGGCCACAGCCGACGACACCGAGACGGGAGACAGTATCCATGGCAGTCCTTCAGAGGGAGGAAGGGCGGGCTGACGGGAGGCGTGCCGACGGCGGTAATGCCTCCACAGCCGCCGAGTCTGGAACGCGTCGGTGATCTGCCGCGGGGGATGTCGGCACGGTATGGCACTGAGTACCCTCGGTCAAGGCGCTGCGTGCCATGCCTATGGCTAGTCGTCCCCCAACGTCTTCTCGATCTTCTGCACCACGCGCCACATAGGAGCGCCTCGTGGCGCCACCATGACGATCACGTCGTCGTCAGGTGTGGGCGCGGTGCCGGTCTCCGCCGATTCGTCGGCGTTGCTCCATGTCTGCCGGACGAACGTCAGCGCCTGATCCACCGTCTTCGCGGCATCGCCGTGGCCCCCGTCTCGCAGCCAGGTCCGCAGTCCGTTGTTGTGCGCGGCGACGACGGCCGCGGCCTGCACTTCCGCCCGAAGTGCTCCGTTCCGGTCCCCCGCGTAGCGTTGCCGGAGGTAGTGGGCGAGGGTCCGCTCGTAGCGGTGCACCACGGACAGCTCGTAGCCACGCAGGCTGGGCACTTCGCGCGTGAGTCGATAGCGCTGCACGGAGAATTCGGGGTTCGCGGCGTACATCCGCATGACGAGACGGGCCGCGTCGCAGACCACGTCGAGCGGTTCGCCGTCGGTGCTCGTTGCGAGGAAGGCGCTCATCTCCGTCAGGCAGCGCTCATGTTCAGGGAAGACGACGTCTTCCTTGGACGGGAAGTAGCGGAAGAACGACCGGCGTCCCACTCCGGCCCGCGCCACGATGTCGTCCACCGTGGTCTGCTCGAAACCGTGCTCCATGAAGAGCTGGAACGCAGCCTCGATGAGTACCTCGCGCATGGGCGTTTTGCCGGATGGCCCAGACTCGCTGACCGCCGTGGGCGCCCTGCCTTCGTCGCGTACGTCCGTCATGGAGGGAACGTAGCATCAGCACCGGCAAGACTGACACTCAGTACCTTTACTAAGGGTACTGAGTGCCATAGTCTCTCGCTCGGGTGCTCCGGTACGGCAGCGCAGATGTCCAAGACCCGTAAGGAGAGCCGGCGTGAGCTTGAGGATCGTTGTCTGTGTGAAGTACGTGCCCGACGCCACCGGCGACCGGCACTTCGCCGAGGACCTGACGCTCGACCGTGACGATGTGGACGGCCTGCTTTCGGAGCTGGACGAGTACGCGGTCGAGCAGGC
>NZ_JBIRQF010000019.1:0-169564 GCF_044333065.1 Streptomyces sp. NPDC021115
TCCCGGAGGACCGGGCGGCCATTCTCCCTGAGCCATCAACGGCAACACCTCATCAGCCACACCCGGTCCTCCCGGACCGCCAACATTCTTAGGGACACCTCATGGCTCTCAAGCTCGGCGCCTACACCGCCTGTCTGCACGACCGCACCCTCACCGAGGCCCTCGACATCCTCAAGGAGAACGGGCTGACCTCCGTGGAGGTCAACACCGGTGGCTTCATCCCCGCCCCGCACTGCCCGGTCGACCTGCTGCTGTCCTCGGCCACCGCGCGTGAGGAGTACCTGGCCACCTTCGCCGACCGCGGCGTGGAGCTGACCGGCCTCAACTGCAACGGCAACCCCCTCAACCCGCTCCCCGGGGTCGGCCCGAAACACGCCGACGACCTGCGCCGCACCATCCGGCTCGCGGGGCTGCTCGGGGTGAAGCACGTGGTGACCATGTCCGGCACACCGGGCTCCGACCCCGACGCCAAGTACCCCTCCTGGGTCGTGAACCCGTGGGACGGCGTCTACATGGACGTCCTGGACTACCAGTGGGGCGTGGCCGTCGAGTTCTGGAAGGAGATCGACGCGCTGGCCCGGGAGAACGACGTCCGGGTCGCCGTCGAGATGCACCCGCACAACCTGGTGTTCTCCCCGGTCACCCTGAAGCGGCTGGTCGACGAGACCGGCGCCACCAACGTCGGCGCGGAGATGGACCCCTCGCACCTGATGTGGCAGGGCATGGACATCGTGGCCTCCATCAAGTGGCTCGGCCCGCTGGTGTTCCACGCCGCGGCGAAGGACGCGATGATGTGCCCCGGCGCCGACATCCGCGGCGTACTGGACTCCTCGTTCACCCGCGTGCCCGCCGACGCCCCCGGCAAGGTGCCCACCGGCTACGGCTTCTGGTGCAACGCCTGGCCGGAGAACCCGGCGTGGAAGTTCGTCGCCGTCGGCATCGGACACGACAACGCCTACTGGACCGAGTTCCTGCGCGCCCTCGCGGAGGTCGACCCGGACATGGCCGTGAACATCGAGCACGAGGACGCCGCCTACTCGCAGACCGAGGGCCTGGCCCTGGCCGCCAAGAACCTGCGCAGCGCCGCGGCCGACCTCTGAGCCACCCCCTTACGTGGCACAGCGGCCCCGTACCCGCGAGCAGCGGGTACGGGGCCACGGCCCGTCGGGGACCTCTTACCGGGTGGGGAACAGGGCCAGCTTGGCCTTGTGGCCGGATGCCGACTTCACCCAGATCTTCAGGTTGTTGAGCTTGACGGTGCCGCCCGGGCTGGTGCTGCCGCTCAGGCTGATGCCGCCGCTGGTGGCAGAGAACTTCACGGTCCGGGAGCTGATGTGCGTGACCTTCAGCTTCCCGAACCCGAACGTGTGGCTGTTGACCGCGATGCTCCGGGGCTTCGACACGGTGATGGTGCACCGCCCGTCGTAGCAGGGCCCGTGACCGGCCCCGTACGCCATCGGCGTCATCACGCCGACTCCCAGTGCGCCCGACATGGTCAGCGTCGCGGCCGTCGTCGCGGCGCGCCGCCGCATGCCCGTGTTCATCAGGGGAACCTCCGGTTCTTTCGAGGGGTTGCTGCCCGGAGTTTGTAACCCGGCGGTCCCGGGACCCCTCCCGAAGTGCCCGGAAGGGCTCATGGGCGGCTGGTCAGATAGCCGCCCATGGAGGTGAAGTACTCGGTGGCGGCCATCTCGTGGCCGTCCTCGGTGCGTACGCGCGTGACGGCCAGGCCGTGGTTGCGGCCGGTGCGGGCGTCGGCTCCGGCGACGATCACCACGCCGTCGCCCTCGCGGTAGAAGATGCGCCCGGGTGTGCCGCCATACCGGGCCTCGGACACGAACGCGGCCAGGATCTCGAGGCGCTTGCCGCGGTGGAAGGCGTAGGCGCTGGGGTACGGCTCGGACTGGGCGCGGACCAGGCGTTCGAGGTCTTCGGCGGGCCAGGTCCAGTCGATGCGGATGTCCTCGGCGGACCGCTTGTGGAAGAAGCTCGCCTGTGACCGGTCCTGCTTGGTGAACTCCGTCCGTCCGGTGGCGATGAGGTCGAGCGCGCCGATCGTGACCGGGGCGATGAGGCCGACGGTCTTGTGGAAGAGGTCGGTGGCGGTGTCCCTCGGCCCGACCGGAACCGCCTCCTGCCGGACGATGTCTCCGGCGTCGAGTTCGTCGTTCATCATGTGCGCGGTGACGCCCACCTCGGACTCCCCGTTGATCAGGGCCCAGATCAGCGGGGAGAACCCGGCGTACTTCGGCAGCAGCGAGTCATGGACGTTCAGCGTGCCGTGGCGCGGCAGGCCGAAGATGCGCGGGGGGATCCAGGTCCGCCAGTTGTTCGCCACGATGATGTCCGGGTCGGCCTCCTTGAGGCGCGCGAACAGCTCGTCGTCGTCCGGGCGGTTGCGGATCAGCACCGGGACGCCGTGTTCCTCGGCGAGGTCGGCGACGGAGTCGCTCCAGATCTTCTCGTACGCGTGCTCGCTCTTGGGGTGGGTCACGACCAGTAAGACGTCGTGTTCGGAGTCCAGGAGGGCTTGCAGGGTGCGGTGCCCCCAGGTCTGGTAACCGAACATGACGACCCGCATGGGGGTTCCTCCTCGTCGCAGGGGATGACCGGGGTCAGTAAAGCAAGGCTTACCTTATCTTGCAACGGGTCGTTGAAGTCCCTCAGTTGGCGGCGAGTGGGCACGTGATTCCCCTGTGGTGACCTATCGACAGCCCCACGGGTTTAGCTTAGGCTCGCCTAAGTTGTTGGCGTGTCGCTCCGTCGGCGTGCCCACCCTTCGCACCCTCCGCACGCCGCACAGGCGATTGCCCCGCACGATGGGAGTGACATGTCACGGGATTTTCCTGGTGACGCATTGCCGGTCCGCGACTTACCGGTCCACGACCTCATTGGCATCGGCTTCGGGCCGTCCAATGTGGCCATGGCGATCGCGCTCAGCGAGCACAACGCACGTGTCGGCGGACACGTGGCGATCAGCGCGCACTTCTTCGAGCAGCAGCCGCGCTTCGGCTGGCACCGTGGCATGCTCATCGACGACGCCACCATGCAGGTGTCCTTCCTCAAGGACCTGGTGACGCTGCGGAACCCGGCCAGTGAGTTCAGCTTCCTCTGCTATCTGCAGAGCAGGGGACGGCTGATCGACTTCATCAACCACAAGAACCTCTTCCCGCTGCGGGTGGAGTTCCACGACTACTTCGAGTGGGCCGCGGCCAAGGTCGGGGACATGGTCTCCTACGGCCACGAGGTCGTCGGCGTCGCGCCCGTCGTCCGCGACGGGGCCGTGGAGCACGTGGACGTGACGGTCCGGTCGGAGGAGGGCCTTGAGGTCCACCGGGCCCGCAACCTCGTCATCGGCACCGGGCTGCGCCCCCTCATGCCGGAGGGCGTGGAGCGAGGCGACCGCGTCTGGCACACCTCCGAACTGCTCGCGAAGGCCGACGGGCTGGAGGGCACCTCGCCCTCCCGGTTCATCGTCGTGGGCGCCGGACAGAGCGCCGCCGAAAACGTCGCCTACCTGCACCGGCGCTTCCCCGGGGCCGAGGTTTGCGCGGTCTTCTCCCGCTACGGCTACAGCCCCGCCGACGACAGCGGCTTCGCCAACCGGATCTTCGATCCCTCGGCCGTCGACGACTACTTCGCCGCGCCCCAGGACGTCAAGCGCCGGCTGATGGACTACCACGGCAACACCAACTACTCCGTGGTGGACATCGACCTGATCGACGACCTGTACCGGCAGATGTACCAGGAGAAGGTCCTCGGCGCCGAGCGGCTGCGCTTCCTCAACGTGTCCCGGCTCACCGATGTGAAGGAAACACCCTCCCAGGTCCGCGCCACTGTGACCTCCCTGGTCACCGGCGAGGAGACGCCGCTCGACGCGGACGTGGTGGTGTTCGCCACCGGCTACAGCCCCGTCGACCCCATCGGCCTCCTCGGCGAGGTCGCCGACCGCTGCCTCCGTGACGACGAGGGCCGTGTGCGCGTCGAGCGCGACTACCGCATCGCGACCGAACCCGGTCTGCGCTGCGGCATCTATCTCCAGGGCGGCACGGAGCACACCCACGGCATCACCTCGTCCCTGCTGTCCAACACCGCCATCAGGGTCGGCGAGATCCTGGACTCGCTCCTCGACCGCGGCGTCACCTCCGCTTCCGGCGAGGCCAGGCGGGTCGCCGACGGAGTCGGCAGCACCGCGCGGTAGGGGATGGCGTACGAAAGAGATGGGCACAACCACAATCGAACGCCCCGTGGCCGGGGTTCCCGCGCGGATGGGCCGCCGGCGGGGGGTGGGGCTGGGCGCGCTCCTGCTGGTCCTCGTCGCCGCGGGCGCGGTGTCGCTGGCCGTCGGCGCGCGCGCGTTGAGTCCCGCCGAGGTGTGGCACGGGCTGTTCGCCGGGCCGGACCCCGACCAGCGGCTCACCGAGATCAGGCTCATCGTGCGGACCGTGCGGGTGCCCCGGACGGTGCTCGCGATCGTGGCGGGTGTCGCCCTGGGGGTGAGCGGTGCGCTGATCCAGGGGCATACGCGCAATCCCATCGCCGACACGGGACTGCTGGGGGTGAACTCCGGTGCCTCGTTCGCGGTGGTGTCGGTGGTCGCCGTGTTCGGGTTCGCCGACCCGTTCCAGTACGTCTGGTTCGGCTTCCTGGGGGCGGCGGTCGCCGGGGTCGTCGTGTTCGGGCTGGCGAGCATCGGCCGCGGCGCGGGCAATCCGCTGACGCTCGCCCTGGCCGGGCAGGGGATCACGGTGTTCCTGGCGGCGATGACCTCGGCGGTCGCGCTGGCGGACCAGAAGTCGCTGAACGCGCTGCGGTTCTGGAACGCGGGCTCCGTGGCCGGTGTCGGATTCGGCGTCATCTGGCCGGTGACCGTGTTCATCGCGGTCGGTCTGGTGCTGGCCCTGACCACGCTGCCCGCCGTCAACCTGCTCAACCTGGGGGATGACATGGCGCGGGGGCTCGGCGTGAACATCGCGCTGAGCCGGACCGTCGGCATCGTCGCCATCACCCTGCTGGCGGGCGCGGCGACGGCGGCCTGCGGCCCCATCGCGTTCCTCGGGCTGATGGTGGCCCATGTGGCCCGGTATCTGACCGGTCCTGACTATCGCTGGCTGGTGCCGTACGCGGGTCTGCTCGGGGCCGTCGTGCTCCTGGTGTGCGACATCGTGGGGCGCTTGGTGGTGCGGCCGGGCGAGCTGGACGCGGGTGTGGTCGTGGCCCTCCTGGGCGCCCCGTTCTTCGCGGTTCTGGTGTGGCGCGGAAAGTTCAAGGACACATGAGCGGAACAGATGTGAAGCGATCGGTGGTCGCGCCGGGTGTGCGGCTCGGTCAGGTGTCGTTCGTGTGGCGGCCCTGGCTCGTCTGCACCACGCTGCTGCTGGCGGCGGCGACCTTTTTGGTGTTCTGCGTGTCCATCGGGGTGGGGGAGTTCCCCATCGGACTGTCCCGGGTGATCGCCACGGTTTTCGGCGAGGGCGAGCGGGTCGACCAGTTCGTGATCATGGATCTGCGGATGCCACGCGCCCTGGCCGGGATCGTGGTGGGGATCGCACTCGGGGTGTCCGGGGCGATCACGCAGTCCGTCGCGCGCAATCCGCTGGCCAGCCCGGACATTCTGGGGATCACCGCGGGCGCGGGCGCGGTCTCGGTGTTCCTGGTGACGGTGTCGGGCGGGGCCACCGCGGCGGTCGTCGGCGCCGTGGGCCTGTCCGCGGCGGCGCTCGTCGGTGGTCTGGCCACCGGGCTGCTGGTGTACTTCCTCGCGTGGCGGCGCGGGATCGACGGCTTCCGGCTCATCCTCATCGGCATCTCGGTGAGCGCCGTGATGCAGGCCATCACGACATGGCTGCTGGCCACGGCCGACATCAAGGACGTGGCGCGGGCGCAGGCGTGGCTGGTGGGTTCGCTGGACAACCGGTCGTGGGGCGAGGTCCGTACGGCGCTGTGGTGCACCCTCGTCCTCCTGGTGGTCGTGTCCTGCGTCGCGTTCCAGTTCAAGCCGATGCACCTGGGCGACGAGGTCGCCGCGGGCCTGGGCGTGCGGTACTCGATGGTGCGGGCCGTCCTGCTGCTGTGCGCGGTGCTGCTGGCCGGTGTGGCGGTGAGCGCGGCGGGCCCGGTCCCGTTCGTCGCGCTGGTGGCGCCGCAGGTGGCGATGCGTCTGGCGAGGTGTCCGACGCCGCCGATGGCGGCCTCCGGCATGGTGGGCGCGCTGCTGCTGATCGGTGCGGATCTGGTGGCGCGTACGGCGCTGCCGATCACGCTCCCGGTCGGCGTGGTGACTGCCGCGATCGGCGGCCCCTTCCTGGTCTATCTGCTGGTGCGGGCGAACCTCAGGTAGGGGGCAAGACATTGGCAATCCTGAATACAGGGGGACGCGTGAGCGCCGAGTGCATCACCGGCACCGAGACCGACACCGAGTCAGGGGCTCAGGGCCCTTCGCGGCTGGCGGCCAGGGACATCACGGTCGGGTACGGCGGACGGAACGTCATCGACGGCCTGGACGTGGTGATCCCGCCGGGCGTGATCACCACGATCATCGGCCCCAACGGCTGTGGGAAATCCACCCTGCTGCGCACCCTGACCCGACTGCTCAAACCGTCCAGGGGGAGCGTCGTGCTGGACGGCGAGGACATTGTCACGCTCCGGACCAGGGACGTGGCGAAGAAGCTGGGCCTGCTGCCACAGGCGCCGGTCGCTCCGGAGGGGCTGACGGTGGCCGATCTGGTCGCCAGGGGGCGCCATCCGCACCAGAGCTGGCTGCGGCAGTGGTCATCGGACGACGCCGGTGTCGTGGAGCGAGCGCTGGCCATGACGGGGGTGGCGGATCTGGCCGACCGCCCGGTCGACTCGCTGTCCGGCGGGCAGCGCCAGCGCGTCTGGATCTCGATGGCCCTGGCCCAGGGCACCGATCTGCTGCTCCTCGACGAGCCGACCACCTATCTGGATCTGGCGCACGCCATCGACGTGCTCGACCTGGTGGACGACCTGCACGAGTCGGGCCGCACGGTGGTGATGGTGCTGCACGACCTCAACCTGGCCACGCGGTACAGCGACAACCTCGTCGTGATGCGGGCGGGTTCGATCCTGGCGCAGGGGCACCCGCGCGATGTGATCACCGCCGAGCTGCTGGACGAGGCGTTCGGGCTGCGTGCCGCGGTGGTCGACGACCCGGTGGGTGACCGGCCGCTCATCGTACCGATCGGCCGTACCCATGTCCGGCCCGACTGAGGAATTGTGTCAAGTAAGGCTAGGCTAGCCTCACTTACTCGGGATAAGGTTTGCCTGCCCTGTGACGGGGGCGTAACGGACGGCGCGACAGCAAAGGGATTCCGGATGCTCCTCCAGAGAACGACGCGTATGACGCCCTGGCGGCGGTTAGCGGCGGTGCTCTCCGCCGCGGCCCTCGGCGTCGGCCTCCTCGCGGGATGTGGTTCCGACTCGTCGGACACGACGAGCGACGACGCCCCGGCCGCCGCGTCCGGCGCCTTCCCGGTCACCGTGGAGCACGCGTTCGGATCCACGAAGATCAGCCAGGCGCCCCAGCGGGTCGTCTCCGTCGGATACACCGACGACCAGGCCATGCTGGCGCTCGGCGTCAAGCCGGTCGGCATGGTCGACCAGTACCCGAACCCCTCGGGCAAGGAGCCCGACATCAACACCCAGTGGCCCTGGGTGAAGGACAAGTGGGGCGGCACCCGGCCCGAGGTCGTCATGAAGAACGGCGACTCGGGACCCGACTACGAGAAGATCGCCTCCCTGCGGCCGGACCTGATCGTGGCGGTCTACTCCGAGATCGACAAGGCCGCCTACGACAAGCTCTCCAAGATCGCCCCGACCGTGGGCCGCACCAAGGGCGAGAAGGAGCCGTTCAGCGCCCCGTGGCAGGACAACGCGGTGCAGATCGCCAAGGCGCTGGGCAAGGAGGACGAGGGCACCGAACTGGTGCGGGGCATCCAGGACAAGCTCGGCGCGGCCAAGGAGGCGCATCCGAAGTTCGCGAACCAGACCGCCGTCGCGCTGTCCTGGTACAAGAACTCGGTGGCGCCGTTCACCTCCATCGATGTGCGCGGACGGCTGGTGACGGGCATAGGCTTCGGCTATCAGACCAAGATCGACAAGGTCGCTGACGGGCAGTTCTACACCGTCCTCTCGCCCGAGCGCGTCGACCTGGTCGACGTCGACCGCATCTTCGTCGTCAACGACGAGGCCGACCAGCAGGCGCTGAAGAAGTTCAAGCTGTTCACCAACCTGGACGCCGTGAAGCAGGGCAAGGTGTCGTACCTGCTGGACAGCGAGGGCCCGGCCGTCGGCGCGGCCATGTCGCAGAGCACCCTGCTGTCCCTGCCGTACGCGATCGACCAGCTGGTCAAGTCGGCCGGTCAGGGGTGAGCGTCACCGACGCGCGTACCATCCCGGCCACCCTGCGCACGGCCACCGGACGGGTGGCCACCCGATGGGTCGCGGCACACTGCCGCGCGGTGCCCTGGCTGACGGCCGCCACCGTGCTCACCACGGTGGCCGGGGCGGCGCTCCAGGTGCTCCCGGTGCTGCTGCTCGGCCGCGTGGTCGACGGAGTGGTCGAGGGCGAACCGCGTTCGGCGCTGGTCACGGTCGGGGTGCTGATGGGGGGCGCCGCACTGCTCGGCGCGGCGGCCACCGCGGTGTCGACGTACCTCATCGGGCGGCTGGGCGCGGATCTGCTCGCGCGGCTGCGGGAAGGTGCCGTCCGCGCGGTGCTGGGGATGCCGAGCGCACGGATCGAGCAGGTCGGCCGGGGCGATGTGCTCTCCCGCGTCGGTGACGATGTGGCCGTGCTGTCCAAGGGCATCCGCACGGCCGTCCCCACGGTGTTCTCGGCGGGCGTGCTGGTCCTCATCGCCACGGTCGGCATGTTCGGCCTCGACTGGCGGCTCGGCCTGGCGGGCGCCGGTGCGCTGCCCGCCTACGCGCTGGCCCTGCGCTGGTACCTCCCCCGGTCCGCCCCGCTCTACCAGAAGCAGCGGATGGCCCAGGCCGACCGCGCACAGGCGCTGATCAGCGGTCTGAACGGGATCGACACGGTCCGGGCGTACCGCCTTGAGGGCGCCTTCCGCGAGAAGGTCACGAGCGAGTCGTGGCGGGTGCGCGATCTCGGTATCGAGGTGTTCCGGTTCTTCGGCCGGTTCGTCGGCAGGGAGAACCGCGCCGAGTTCATCGGGCTGACCCTGATCATCGTGGTGGGGTACGCCCTGCTGGAGGCCGATGCCGCCACCCTGGGCGACGTGTCGTCGGCACCGTTGATGTTCCACCGGCTGTTCACCCCGCTGGGCTCCATCATGTTCACCTTCGACGAGGCACAGAAGTCGGGCGCGAGCCTGACCCGCTTGGTCGGGGTGCTGGGGGAGGCAGCGGAGGACCGGCTGGTGGGCGACGCGGCCGTGGCGCCGCCGGACGCCGTGCCGTACCCGGTGACGGTACGGGGGCTGACGTACCGCTACCCCGACGCCGAGGAGCCCGTCCTCCGGGACGTCAGCCTGACGATCCCGGCCGGGGGATCGCTCGCGCTGGTGGGCGCCACGGGCGCGGGCAAGACGACCCTGGCCGCGCTGATCGCGGGCATCGGCACACCGCAGGCCGGATCGGTGCACATCGGGCCGACCGACCTCGCCGGTCTGGACGAGGCCGGGGCGCGGGCGTTGGTGAGCATCCTGACGCAGGACACTCATGTGTTCTCCGGTTCGCTCGCCGACGATCTGCGGCTGGCCGCGCCGGAGGCGACCGACGCCGAGCTGATGGACGCGCTGCGCACGGTCGGCGCCCACGGGTGGGTCGAGGCGCTGCCCGACGAGCTGAACACCCTGGTCGGCGAGGGCGGCGAGCGTCTGGACGTCACCAAGGTGGCCCAGATCGCCCTGGCCCGGCTGGTGCTGCGCCGGTCCCCGGTGGTGGTGCTCGACGAGTCGACCGCGGAGGCGGGCAGCGAGGGCGCCGCCGAACTGGAGCGGGCCGTGCTGGCCGCGTGCGCGGGCCGGACCACGCTGTTCGTGGCACACCGGCTCACCCAGGCGATGGCGGCTGACCGGATCGCCGTGCTGGACGCGGGACGCGTGGTGGAGCAGGGGACCCACGAGGAGCTGGTGGCGCTGGGCGGCCGGTACGCGCGGTTGTGGCGCGCCTGGCGCGAGGGCAGCTAGGACCCCCGGCCACCGGCCCCGGCCACCGGCCCCGGCCACCGGCCCCGGATTCAGGTGAGGTTGTCATGACGTGGAAGGAATGCTGAGTCTTCGATGGCTGAGTCTTCGATGAGGGAACCGAGTGCTCGTCGCGTACTGCTTTCTCCCGCGCGCCTTGCCGACGTACGCAGGCGGACCGGTGACTTCTGCGATCGGACCATCGCCGCGGCGTGCGCCATCGGGCTGTCGTACTGGGCGACGGGCCGCTGCCCCGACGGCATCGACCTCACCCCCGCCACGCTGTTCGCCGATGTCCTGGCGTGGGCCGACAACGGCGGCTCTACGCAGGGCGGTTGGGAGGTCGGCGCCGAAGGCCACAGCATCACCTTCCCCGACGGAGTAGCACCGGCCGACGCGCAGCTCGCGCTGGACGACCTGGCCGACTTCCCGGACCGGCCCCTCGGCACCATCGGCCCGTCCAGCGTGGCGGCGAGGCTCGACACCCTGGCCCAGTGGAACGACACCCACGCCGACCGGGTCCGCCCGACCATCGTGGAGATGTTCCTCGAACAGGCGCGGACCCGGCCGGACGCCGTCGCCATCGTCGACGAGCACCGCTCGCTGACCTACCGTGCGGCGGCCGAACTGTCCGCCCAGCTGGCCCACCACCTCCTCGACCGCGGACTCCGCCCCGAACAGGTCGTCGGCATCTCCCTCGGCCGCTCCGCCGAGATGGTGATCGGGCTGCTCGGCGTGCTCCGGGCGGGATGCGCGTTCGTGCCGCTCGACCCGCAGTGGCCCGCCGCGCGCCGCGCCGTCGTCATCGACGACGCCGGGGTCGTGGCACAGCTGAACGCCTCGGGCGAGCACGAACCGGGGGAGCCGGACGCCATGGCCGTCGACCTCGGCGACTGGCAATATGGCGCCTATCCGGCGGAGGACACCGGGGTCACCGTCCCCGGCGATGCCCTGGCGTACGTCATCTTCACGTCCGGCTCCACCGGGCGGCCCAAGGGCGCGATGATCCGCCACGAGGCCATCAGCGAGCGCCTGCTGTGGCAGGGCAACGAGATCCTGGGCTTCGGCCACGACGACGCCTCGCTGTTCAAGGCGCCGCTGTCCTTCGACATCTCCATCAACGAGATCTTCCTGCCACTGGTGCACGGCGGCAGGCTGGTGGTCCTGCGGCCCGGCGGCGAACGCGACCCGCACCATCTGCTGAGCGTCATCGCCGAACAGCGCGTCACCTTCACCTATCTGGTGTCGTCCATGCTGGACGTGCTGCTGGAGATGGCGGGCGACACCGGGCGGCTGGACAGCCTGCGCCATGTGTGGTGCGGCGGCGAGGTGCTGACCCCGGAGCTGTACGAGCGGTTCCGCACCCGGCTCGACATCCCGCTGTACCACGGCTACGGCCCGGCCGAGACGACGATCGGCGTCTCGCACGTCATCTACCGGGGCGCGGCGGAACGCCTGTCGACCTCGATCGGCAAGGCCAACCCCAACACCCAGCTGTACGTACTGGACGACGAACTGCGCCCGGTCCCGGTCGGGGTCGGCGGCGAACTGTACGTGGGCGGATTCCTCCTGGGCCGCGGATACATCAACGCCCCCGGCCTGACGGCGTCCCGGTTCGTGGCGAACCCCTTCGCGGCGGACGGGTCCCGGCTCTACCGCACCGGCGACCTCGCGCGATTCGCCCCGGACGGATCGCTGGACTTCCTCGGCCGGGCAGACAACCAGATCAAGATCCGCGGGATGCGGCTGGAGATCGAGGACGTCGAGGTCGGTCTCGCGGAGCACCCCGGCGTACGGCACACCTGCGTGGTGGCGAAGCAGAACGCGGCGGGCGGCACCTATCTGGTGGGGTACGTGATCCCGGCCGCCGGGCGCGAGGACTTGAGCGCGGACGAGGTCAGGGCGTGGGCCACCGGCAACATGGTGGAGTACATGGTGCCCGCCCACATCGTGGTGATGAAGGAGTTCCCGCTCACCGCGAACGGCAAGCTCGACCGCCGCGCGCTGCCGGAACCCGTGGTCGCCGGGGGCTCACTCGTTCCACCCGCCACCGAGAACGAGCGCGTGCTGTGCGCGGCGGTGGCGAAGGTGCTGCGGCTGGACGAGGTCGGTGTCGACCAGGACTTCTTCCAGCTCGGCGGGGACAGCCTGCTGGCCATCTCGCTGCTGAGCGCGGCGCGCGACGCGGGCCTGCACCTCACCGCGCGGCACATCTTCACCAACAGCACGGTGGGGGCGCTGGCGGCGGTGGCGCTCGCCGAGGACACCGCCACCGTGGACCACGGCGATGTCGCCACCGGCACCGTCGAGGGATCGCCCATCGTGCGGTGGCTCGGCGAGACCACCGACACGATCGACGGCTTCGTGCAGTCGGTCGTCCTGAACACCCCCGCGGACCTGACCGCCGACGCCCTCGACGCGATCCTCACCGCCGTGGTCGAGCGCCACGACATGCTGCGCGCCAGGCTGGTGCGCGGCGACCGCTGGAGCTTCGACATCCCCGAGGCGGCCCGTGCTGTCGCCCGGTGGCAGGAAAGCGACCTGCCGCTCGACGTATGCGTCGCGCTCGCCACCGACGGGCTCGACCCGGCGGGCGGTGTGATGCTGCGCGCCGTCCGGCGACGTGAAGCCGGGCAACTGGTCGTGGTCGTCCACCATGTGGTGATCGACGGAGTGTCCTGGCGCGTCCTGATGGACGACTTGGCCATGGCGTGGCGGCAGTACGCCGCGGGCGAGCCGATCGCGCTGCCCCCGGTGGGCACGTCGTTCCGGCGCTGGACGCAGCTGCTGGGGCAGGCCGCGTTCGACGCGGACCGCGCGTACTACCGGCGTCCCCTGCCGGGAGCGGACGGGCCCGTGGGCAGGCGCGCGCTGTCCGAGGCGGACACCGTCGCGCGGGAACGGGTGCGCACCGTCTCGGTCGGCTCCGATGTCACGGCCGCGTTGCTGGGCGGGATTCCCGCGGCGTTCCACGCCGGAGTCAACGATGTGCTGCTGACCGCGCTCGCCGTCACCCTCGCCCGATGGCGCCGCGACCTCGGGCAGGAGCAGACGTTCGCGCACATCGAACTGGAGGGCCATGGCCGCGAAGGACGGTTCGTGGCGGAGGCGGCCGGTTTTGAACCGGAGCTGTCGCGGACGGTGGGCTGGTTCACCACCCTGTTCCCGGTGACCGTGGACCCCGGTGCGGCAGCCGATTTCACCGCGCCCGGGTATCTGACCGCCGCGCTCAAGGCGGTCAAGGAAGACCTCGCCCGAGTGCCGGGCAACGGACTTTCCTACGGCGTCCTGCGGTATCTCAACGGCGTCGAGTTCGACGCGCCAGCACCGCAGGTGCTGTTCAACTACCTGGGCCGGTTCGGCGCGGGCACGGCCGACGACTGGCAACTCGCTGTTAAGACAGGTCAGTTGGGAGAGAAGCGCGATCCGAGGATGCGCCTGCCGCGCGCCCTGGAGTTCAACGCGATCGCCGAACCCGCAGTGACCGGCGCCTACGAACTGACCACCACCATCTCCTGGCCCGACGGGATGTTCACCGACCAGGACATCGCGACGCTCGGCGCGTACTTCCATCAGGCCCTGACCGGCCTGGCGGCGCTCGACGGGGGCGGCCACTCTCCCAGCGACTTCGCCCCGGTGCCGCTGACCCAGGCCGACGTCGACGCCCTCGACGGCCCGGAGCTGCGCGACATCCTGCCGCTGACCCCGTTGCAAGAGGGCCTGTACTTCCACTCGGTCTACGACGACGACTCGGCGGGCGCGTACGTCGAGCAGCAGCTGCTGACGCTCGACGGCGAGGTGGACGCCGACCGGCTCGCTGCCGCCGCCACCCGGCTGCTCACGCTGTACCCGAACCTGACCGCGCGGTTCACGGCCCTCGGCGACGGCCGCGTGGTCTCCGTGCTGGAGAGCGGTGTGGAGGCGCCCTTCACCACGCTGGACCGCCCCGGCATCACCGACGACGAGATCCGCGCCCTGGCCGAGCGGGACCGCCGCGCCGGGTTCGACCTGGCCACCGGCCCACTGATGCGGTACACGCTCATCCGCGGGGGCCCCGGCCGGAACGTGCTGGTGCAGACCGTGCACCACATCATCGCCGACGGCTGGTCGGTGCCGCCGATGCTCCGCGCGCTGCTCGCCGAGTACCGCGCGCCCGGCACCATCCACCCGCTCGGCGGCTTCCCCGACTACGTACGCCGCCTCGCCGAGCGCGACGCCGACGAGAGCGACCGGGTATGGCGCGATCAGCTCGCCGGGCTGCCCGGACCCTCGCTGGTCGCCGAGGGGCACACCCCGTCCGACCGGTTCGCCGAGACCGCGGTGGTGGCCGATGACGACATCGACGCGGTGGCCCGTACGGCCGGTGTGCCGCTCAGCGTGGCCGTGCACAGCGCCTGGGCGGTGACGCTGGCAGGCATTCTGCGCGGCGGCGATGTGGTGTTCGGCTCCACGGTGTCCGGGCGGGACATGGAGGTGCCCGGCATCGAGGACATGGTGGGCCTGTTCATCAACACCATCCCCGTGCGCGCTCGATGGACGGAGGCCACCACGGCGCGTGATCTGCTCGCCTCGGTGCGGGACCACCAGAGCACGGTGCTGTCGCACCAGCATGTCTCGCTGGCGCGGATCGGCCGCCAGGCCGGTGCGGGCACGCTGTTCGACACCCTGGTGGTGTTCGACGTGGCGACCGATGTGGGCGCTCTGCGACGGCCCGGCGACACGCTGGGCATCAGTGGCATCGTCAACGAGGGCGCCCCGCACTACCCGTTGACGCTGGTGGTCGAGCGCGCGCCCGACGGGCGCCCGCGCTTCAACCTGATCTACGACGGCGAACTGCTGCGGGAGGCGACCGCCCGGTCGATCCTGCACACGTTCACCCGGGCCCTCAGCGGCCTGCTCACCCGGCCGGACGCCCTGGTCGGCGAGCTGGTCCCGAACGATGCCAGGCGTCCCGCGTCGCCGGTCACCCCGACGACCCTGGGCGCGCTGTTCGACGCCGCCGCACACCGCGACCCGGCCGCCACCGCCGTCACCCAGTGCGGCCTCGACGGCGGCACCCGGTCATTGACCTACGGCGAACTGGCTTCTGCCAAGGACGAGTTGGCATCGACCCTTCGCTCGGCCGGGGTGGGACCGGGCAAGCGGGTCGCGGTCGCCGTCCCGCGCTCCGTCGAGCAGGTGGTCGCGCTAGTGGCGATCGTCGGCGCGGGTGGCGCGTACGTACCGCTGGACCTGGCGTATCCGGACGAACGGCTGGAGTACATCCTCACCGACGCCGCCCCGCAGGTCGTGCTCGTGGACCGGGAGCAGCGCGACCGCTTCACCCGGCTGCTGGCCCGGGCGGACGTACCGGCGCGTGTGCTGGTGCAGGGGGACGAGCCAGCTGCACCCAACGAGCCTGCTGCCGAGATGAGTTGGCACGATCCCGCGTATGTGATCTACACCTCCGGATCGACCGGTAGGCCCAAGGGCGTCGTCGTACCGCACTCCAGCGTGGTGTCGCTGCTCGCGAACACCCGGCCCGACATGGGCTTCGGCCCGGACGACGTCTGGGTCCAGTTCCACTCCTTCTCCTTCGACTTCGCGGTGTGGGAGCTGTGGGGCGCGCTCGCGCACGGTGGTGAGCTGCTGGTGCCGGAGTACGGGCTGACCCGCTCGCCGGTCGACTTCCACCGGCTGGTCCGCGAGCGCGGAGTGACCGTGCTCAACCAGACCCCGTCGGCGTTCTACCAGTTCATCGAGGCCGACCGGCACGCCGGTGAGCCACTGGCCGCACTGCGCCGGATCATCTTCGGCGGCGAGGCGCTGGACCTCGGGCGACTGCGCGGCTGGGTCGAGCGGCACGGCACCGGATCGCCCGAGCTGGTCAACATGTACGGCATCACCGAGACCACCGTCCATGTCACCCACCGGGTGCTGACCGACGAGGACTTCGGCGCCGGTGACGAGGCCAGCCCGATCGGCGGTCCGATCCCCGGTCTGGTCACGTATCTGCTCGATGACCGGCTCCGGCCGGTGCCACCGGGCCGGGTGGGCGCCATCTATGTCGCGGGCGACCAGGTGTCGCTGGGCTATCTGGGCAGGCCGGGGCTCACCGCGGGGCGGTTCGTGGCGGATCCGTTCGCGGGCGACGGCTCCCGGATGTACCACACGGGTGACCTCGCCCTCCGCACCCTCGACGGTGAGCTGGTGTTCACCGGCCGCGCCGACGACCAGGTCCAGCTCAAGGGCTTCCGCATCGAGCCCAGCGAGGTGGAGACCGCGATCAGGGAACTCGACGGCGTGGTCGACGTGGCCGTCACCGTGGCGGACGGCGGCGACCACCTGGTGGCGCACGTCGTGGGCCGGGTGCCCGGCGACTTCACCGCCCTGCTGTCCGCGAAGCTGCCCGCGCACATGGTGCCCGGCCGGGTGCTGCCGGTCGACGCCCTCCCGCTGACGGTCAACGGCAAGCTGGACCGCAAGGCCCTGACCGAGCGCGCCGCCGCACAGGCCCCCGACACCCCGGTGGCGGCGAACGACGACGCGCTCGCCGCGCTGATCGGCATCTTCGCCGAGACGCTGCCCGAATCCGCCGTGGGCGGTGACACCGACTTCTTCCGGGCCGGGGGCGACAGCATCGTCGCCATCGCCGTCATCAACCGGGCCAGGGCGCTCGGCCTGCCGATCGTGCCACGTGATGTGTTCCTGTACCGGACACCGCGCGCGCTCGCCGAGCACCTGGGTACCCGCCCGCAGCCCGAAGCCCCGGTGCCGACCCTCCCCGAGGACGGCCCGCTGACACCGACGCCGATCATCCTGCGCCAGCGCGAACTGGGCGGATCGCTCACCCGGTTCGCCCAGGCCAGAACGGTGCTGGCCCCCGAGGGCACCGGGCTTGCCGACGTCCAGCGCGCCGCGAACGCCGTGGTGGCCGCGCACCCGGCCCTGCGGCTGCGGCTGCGCGTCGAACACGGCGTATGGGCCCTGCGCACCGAACCCGCCCGCGCGGTCACCGTCATGGCCACGGACACCACCGACACGACCGCCGTGGCGAACGACGCCGCCGGACGGCTCGCTCCCATCTCCGGGGACGTGGTCGCGCTCTCCTGGCGGGAGTCGAGCCGGACCCTGGTGGTCACCGCGCACCACCTCGCCGTCGACGCGGTGTCCTGGCTGATCCTGCTGGACGACCTGGCCACCGCCCTGCGCGGGGAACCCCTGCCGCCACCGACCACGCCGTACGCCGAGTACGCCGATGCGCTGGCCTCCGGGGCCACCCATGCGATCGACGACCTCGGCCACTGGATCAGCACGCTCCAGGCGCCCGAACTACTGCCCGTCATAGGGGAGTTGCGCGAGGCCACGGTCGTGCTCCCGCCCGAGGTGAGCGACCAGGTGACACGTACCGCGCCCGCCGCACTCGGTGTCGGTCTCACCGAGTTGCTGTGCGGCGCGCTGCGTACCGCGCTGACCCGTATCCAGCCGTCGCCCACCGATCTCGCGATCGAGCTGGAGCGGCACGGCCGGGTCCCGGCGCGGGACCACCACGACTACACCCGCACGGTCGGCTGGTTCACCGCCATCGCGCCCGTACGGCTCAGCGCGCACACCGACCCCGTCGTGGCGGCGTACGAGGTGGCCGAACGCCAGCCGGACGAGCGCGGGCACGTCGCCTACGGCCAGCTCAGATACCTCAACCCGCAGACGGCCCCGCTGCTGAAGGCCCGCCCCCAGGTGCTGTTCAACTACCTCGGCCGGGGCGGCGAATCCCAGGCGCCGCGCCTCACCGGCGGCGACCAGGGCAGCCCGTACGGCGTCGAGGTCAACGCCTGGACCGACGCGGCCACCGGCAGTCTGCACACGGACTTCATCCTCGCCGAAGGCATCTCGGACGAGATCATCGAGCACTGGCGCAGCGCGCTGGAACACCTCGCGCACGCCTCCGCGACGGCCGAGCGCACGGCACCGGTCACCCCGCTCCAGCGCGGCCTGTTCTTCCAGGCGCAGCTGGCGGGCGCGGCCGGACACTACGTGGCGCAGAGCTGGTTCACCTTCGACCGGCGCCTGGACACCGACGCGCTGGCCGAGGCGATGGCGTATGTGATCGGGCGGTACCCGGTCGTGGGCGCCGGTTTCGCCACCGACGACGACGGCAACCCGGTCCAGGTCCTCAAAGCCGGACGGCGGGTCGATGTCCGTACGGTCGCCCTGTCGACGGATGCGGAGGTCGACGCCTTCCGCGCCCGGGACCGCGACACCGGCTTCGACCCGGGGGAGCCGCCGCTGATCCGGCTGACCGTGGTGCGCCTGCCCGACGACCGCGACGGGCTGCTGCTCAGTTACCACCTGCTGCTGTGGGACGGCTGGTCCCGCGAGATCGTGCTGCGGGAGCTGTTCGACGCCTACCGGGCCGTCCTCGCGGGCGAGTTGTCCGCACCGGCCCCGATCAGCCCGAGCTTCGAGGACCACGCGCGGGCGCTGGCCACCAGGGACCCCGCCGTATCGGAGCGCTTCTGGGCGGAGCACCTGGCCGGTCTCCCCGGCCCGACGCTGCTCGCCGGACCGGCGCCGTCCCTCACCGACGACCTGCCGCGCACCCTCGTGCACACGCTGTCCGCCGAGCTGTCGGAGCTGCTGCGCGATGCGGCCAGAACACACGGCGTCACGCTGAACTCGGTGCTGACCGGCGCGTTCGGCCTGCTGCTGGGCGCCCATACGGGTCGTAGCGACGCCGTGTTCGGCGTGACCGTCTCCGGCCGGGAGGGCGAGGGCCTGGACGGCATCGTCGGCGTGCTGCTCAACACCGTGCCGATGTGGACGCGGGCCCGGCCGGAGGACACGGTCGGCGCGTATCTGTCGGACGTCCAGGCGGCCAGGGTCGCGGCGATGGACCACGAGCACCTGGGGCTCGGCGAGATCCAGCGGGCCAGCGGGCACGACAACCTGTTCGACAACCTGTTCGTGCTCCAGAACTTCCTGGACATGGACGCGTTCGCCGAGATGAACGCCCGGCACGGCATCACCTCGGTCACGGCCGATGACTCCACCCACTATCCCTTCACCTGGGTCGTCAGCCCCGGCGACCGGCTGAGGATCAAACTGGAGTACCGCGACAAGGACACCGGCAACGCCCGACGTCTCCTGGACGACTATCTGTGCGTGCTCGACGACGTGGCCCGCTCGACCGGGCCGGTCGGCGCGCTGCGCGGACTGGGCCCCGAGCCCGCGCAGAGCGAGCGTACGGACATCGGCACGGACACCGTGGTGGACCGGTTCGACCAGGCGGCCGAGCGCGACCCGCGACGGGTGGCGCTCGTCGCCCACGGCTCGGCCATGACCTTCGCCGAGCTGCGGGACCGCAGCCGCGCGGTGGCCGGTGTGCTCGCCGAGCGTGGCATCGGCCCCGAGGCGACCGTGGGCCTCGCGATTCCGCGCTCGCTCGACTCGATCGTGGCGCTGTTCGCCGTGCTGCGCGTCGGCGCCGCGTACGTACCGCTGGAGCTGGACCACCCGGACGAGCGGATCGCCGCGATCGTCGCGGACGCCCGCCCCGAGGTGATCCTCACCGTGAGCGCCGTGTCGCCCCGGCTGACCCGGCTCAGCGGGGACCTCATCGAGCTGGACCGCCCGCTGCCCGAGGCCGAGCCGTACGCCACGTTCGCACCGGACGATCCGGACCGGCTGCGGCACCCCGCGTACACCATCTACACCTCCGGATCGACCGGGAAGCCCAAGGGCGTGGTGACCGAGTACGCCGGGCTCACCAACATGCTGATCAACCACCAGCGCCGGATCTTCGAACCGGTGCTCGCGGAGCACGGCCATCGCACCTTCCGGATCGCGCACACCGTGTCGTTCGCCTTCGACATGTCCTGGGAGGAGCTGCTGTGGCTCGCCGACGGCCATGAAGTGCACATCTGTGACGAGGAGTTGCGCCGCGACGCGCCCAGGCTGGTCGCGTACTGCCTGGAGCACGGCATCGACGTCATCAACGTGACCCCGACCTACGCGCAGCAGCTGGTGGCCGAGGGCCTGCTCGACAACCCGGCACGGAGGCCAGCACTGGTGCTGCTGGGTGGCGAGGCCGTCACCCCGACGCTGTGGCGGCGGCTCGCCGAAACCGGGGGGACGGTCGGCTACAACCTCTACGGCCCCACCGAATACACCATCAACACCCTCGGCGTCGGCACCTTCGAATGCCAGGACCCGGTGGTGGGCGTGGCCATCGACAACACCGATGTGTACGTACTGGACCCATGGCTGCGGCCACTGCCCGACGGCGTCCCCGGTGAGCTGTACGTCTCGGGCGTCGGCATCGCGCGCGGCTATCTCGGGCAGCCCGCCCAGACCGCCCACCGCTTCGTGGCCTGCCCGTTCGGCGCACCCGGCGCGCGCATGTACCGCACCGGGGACCTGGTGGTCCGCAGGCCCGACGGCAACCTGATGTACCTGGGCCGTACCGACCAGCAGGTCAAGATCCGGGGACACCGGGTCGAACTGGGCGAGGTCGAGGCCGTGTTCGCGGCACATCCGGCGGTGCGGTTCGCCGCCGCGGTCGCCCAGCCCGACCCGCAGGTCGACGGCGCGTACCGGCTCGCCGCCTATCTGGTGCTGGAGGGGGCGGAGCTGGCGACGGTGGCCGCCGACGTGGGCGCCGGGCTGCCGGACTTCCTGCGCCCGACGCACTACGCCCGGGTCGACAGCATCCCGCTGACGGTGAACGGGAAGGCCGACACCAAGGCGCTGCCGGAGGCCAAGCCGCTGGGCGCCCTGACCACGGCGGGGGAGCGGGGGCCCGCCACCGAAACCGAGACGGTGGTGTGCGAGTACTTCGCCGAGGCACTGGACCTGGACGACGACGAGGTGAGCGCGGTGAGCGACTTCGTGTCCCTCGGAGGACACTCCATGCTGGCGGTGCGGCTGATCGGGCTGCTCCGCCGAGAGTACGGTCCCGTGATCACCATCCGGGACCTGTTCACCCTGCGCACCCCCGAAGCGATTGCCCGCCACCTCGACTGCCCGGATCCCCGATGACGACTTCTGACACGCAGCGGCCCCGACCGGGGTCCGACATCCTCCGTACCGCGCTGCGCCGCAACACCGGCGCCATGGCGGGGGGCACCGCCCTCATGGGCCTGTACCAGGCGGGTGAGACGGCCTTTCCCATCGCGCTCGGCCTGATCGTGGAACACACGATGCGGGACCGGAGCCTCGGCGCGCTCGGACTGTCGATCGCCGCATTGGCGGTGATCATCACGACGGTGTCGCTGTCGTGGCGCTTCGGGATGCGTATCTTGCAGAAGGCCAACACGACCGAAGCACACCGCTGGCGGGTCAAGGTCGCCGCCTGTGGACTCCAGCCGGTGGCCCGGGACGTGGACCTCAAGTCCGGCGAGGTGCTGACCATCGCCACCGAGGACGCCGACCAGACCGCCGACATCATCGAGGTGGTGCCGCTGCTGATCAGCTCCATGGTCGCGGTGCTGGTCGCTGCGGTCGCGCTGGGCCTGGCCGACATCCGGCTCGGCCTGCTGGTCATCGTGGGGACCGTGGCGATCCTGTCGGCCTTGAGCGTGCTGTCCAAGCGGATCGGCTCCAGCACCCGCGAACAGCAGGCCCGGGTGGCGCGGGCGGGCGCGAAGGTCGCCGACCTGATCACCGGCCTGCGCCCGCTGCACGGCTTCGGCGGCAACCACGCGGCGTTCGGGTCCTACCGCGCCGTCAGTACGGAGGCGAAGCACCAGGCCATCACCGTGGCCAAGGTGAACGGCGTGTACGCGGGCACCGCCCTGGCCCTCAACGCGGTCCTCGCCGTCGCCGTGACCCTGACGGCGGGTTCGCTGGCGTGGAGCGGCCGGATCACCATCGGGGAACTCGTCATGGCCGTGGGGCTCGCGCAGTTCATCATGGAACCGCTCAAGCTGTTCTCGGAGATGCCGAAGTACGTGATGATGGCGCGCGCGTCGGCCGAGCGGATGGCGCTGGTGCTGGCCGCGCCACCGGTCACGACCCCGGGGGCGGGACACCCGGCCACCGGCGGGGACCTGGAGGTCGACGGCGTCCGGTACGGGACCCTGCGCGGGCTGAAGTTGCGGGTGGCGGCAGGTGAGTTCGTGGCCATCGCCCCGTACCAGCCGCGCGCGGCGGCCGACCTGGCGTCGGTCCTGGCCGTGAACGTCCCGCCCGACGTGTACGAGGGAGCGGTGCGCGTCGGCGGGCAGGAGCTGGAGGGCCTGCCGGTCGAGGCGGTCCGCGCGTACCTGCTGGTCAACCCGTACGACGGGGAGATCTTCGCGGGCACCCTCCGGACGAACATCGACCCGTCGGGCACCAGCCGGACGGTGCCCGAGGCCGTCGAGGCGTCCATGCTGACCGATGTCGTCGCCCTTCATCGCGAGGGGCTCGACTACGGTGTCCGCGACCGCGGCGCCAACCTCTCCGGGGGCCAGCGCCAGCGGCTGTCCCTGGCCCGCGCCCTCGCCGCCGACACCGATGTCCTGGTGCTGCACGACCCGACGACGGCCGTCGACGCGGTCACCGAGCAGCTCATCGCGCGCAACCTCGCGAAGCTGCGCCGGGACCGCACCACCGTTGTGATCACCAGCAGCCCGGCCCTCCTGGACGCCGCCGACCGGGTCCTCGTCCTCGACGACGGCGTCATCACCGCCGAGGACACCCATCGCCACCTCCTCGCCACCGACGAGGACTACTGCGCGGCGGTGGCCCGGTGAACGTCTAGGTGTGCTGTCAGTGCCCGTTGATAACGTGCTTCGTCCAGTCGTGGAGTTCATGGAGGGACGGGGTACGTGCAAGACGTGACATGCCATCAGGTCGGCGAGCAGCGGTTGGCCGAGGCGCTCGACGACATCGACGGGCGGGCCTACACGCGGTGGCACTCGCTGCGGTACGGCAGCATTTCGCCGACGCTGATCCGGGCCATGGCGGACGAACTGCTCGACCATGTCGCCGCGCGAACGGTGACGGAGCCGGGGCTCGACGCCGCGGCCGGCACGGCCGCCGTCACCGCCGCGGAGTGTGTGCACGGAGTGCTGAGCATCATGTGCTTCCCGAACGGGGACCAGGAACTCCGGTTCCCCCTCGTCGGGGAGCGGATCAGCACGGACCCGGACGACGACGAGTTCGGGGACGGGCCCATCACCTTCCGGGACGTCGTCAAGGAGGCGCCCACCGCGCGGACCTGGCTCGACATGTTCGAGATGTGTGTCGTCAGCGGGCATGTGTGGGACTGGGAGCGGGTCACCGGGCTGCTGCTGCGCGGCGACTACGCGCCCGCCATCCGTGACGGCGTGCCCTACAACCGGTACACCTCCGTCTCCCACCCCGCCGACCTCGCCACCATGGACGCCCTGTGCCCCTATCTCACCGAGGCGGCCGGGCATCTGCCCCGCGACTGGCCGACGGTTCCGCTGCGCAAGCCCGACGCCGGGGAGCGCGCGGCGGCCGCCCGGCGGCTCGACGAGGTCGGCGACGCGCTGAGCGCGGACCAGCGGCTGCTCCGCGTACTCCTCGACGACGACCAGCACGCCTTCGAGGACGCCCTCGTCGCCCGGCTGGTCGCGTACCGGGAGAGCGTCGAGGCCGATGCCCGTGATCCCGCGCCCCGGTCCCTCCTCCCCCTCGGCACCCTCGCCCTGGCCTGCCTCGCCGTCCAGGTCCATGGGTGGGAACTCGGTGTCCGTTCCGGGTATCTGCCGTATGGTCTGCTGGGATCGCCGGACGCGCCGCGCCGGGCGGCGGAGGGGAACCGGAACAACTTGGGCTACTGGGTCGCCAAGTAGGCCACCCGGGGGGGCGGGGCATGGGTGTGACGGGCGTGACGGGTGTGATCTTGCGGGAGTACCGCGCCGACAGACGCGCGCGGCTGAAGGTGCTCGCGCTCATCGCGCTGATGCTGGCGTGCGGGGTGCTCGAGGTGGTCATCAACGACCTGCCGGGCTGGGTCGCCGCGATCCTGATAGGAGTTCTGACCATCGTCGACGGCGTGTGGGCCCTGTCCCTGTGGCGCGCCCGCACGGTGGTGCGGGCGCGCGGGATCGCCGTGGTCGGGGTGGTGCGGGTGCGGAAGTGGGCCTGGCCCGACATCCAGGACATCGTCGTGGAGACGGACTCGTCCCCACCGAGGCAGCGCGTACGTCTGTGCGACAGCCAAGGACGGAAGACCACCCTGCCCCACGTCGGCGAACGCCATCTGCCGGATCTCCACGCCCTGCGACCCCGGTAGCCCCGCCAGCGCCGAGCCTCAGTCCGTGTCTTTCGCGATGATCCGAAAGACACGGCCTAGCCCAGTGCCCAGGCGACATCCCTGAGCAGGGCCTGCCGCCAGCCCGCCCGGTCGTGGCCGGACGCCGACCGCGAGACCCGTACGGTCGCGCCGCTCCGTTCGGTCAGGACTTCCGTCAGCTCGCAGTGGGGGAGCATCCCGGTCTCGTGTTCCCCCACGTCGAACGCGACCCGCAGACCGGACAGATCGGGGCCCTCCCGCAGCCGCGCGGCGAGGGCGCCGCCCACCGGGCCGCCCAAGGGGTCCGGCCGGTCCACGGCGTCGGATGTCCACCAGAACGACCCCGACTGACAGGCGATACGGGACACCAGCCCCGGGAACTCCACGGCCGCGTACAGCGCGCTCAGCCCGCCCAGGCTCTGCCCGGCGACCACCAGCCGGTCCGGGTCGGCGGGCACACCGGACTCCGCCACCAGCGGCAGCAGTTCGTCCCGGATCGCCTCCCACAGCGCGGGCTCGCACCCGAACTCGGCCTCCCGGTCCTTGGCCGGGAGGAAGACCAGCGTGGCGGCGGGCATCTCACCGGCGGCGCGGGCCGAGTCGAAGGCGGTCATGGCCGGGTGCAGATACAGCCAGTCGTCCCCGTCGAGCAGCAGGACCACCGGCCCGCCGCCGCCCACCGGGTGGACGCGCACCGTACGCCGCCCGCCGAGCCGTGCGCTGCTCCAGCGGATCCGAGGGCGGGGGAGGGGCAGCACATCGTTGCCGGCGAGGGCGGGCCAGTGCGGCTGGGCCGGGGCGTCCGGGGTGGCGGCGATGGACCGGTCGCCGCCCGCACCGACCGGATTCAGCGGATCGGCGTGCGCCTCGTCGCCCGAGAGGAACTGATAGGTCACCCGCAGCCGCGCGGGCATGCGCACCTCGGCGTACCAGCAGTCCGTGTCGCCCCACCGGCACAGGGGCACGGGCTCGGACCAGCTCTCGAAGACGAGGGTCGCCGGGGACCCGCGCCACAGGAAGAGGGTCACCCAGCCGTCGTCGGCCGGTAACGACGCGGGTGTGCCCGCCGCCGCCCAGAACCCGTCGGTGCCGGGGGTACCGGGCAGCCCGAACTCGACAAAGGCGTTGTCCCTGTCGGCCGTGCCCAGGCGCATGGATCTCTCCTTGTGAGAAGGAAGGGACACAGATAAGCTCCTGCCAATTAGGTTAGCCTAATCTAAATTTGACGTTCACGTCAGGGGAGCCCTGTCCGATGCTCTGCACCAGACTGACGAACGCACGTTTCCTCACCATGGATCCCGGGTGTATTCAGCCGACGCGCAACTTAGCTTAGCCTAACCTGAATAGGTCAGTGCGAGGTGTTGAGCTGCTCGCGCAGGTAGTTCCAGACCACCGCGATCAGCGCGGCAACCGGTACGGCGAGCAGACTGCCCACGATGCCCGCCAAGCTGCCGCCCAACGTCACTGCCAGCAGGACCACGGCCGCGTGCAGGCCGAGTCCGCGGCTTTGGATCATGGGCTGGAACACATTGCCCTCGAGCTGCTGCACCACGACGATGATCGCCAGCGCGATCAGCGCGTCCGTCACCCCGTTGGACACCAACGCGATGAGCACCGCGACCGCGCCCGCGAACAGGGCGCCCACGATGGGCACGAACGCGGACACGAAGGTCAGGACAGCCAGCGGAAGTACCAGTGGCACCCCCAGGGCCCACAGACCGAGTCCGATGAGGACGGCGTCGAGCAGGCCGACCAACGCCTGGGAACGTACGAACGCACCCAGCGTGTCCCAACCGCGCGCGGCCACGACGGGGATGTCGGTGGCGAGCCGGCCGGGCAGTTGGCGGGCGAGCCACGGCAGGAACCGAGGGCCGTCCTTGAGGAAGAAGAACATCAAGAAGAGCGCCAGAACGGCCGTGACCATACCGTCGATCACGGTGCTCACCCCCGTGGCCACCGTGGTGATCATGCTGCTGGCGCTGCCTTGTATGCGGGCGGCCGCAGCGTCGGAGGCCTTCGAGATCTGCGCGTCGCCGATGTTCAGCGGCGGCCCCGCGGCCCACTGCCGCACCTGGTGGATGCCTTCGGCCACGCCCTTGGTCAGTTGACCGGACTCTGATGCCACCGGCACCGCGATCAACGCCACGATGCCCGTGGCGACCAGCAGGAACAGCACGGTAACGGCCGAGGCGGCCAATGCCGGAGGCCACCCGCGCCCGCGCAGAACACGGGCCAGGGGCCAGGTCAGCGTGGTGAGGAGCAGGCCGACGACGAGCGGCCAGACGACCGACCACATCTGACCGAGGGTCCACAGGACCACCGTGGCCATGACCAGGACCAGCAACAACTCACAGGAGACACGCGCCGATGCGCGGAGCGCGGCACGGGCTTTCGCTGAATTCAACGTGTCAGGCATGGGACCACCGGTACCCCGTTCACGCTTCGCTATCGCTGCTGGCCAAAGTGCCTTCGGGTGGCCGGGGCCGCGGATTCCCCTAGCCCTCGACGCGCTTCAGGCCGCGCACGGCCGGGATCGCCAGCAGAAGGGCGCAGGCGACGAGCGCCATCGACGCGGACACGCACAGCAGGGGCACCGTCCCCGCGACGACCGCGAGCGGTCCCGCCAGCGCCTGCCCGACCGGCTTCATCACCAGCGAGCCGGCCGCGTCGTACGCGTGCACCCGGCCGAGAACGTCCTGCGGGATGTGCGTCTGCACGCTCGTGTGGAACATCACGATCCAGAAGGCCATGCCCACGCCGCTCACCCCGTAGCACCCGGCGATGAGCGGCGCGGGAAGGCCGAGAGCGACGCCCAGCGGCATGAGCGCCCAAAGGATCATGGAGAGGGCGCCGGCCCGGAGCGGATGCCGCGGGCGGAGCTTGATCGCGACAATTCCGCCCAGCACACTTCCCGCCCCGAGGGACGACATGACCAAGCCGAACGTCGATGCTCCGTAGTCGGTGACGAGCGCGCTGTTGCCGAGGGTCATGGCGGGACCGGCACCGGCCAGTTGCCACAGCATGAAGACGACGATGACGCTCCACAGCCAGGTCCTGGCCCGGAACTCCCGCCACCCCTCCACGAGATCGGCCCGGAACGACGATTCGCCGTCCCGCGTTGCCGGGCCCATCGGGACCGAGCGGAGCAGGAGGAGGCAGGCGCCGCTGACCCCGTAGGTCAAGGCGTCGAGGGCGACCACCGTCGCCGGTGAGGAGACCGCCAGCAACAGCCCCGCCAGCGACGGGCCGATCACGGCGGTGACGGACTCCGAGATGCGGAGGGTGGCGTTGGCCTTCTGCACGTCCCGGGCCAAGCGCGGGGTGATGCTGGCGACTCCCGGCTGGAAGATCGCGCTGCCCGCCCCGATCAGGGCTAGCAGCACCAGGATCTGCCACAGCTTCGGCGTGCCCAGCAGGAACAGCAGGGCCAGTACCGACTGAGAGACCAGCCGGGCCGTGTCAGAGACGACCATCAACCGCCGGGCGCCGAAGCGGTCGGACAGCACCCCGCCAAAGATGATCAGTGCTGCGAACGGTGCTACGAGCGCGGCGAGCGCGTAGCCCACCCCAGTCGCCCCGTATCCCGCCCGGATCACTGCGGCCGTGATCGCTACGGGGAGCATCGCGTCGCCCAGCAGAGAGGTGGTGCGGGCGGTGAAGAACAGCCGGAAGTCCGCTGTCCACAGCGACGGGTCGGACGAGGTCTCCTCGACTTGCAGGTCATGGGCCATGTCCGAGCCAGCCACCGCACACCGCCCCACGTATGCCGTTGATCCCGACGAAGGCGACAGTGTCGTGCCTCGGCCGTCCGTCGGTCAACGGAATATGTTCGGCGCCGATTGTCGGTGGGTGCTGTCATAGCCAGCGCATGATGAGTCCCCTCGCGTGGGTGCCCGCGATTCACGGCCATGAACTGGCACTGGACGGGACGAGCCTGAGATGCCGTAAGGCCAATGGGCAGATCCTGAAGTCCATCCCCAGCGCCGTGCGGCACAGCCCGGTCGGCGAGCAGTTCGCGGCGCTCCAGGACCAGTTGGCACGGCACGAGAAGGAGTGCCGCGCCACCGTGGAGTCGTGGCTGCTGGGTGGCATACCGGTGCCCGCCGGGCTGCTCGCGCGGGTGTGGCCGGCCCCCGGCTGGCGGACCCGCTTGCAGCATCTTGTGGTGTTTGCCGACGGGCAGACCGGGCTGCTGAAGAAGGTGTCCGCGGAGGGGCGGGTGTGCCTGCGGGAGCGGGACGGCGCGCTGTACGAGCCGCCGGTCGCATCGCCCGTGACGCTGATGTCATCCCGTCGTGCTGGGCGGACTCGGGCCGTGGCGGCGACTGCTGGAGGAGCGGGGGGCCACGACCGGGTCCTCGATCCCGGCCTCGTCCGGGACGAGGTTCTGCCGGGCGGTCGACTGCTGGTCGGTCGAGACCCGCTTGTAGACCAGGTTCGCCACTCGTGGGCCCCTTCCGAACGGAAGGTCGGACCCTATCTGTCGTCAAACCCCTTCAGCAATCACCATCGGATCTGATGGGATTCGAGCCGCCGCGACCCCTCGGATTGCACGGGTTCATTGGACGCGCTGACCGCTTGAGTTCGCCATCGTTTGCCGACAGGGTGAGTCGGTCAGCGGATGGGTGGGGAACCAGCCAGCGGCTTGGTGGAGTGGGTAGTCGTCCGGCCAGGCGGGGTTGGGCGGAGGCGGACTGCTGAGCCTCAGCTGTCGTGGGTTCGCGGTTTGGTAGCGGTGGTCGTGAGTTGGTCGCCGAGTGCGCTTCTCCGATAGAGCACATGCCGTCCGTCACGTGTCCGGGTGATCAGTCCTGTGGCGTGCAGGACACGCAGGTGTTGGGAGACCGCGCTTGGGGTGACCCTGAGACGGCGGGCGAGCTCTACGGTGGGCAACGGCTCTTCCAGGAGGCTGAGCAGTCTCGCTCGGGATGAACCGAGGAGAGACACCAAGGCGGTTGTGTCGACGGTCGGCAACTCCGAGCCCCACAGCGTGGCTACTCCCCGGCTGGGATAGACGAGGCTCGGCGGCTCGTCCGGGCTGACGGGAGGCGCGGGTTTGTGTGCGAACACAGACGGCAGGAGCAACAGTCCCCGCCCAGATGCCGCAACCCGATGCCTGCTGATCATCTTGCGGATATACAGTTCTCCGCTTTGCCAGCGCAGGTTCGGGTGCATGTCGGCGAACAGCAGTCGGGCGCCTCCCAGGGCGAGCTGGCGGGCGCGGTAGGTCATGTCGGCTTCCAGCACCAGTCGCATCTGGGTCCACACCGGTTCGATGGCCACCTCCCAGTACTGCCGCAGGAGATCGCAGATGGCGTCGCGGAGTCTGGCGACAGGTGCGTCTTCGGCGGCGGTGGCGTCGCGGAGCGCTTCGGGAACAGGGTCGGGTGCGTGCGCAAGCAGCAGGTCGTGGCGGACCCGAGCGCAGGACGCTTGACGGACGACGGAGAGTTCTTCTTCGAAGGCCGGCGCGAAACCCGTGGGGTTCGGGGTCAGGAAGTCGGGGAGGGTGCGCCGCTGGGCGACCAGGGACATCAGTAGACCGGTGTCGAGCGTGCCGAGTCTGCCGAGTACGGACCTGCGCCAGGGCAGGTGCAGCGCGGACAGCCCCGGATCCTGGAGCATTCGCAGGCTGAACAGGGTTTCGTGCAGGGGGGAGAGGGCGAAGCGGGTGTCCGCGAGGTCCTCGACACCGAGCACAAAGCTGATCATTAAGACATACGCTACATCGATTGGCGACGCAACGTCGATGCCGTGGACTTCCTCCCATGACACACACAACTCATGTGCAGCAGACGGCGGTTGTCACCGGTGCTGCCCGCGGCATCGGCGCCGCTGTGGCCAGGCGCCTGGCGGGCGACGGCCTGGCGGTCGGAATGATCGATCTGGACGAGGCGGACTGCGCCGATACCGTGGAGGCCGTCACAAGTGTCGGCGGGGCAGCGCTGGCCGTCGCCGCTGATGTCGCCGACGAGGCCGCGGTCACTGCGGCCGTCGCCCGGATCACCGCCGCGTTCGGGCGGCCGACGGTGCTGGTCAACAACGCCGGCATCGGACCCCGTGCCGACCTTGTGGGCATGACCATGCAGCAGTGGGACACGGTCTTGGGGATCAACCTCAGCGGCCCTTTCTTCGCCGCACGTGCCGTCTGCCCGCACATGGTGACGGCCGGTTGGGGACGCATCGTCAACATGTCGAGCATCTCCGCGGTCGGTGATGCTGACCGAGTTGACTACGCCAGCGCGAAGGCGGGCTTGATCGGATTCACCAAGTCCCTCGCTCTCCAGCTCGGACCGCATGGCTTGACTGCGAACGCCATCGCGCCGGGATTCGTCGTGAGCGACATGACCAGGGTCTCAGCCCGGCGGCTCGGCCTGAGCTTCGAGGAGTTCCGGCACAGGGCGGAGCAGTCCATCCCAGTCGGCAGGGTGGACCTCCCTGACGACATCGCGCAAACCGTCTCCTTCCTCGTAGGTCCCGGGGCGGGGTTCGTCTCCGGCCAGGTCAACTACGTTGCGGGCGGGCCGGTGGACTGAATGATGAGCCGCCGGATAGTCCTGATCCTGGCTGTCACGTGCGCCGTGGCGGTGGGCAACATCTACTTTCCGCAGGCCATCGGACCGCTGGTCGCCGCCGGGCTGCATGTGTCACCCGATTCAGCTGCTGCGGTGGTGACCGCCACACAGGCCGGCTACACGGCCGGGATGGTCTTGCTGGTGCCGCTTGGCGACCGGCTCCCGCACCGCTCGTTCCTCGTCGTCCTCCTCGTCCTGACCGGTCTGGCACTGCTCGCAGCGGGTTGCGCGCCGGCTCTGCCGGCCCTCATTGCCGCCAGCACCCTTGTCGGCCTGACCACCGTGGGCGCGCAGATCGTCGGCCCCCTGGCCGCTGGTCTCGTGGCCGCTGACCGCCAAGGAGCGGTGATCGGCACCCTGCTGAGCGGATCGACCGGCGGCATGCTGCTGGCCCGGACCTTCAGCGGCACGCTCGGTGAGTGGCTGGGCTGGCGGGCCCCCTACCTGGTCGCCGCGGTCCTGGCCCTGCTCCTCGCCACCGTCTTGGCGTTCGCGGTGCCGACCACAACCCCGTCCTCCTGCCAGCGGTACGCAACGCTCCTGGCCGAGCCGCTGCGCCTGCTGCGCACCGAGCGAGACCTGCGCCGCTCGTGCTTCTACCAGGCAACCGTCTTCGCCGGGTTCTCCGCGGTCTGGACCTGCCTGGCGCTCCTGCTCGCCGGACCGGCTTACGGGCTGGGTGCCCAGGCGGTAGGAATGATCGCCCTGGCCGGAGCAGCGACCATGGTCTGCACCCCGCTCGCCGGCCGTCTGGTGGACCGCTACGGCCCCGATCCGGTGAACCTGGTCAGCATGCTTGGCGTCCTCGTCTCGGCCGCGATCCTCACCATTGGTGCCCGGGGCGGCACCTTGGGTCTGGCCGCCCTGATACTCGGCACACTGCTCCTCGACACTGCGATGCAGTCCGGCATGGTCGCCAATAAAGTCCGCGTCTACGCCCTGCGCGCCGACGCCCGCAGCAGGCTCAACACCGCCTACATGACCTGCGCCTACCTGGGCGGCAGCGCAGGTTCCTGGCTCGGGATACGAGTCTGGAGCCAGGCTGGCTGGTGGGGCGTGTGCGTGCTCGTCACGCTGCTCGCCGCACTCGCCCTGGTCCGCCACCTACTGGCGCTGTACAAGTTGGAGGAAAGCCCGGACAGGACCCGTGTCGCGAATGCGGATGGCCGCGGTCACCACCCTGGTGCTGGTGAAAGTGATCAGGCCTCGTACGGCGCCTCCGTTACTCGGGCTCGCCGTCGTCTGACTCGTCGTGGGCGTGAGGGTCACGCAACGGGCGCAGGCCAGGCGCCGCGGGCCGGGGGAAAGCGTAGCGGTCGGGGAAGTTGATGTGGTCGTACTGGAGCGGCGAGAACCGGGCGAGCAGTTCGTCGGTGACAGGGAAGCCGTCGGCGGCGAGCTGCTTGACGGCGGTGTCGATGGAGAGGCTGTTGAACAGCACGACAGCGTTGAGCACCAGGCCGAGGGCGCCGAGCTGGTCCTCCATGCCCTCGCGGTAGTGCTGGCGCAGTTCGCCGCGCTGGCCGAAGAAGATCTTCCGGGCGAGGCGGTGGCGGGCCTCGGTGACATTCAGATGGGCACCGATCATCCGCCGGTATCCCTCATCCGAGACGAACTGGAGCAGGTGCAGGGCCTTGAAAATCTGCCCGTAGTGGGCGAACGCGTCGCCCAGCCCAGTCGGATTGCCGTCCCGGGAGAGCATGCGGATCAGGTCGTGACCACGGACCTTGCCCAGAGTCAGGGAACCGACCACACGGAGCATGTCGCCCCAGTGGGCGCGGATGCGGTCCAGGCGGATCGTGAGCGAGTCGCGCAGCGTCCCTGGCACTACCAGCCCGCCAAGCCCCATCACTTGGTCGTTGACGACGTTCAGCCAGGTGGCACCCTTGTGCCGCAGGCCGAAGTACCGGGGATTCGAGCCCGCGTACAGGGTCTGTACCGGGACCGTGCCGGACTCCGTCGGCGGAGGCGACCAGGCCGTCACCCCACGCCCGTACGACGTCAATCTTCGCTTGCGCCTCGATGAACAGGCCGCCACCGCCATCGGCATGGTCGTGCTCGCCCAGCGTCCCACCGTCCCGGACCTGGTGGGGATCGAGCGTCGGGCTGAACGGGCTGGCCAATGTCATCGCCGTCGGCGCGGTGATCGGCATC
Source organism: Streptomyces sp. NPDC021115 (assembly GCF_044333065.1). NCBI lineage: Bacteria > Bacillati > Actinomycetota > Actinomycetes > Kitasatosporales > Streptomycetaceae > Streptomyces > Streptomyces sp. NPDC021115. The sequence goes on from NZ_JBIRQF010000019.1 coordinate 33,126, forward strand.
GTCACCGTGACCTTCTCCTTCATGATGGGCGCCTCCCGCCTCTGGTACGCCCTCAGCCGGGACGGGCTGATGCCAGCCTGGTTCGGCGCCATCCACGCCAAGCGCAAGGTGCCCCACCGCGCCACCTGGGTCATCGGCAGCGTGGCCGCCGTCTTCGCGGGTCTGCTGCCCATCAACGCCGTCGCCGACCTCACGAACATCGGCGTGCTGCTGGCCTTCGTGGTGGTCTGGTCGGCCGTCCTGGTCCTGCGCTACACCAAGCCCCACCTCAAGCGGGGCTTCCGCTGCCCGGGCATGCCCTTCGTGCCCGTCCTCGGGATGGTGTTCTCCGTCTGGCTCATGTCGTTCCTGCACTGGGAGACCTGGGTCCGGATGGGCGGCTGGCTCGTCGCGGGCCCGCTCATCTACGCCCTTGTACGGATACCGCCGCACCCGGAGCGTCATGCCGGGCGGCTCGGTGGACCTCGACGCCCTCGACACCATGACGGAATCCGAAGAGCCCGGGTCCGCGCCCGAGCCGGACCGGGTCCCGCCCCGGTAGCGGCGCCTATGACGCGGGCTCCTCGACCGGGTGCAGGTACGGCTCGTCGGCGGGCACCGCGCGCCGCAGGGTGTCGAGCACCGTGCCGAGCAGGGGATTGGTGTTCTCGGCGCGGTGCAGGGCCATCACCTGGCGGTGCGCGGACCGCTGGGTGAGCCGGGTGGCCTGGATCGCCTCGCTCGGCGCGTGGCCGAGCGCCGGGACGACCGCCACGCCGAGCCCCGTGGACACCAACTCCCGTACGACGTCGTAGTTGTTGCTCCGGAACGCGACCTCCGCGTCGAATCCGGCGGCCGCGCAGAGCCTGACCAGCGAGAGGGCCCCGGCCGTGCCCTCCGCGCTGGTGATCCAGCGCGCCTCGGCCAGCTGGGGAAGGCTTGCCCCCAGCCTGCTGTCCGCGGCCCGCAGCAGGACCAGGTCCTCGCGCAGCAGGGGGTGGCGGGTCAGCCCGGCGGGCCACTGCCGGGGGCTGAGCCCGTACTCGTAGACCAGGGCGATGTCCAGATCACCGCTGGTGAGCAGGGCGATCAGATCCTCCGGTTCGCCCTCCTCCAGCTGGATCCGCGCCCGGGGGTGGGTTTCGACGAGCGCCGACAGCGCGGCGGGTACGAGCCGTACGCTCGCCGTCGGGAAGCTGCCCAGCCTCAGCCGCCCGGTGACCCCGGTGGCCAGCTCCCGCACCTGCTGGTCCAGATCGTCCAGGGCGGCCAGTGCCCGGCCGCTGAGGTCGACCAGCCGGTGGGCCGCGGCGGTCGGACGGATCCCGTGCGCCTCCCGCTCGAACAGGACCAGACCGGTGTCCTTCTCCAGGGCCGAGATCTGCTGCGAGATGGCGGAGGCGGTGTAGCCGAGGTCGCGCGCCGCGACGGCGAACGAACCGCTGCCGACGACGGCCTTCAGGGTGAGGAGGTGCAGGGGCTTGAGCAACGCGGCTCCTCGCGGGCACGGGGCGGACCGGGTACCAGGAGCATAAGGAACGCTTTCCCTCCCCCGTGAAGACTATCGCCCTGCTGAGCCTTGTGAAGCGTCCGCGCCCGCCCACATCGTGGGGTCCCACGGAGGATCCACGTGATCGGTGAGCACACGAGGAGCGAGCGCGGTGAGCACGACAGCGCCAGGCAACGGCGGTCCCGGCCCGGCAGCGGTGGCCGACGCACTCGCCCGGGCGGACTGCGGAGAGGTCTACGGCGACGCCGGACGCCGCGCCCAGTACGCGGCCGACGCCTCCAACTACCGGCAGGTCCCGCTGGCCGTGGTCTTCCCCCGGACGCGGCGCCACGTCCTCGCCGCGCTCTCCGCCTGCCGCCGCCTCGGCGTGCCCGTCACCGCCCGTGGCGCGGGCACCAGCACCTCCGGCCAGGCCGTCGGCCCGGGCGTGGTGCTCGACTTCTCCCGCCACTTCAACCGGCTGCTCGCCCTCGATCCGCGGGCCCGTACCGCGACCGTGGAGCCCGGCATCGTCCTGGACGACCTCCAGACGGCCGCCGCCGGGCACGGCCTGCTGTTCGGCGCCGATCCCTCCACCCACAGCCGCTGCACCCTGGGCGGAATGATCGGCAACAACGCCTGCGGCACCCACTCCGTGGCCTGGGGCCGCACCGCCGACAACATCGAGGAACTCGAAGTCGTCACCTACCGCGGCACCGTGGTCCGGCTCGGCGAGATGACCCAGGACGAGATCGACCGGGCCATCGCCGCCGGAGACGACCGGGGCCGCCTCATCGCCTCCCTGTACGGACTCGCGCGGCGCAACCTCGCGACGCTGCGCACCGAGGTGGGGCGGTTCCCGCGCCAGGTGTCGGGCTACGCGCTGGAACACCTGCTGCCCGAGCGCCGCTTCCACCTCGCCAGGGCGCTGGTCGGCAGCGAGGGCACCCTGGCCGTCGTCCTCTCGGCGACCGTCCGCCTCATCCCGCGCCCGCCCGCCCGGGCCCTGGTGGTCCTCGGCTACGAGGACGCCTGCGCGGCCGCCGACGCCGTACCCGCCCTGCTGGACCACCCGTTGCTCGCGCTCGAAGGGCTCGACCAGGCGCTCACCGATGTCGTCACCCGGCCGGAGACCCACGCGGCCATCGACACCCTGCCCGCCGCGCGGGCCTGGCTGTTCGCCGAACTCGGCGGCGACACGGCCGACGAACTGGCCCCGCGCGCCCAGGCCCTCGTCACCGCGGCCGAACGGACCGCGGGACTCACCGGCAGCGAGGTCATCACCGACCCCGGCCGGGCCCGGCGGCTGTGGCGCATCCGCGAGGACGGCGCGGGTCTGGCGACCCGTCTGCCCGACGGGTCCGAGGCCTGGCCCGGATGGGAGGACGCCGCCGTGCCGCCCGGTCGACTCGGTTCGTATCTGAGGAAGTTCAACGAGCTGATGGACCGGCACCGGCTGAGCGGCGCCGTGTACGGACACTTCGGCGAGGGCTGCCTCCATGTGCGCATCGACTTCGACTTCAGCACCGAGCACGGCACGGCCGTCTTCCGCGCGTTCGTCACCGACGCCGCCGAGCTGGTCGTCGCACACGGCGGCTCGCTGTCCGGCGAACACGGCGACGGCCAGGCCCGCTCCGCGCTGCTGCCGCTCATGTACGGGCCCGAGGTCATCGCCCTGTTCGAGGAGTTCAAGAACATCTGGGACCCCGACAACGGCCTCAACCCCGGCATGATCGTGCGGCCGCTGCCCGTCGACGGCAATCTGCGGGTCACCCCGCACCGCACCCCGCTCCCGCTGACCACGGTCTTCCCCTTCCACGCCGACGACGGCGACTTCGCCAAGGCCACCCGCCGCTGCGTCGGCGTCGGCAAGTGCCGTACGGCCACTCCCGGCGGCGGCGTGATGTGCCCCAGCTACCGGGTCACCCGGGACGAGAAGGACTCCACCCGGGGACGCGCCCGTCTGCTGTACGAGATGACGCAGGGCGAGGTCATCACCGACGGCTGGCGCTCCCCCGAGGTCCGTGACGCGCTGGACCTGTGCCTGTCCTGCAAGGCATGCGGCACCGACTGCCCGGTCGGCGTCGACATGGCCACCTACAAGTCGGAGTTCCTGCACCACCACTACAAGCGCCGTATCCGGCCCGCCTCGCACTACAGCATGGGCTGGCTGCCGCTGCTGTCCCGGCCGGCCGCCCGCATGCCACGGCTGGTCAACGTGCTGACGTCATCACGGCTCGCACCCCTGGTCAAACGGCTGGGCGGCATCGCCGCTGAACGGGAGATACCACGCTTCGCCGACCAGACCTTCCTGTCATGGTTTCGCGCCCACGCACCGGGCGGCGACGGCCACCGCGGACCGGTGATGCTGTGGGTGGACTCGTTCAACAACCACTTCACCCCCGAGGTCCTGCGGGCCGGGGTGGCGGTGCTGGAGAACGCCGGTTTCCAGGTGCGGGTTCCGGAGGGAACCCAGTGCTGCGGGCTGACCTGGATCACCACCGGACAGCTCGGCGTCGCCCGCCGTATCGCCCGGTGCACCACCGCCGCGCTCGCGCCCGCGGTGCGCGAGGGCATCCCGGTCGTCGGCCTCGAACCCAGCTGCACGGCCGCCCTCAGGGGCGACCTGCCCGAACTCCTCGACGGCGACGACGACGCGCGTGCCCTGGCCCGCGCCACCGTCACCCTCGCCGAACTCCTCGTCCACCGCGCGCCCGACTGGCAGGCCCCGGCCCTCGACGCCCGCTCCCTCAGCCAGACTCACTGCCACCAGCACGCCACCTCGGGCTTCGGCGCCGACACCACACTGCTGCACCGCATGGGAGTGGACAACACCGCCCTGGACTCGGGCTGCTGCGGCCTCGCCGGAAACTTCGGCTTCGAACGCGGCCACTACGACGTCTCGGTGGCCGCGGGCGAACAGGTCCTGCTCCCCGCCGTACGCGCGGCCGCACCCGGCACCCACATCCTCGCTGACGGATTCAGCTGCCGTACGCAGATCGCCCAGCGAACCGACCGCACCGCCACCCACCTCGCCCAGCTCATCGCCCGCGCCCTCCCGTCCTGACGCCTCAGCGCGGGGTGAGACTGGTGGGGCGGGTGCGCAGCACGGCCTCGACGGAGGAGAGCGCGAGGCGCACCGCGCCCGTGATCACGGCCTCGTCGCCGAGGGCCGACAGCCGCCAGCGCGGCGGGTCCACGAGGAGGCCGTCGGCGTGCCGCTGGGCGGCGTCGAGGAGGAGTTCGGCGGCGGGCAGCAGGTCGGGGGCGCCGAACGGGCCGGTGCCCAGCACGACCAGCGCCGGGTCGAGCGCGAGCAGTACTGGGGCGATGCCGTCGGCCAGCCGCCGGCCGTACGACGCGACGGCCCGGGCCGCGTCCGGATCGCCCGCGGCCGCGTCCCGGACGGTGTCCGACGCCTGCGGCGGCAGGCCCGGACGCGGGGGAGCGGGCTCGCTGGGGAGGCCGGGGAAGCGGATGAAGCCGATCTCACCGGCCGCCCCGTGGTGGCCGCGCAGCAGCCGCCCGCCGGTGATCACGCCCGCGCCGAGCCGCTCACCGAGCAGCACGAACACCATCTCGTCGGTGTCGCCGCCGACACCGCACCAGCGCTCGCCGAGCGCGGCGAGGTTGGCGTCGTTCTCCACGGTCACCTGGCAGTCGAGCTGCTCGCGCAGGATGCCAACGATGTCCGCCCGGGCCCAGTCCTTGAGGTTGTCGGCCTGCCGGATGGTGAGGTTGTCCCGGTCGACCAGGCCGGGGGTGCCGACCGTCGCGGCCCACACCCGCCGGGTGTCGACGCCCGCCCGGCCGATGGCGGCCTCGATCACCGTCGTCACGGCGCGGGCGCGGGCGCGGCCGGTGAGGTCGGCACGAACCGCCTTGCGCTCGACGGCCACCGCCCGGCCGTCCAGATCGGCGAGGCAGGCGGTCACCGACCGGGCCCGCACGTCGACGCCGACGACGAAGCCCGCGCGGGCCCGGAAGCGGAACCGGCGGGCCGGGCGGCCGGGGGAGCGCTGACCGCGCGCGGACTCCGCCGCGGCGGTCTCGATGAGGCCGCAGTCGGCCAGCTCGTCCACGATGGCCTCCACCGTGGGGCGGGACAGCTTGGTGGCCTTGACCAGCTCCGACAGCCGGGGGTGGCGCTCCGCCGAGCGGACGGCGGCCAGGATGGCGGCGGCGTTGGTGGCGCGCAGGTCCGCCACGCCCACCACCGCGGGCAGGGGCGGGTCCGGATCGGTGATGACCAAGGGATTCAGCCTCCTGACATCGGTACCGGCTCTTGACGCCCACGTGTGCCATGCCGATTATGAAACGAAACTGCTTTATTAAATCACGCCCTGCCTCCCCCGCACAGGGCCCCGCCGCGCCCCGCGCAGCCCGGCATCTCCTCCTCTCCTCGCCGTCTCAGGAGACCCCCGTGAGACCCACCCTTCCGCCCCTGTCCAGACGTGCCTTCCTCGCCGCCACCGGCGTGGCCGGCGCCACCGCCCTCGCCGCATGCGGCAGCCTGACGCCCGGCTCCTCCGCCAAGAAGAGCAGCGCCGGACCCGCCTCCACCGCCGTCCCGACCGGCAAGAAGCTCACCCTCGTGCTCGCCGACGCGGACGACACCACCATGACCCCGGGCCTGGTCAGGGCCTTCATGGCGAAGTACCCCAACGTCACGATCAAGCGCCAGTACACCGGCTGGGACGACTACCTCAAGAGCATCAACACCACGATGTCCGCGGACACCGCACCCGACATCGCCCAGTTCACCTCCGGCATGCAGAACCTCGTCCGAGGGCGGCTGCTGCTCGACATGGGCGCGTACCGCAGGGCGTACGGCTGGCCCAAGAAGTTCCCGGGCCTGGACCAGATCACCTTCTCCGACGACGGCAAGACCGTCGGCACCGGACAGCTGTACGGGGTGCCCGCCGGGCTGTCCTTCGAGGGCGTGTATTACAACAAGGCCAAGGCCCGCAAGCTCGGGCTCCGCCTGCCTCCGGCCACCCTGGACGACCTGGAGGCGATGTTCGCCAAGGCCAAGGCGGCGGGGGAGACCGCGCTCGTCGAAGGCAACCTCGACGGCGGGCTCAACCACCCCTTCAACGTCCTGCTCTCGGTCTTCATGAAACCCGCCGACCGCGAGGCATGGGCCTTCGGCCACAAGGGCGCCACCCTCACCGGCCCGGAGGCGCTGAAGGCCGCCCGGACGCTTCTGCGCTGGGTCGACGCGGGCTATGTGACGCCCAGGACCAACGGCCTCAGCGACAACGACGCCACCGCCGCCTTCGCCAAGGGCGAGGGCGTGTTCCGTATCAGCGGCAACTGGGCCGCGGCGGCCGTCGCCAAGGGCCTCGGCGACGACGCGGGCTACGTCAACGCACCGCCCGCCACCCGGGGCGCGCCCTCGCGCACCACCGGCGCCGGGGTCTACTACTGCGTGTCCAGCAAGTGCGACAACCCCGACGTCGCCGCAGCCTTCCTGGACTTCGCCGCGAGCCGGGCCGCCGCACCCGTCATCGCCAAGGGCGGGTTCATGGCACCCGACGCGGCCGCCATGCCCCGGCAGAGCGGACTGCTCGCCGAGGTGCAACAGGGCTGGCAGGGCATCGTCAAGGACTCCGGTCTGGAGCCGTTCGTCCAGAACGCCTCCACCACGACCATGGCCGACACCCTCACCACCCAGCTCCAGCTGCTCGCCGGGGGCAAGGTCAGCGCGGAGAAGTTCCTGGCCAACCTCCAGCAGGACTACGAGAACTACCACGCATGACCGCCACCGACCGCCTCGCCACCGGAGCCCACCGCCGCCCCCGCACCCGGCAGCGTCCGCGCCCGCGCCCACGTCCGGGCGCGGCCGGGGCCGTGACGACCGACGCGGGCCGACGACGGCGCCGCCGGGCCGTGGCGCTGCTGTACGTCCTGCCCGCCCTCCTCCCGTACACGCTGTTCGCCGTCCTCCCCGCCCTGCACACCGCCTATCTGTCGCTCTTCGACTGGGACGGCGTGACCCTGCCGTCCTTCGTCGGCCTCGACAACTACCGGCGCGTCTTCGCCGACCCACAGCTGCGCGCCGCGTCCTGGCACGCGGGCGCGCTCATCGTGTTCTTCTCCGTCCTGCCCATCTGCCTCGGCCTGGTCTCGGCGGCCATCGTGTCCCGCCGCACCGGCCGGGGCACCGCCCTCATCCGCGCGCTGCTGTTCCTGCCGCAGGTCATCCCGCTGGTCGCGGTCGCCATCATCTGGCGCTGGGTGTACGCCGATGACGGCACCCTCAACCAGGCGCTGCGCGCCCTCGGCCTCGAACGGCTCGCCGACTCGTGGCTGGGCAGCTTCACCTGGGCGCTGCCCGCCGTCGGGCTCATCGGCACCTGGGTCGTCTCGGGCCTGTGCATGGTCCTGTTCCTGTCCGGGACCCAGCGCATCGACCAGGAGATCTACGAGGCGGCCCGCATGGACGGGGCGGGCCCGATCCGCGAGTTCCGGTCCATCACCGTTCCGCTGCTGCGGCCCGAGATCGCGGTCGCCCTGTCGATCACCGTCATCGCCGCGCTCTCCAGCTTCGACCTCATCTACATCACCACCGGCGGCGGCCCCGGCAACACCACCGTCGTCCCCGGCATCCTCATCTACCGCCTCGCCTTCGGCGGTGGCGCCGTCGGCCTCGCCAGCGCGCTGGCCGTCGTCCTCACCGCCGTCATATCGGTGGCCGTCCTCGTGATCAACCGGCTCGCCAGGGAGGCCCCGTGACCACCGCCACCGCCCGACCGGTCACCACCGCCCGCGCGTCCGCCAGGGGGCTCGCGGCGCCCGCCGTCCTCGCCGTGTTCCTGGCCGTCGTACTGATCCCGTTCCTCTCCCTGCTGCTGGCCGCGCTCCAGCCCGCCGGTACGCCGCTCACCGGCTTCGCCTGGCCCCGCGGCATCCATCTGGAGAACTTCGGCCACGCCTGGTCCGCCGCCGGATTCGGCACCCTGCTGCGGTCCAGCGCGGTGATCGCCCTCAGCGTCGTGCCCGCCGCCGTGGTCTGCGCGACGCTGGCCGGATACGCGCTCGCCACGATGGACGTCCCCGGCCGCGGCAAGCTCTACGCGTATCTGCTGCTCGGGCTGTCCATCCCGGTCGAGGTCACCGTCATCCCGCTCTACTACGACCTGCGGGCCGTCGGGCTCACCAATACCGTGCCGGGCCTGGCGCTCGCCGAGATCGGTGCGTTCATGCCGTTCGGCGTGTTCTGGATGCGGGCCCACTTCGCGACCGTGCCGCGCAGCCTCATCGAGGCCGCCCGGCTGGACGGCGCCTCGTCGTGGACCACGCTGTGGCGGGTCCTGATGCCCAGCTCCCGGCCCGCGGTGACCACCCTCGGCGTCCTGTACTTCGTCTGGAGCTGGAACCAGTTCCTGCTGCCGCTGGTGCTGATCCAGGATCCGAGCCGCCGCACCGCGCCCGCCGGGCTCGGCCTGTTCACCGGACAGTACGAGGTCGACGTACCGCTCCTCGCGGCGGCCACGCTGATCGTGATCGCCCCCGTCGTCCTCGTCTACCTCTTCTTCCAGCGCCACTTCATCAACGGAGTGCTCAGCGGCGCCCTCAAGGGCTAGCCCTCAACGTCCAGACGCCCTCAACGTCCAGACGCCCTCAACGTCCAGACGCCCTCAACGTCAGGAAAGGCCATGGCAGAACTCGACATCGCGCTGATCGGCGCGGGCGGCATCGCCCGTACCCACCTGCCCGCCTGGGCCGCGCTCGGTGCCCGCGTACGCGTGTACGCTCCCGACCCGCACACCGCCACGCTCGCCCACGAATTCGGCGCCACCACGGCCGACTCGCTGCACGACGCGGTCAGTGGCGCCGACGTGGTGGACATCTGCACCCCCACCGACACCCACCGCGCCATCGCGCTGGCCGCCATCGCCGCCGGGGCGCATGTGCTGTGCGAGAAGCCCCTCGCGCTGAGCGCGGCCCACGCCGGGGAGATGGCCGATGCCGCCGAAGCCGCCGGGGTGCGGCTCTACCCAGGACACGTGGTGCGTTACTTCCCCGCCTACGCCCGGCTCCGCGCCGCCGTCGCGAGTGGCGAAGTCGGCCGGGTGGCGGTCGCCCGCTTCACCCGCACCGGCCGCTACCCCACCTGGAGCCGCTGGTTCGCCGACCCCGCCCGCTCCGGCGGCATCCTGGTCGACCAGATGATCCACGACCTGGACATCGCCCGCTGGCTGTTCGGCGAGGTGGTCCGCGTCCACGCCTATCAGCGCGGCCACTTCACCGCCCCCGCACCGGCCGCGGCGGTGGCCACCGGGGGCGCGGTCCTCACCCACGAGGGCGGGGTCATCAGCCAGGTCGTGGGCGTCTGGGCGCCCCCGGCGACCCGGTTCCGTACGACTTTCCATGTGGCCGGGACCGGCGGGACCGTACACCACGACTCGCTCGCCGCGCCCGGTCTGCGCGTCACCGGCGCCGTGGCCGAGGAGGACGGCATCCCGGCCGGTGACTTCGGCGAGTCCCCCTACCTCACCCAGATACGCGAGTTCGCCGAGGCGTTCGCGGGCGGCCCGCCGCCCCGGGTGAGCGCCCGCGACGGCGTGGCCGCCGTCCGTATCGCCGAGGCCGCCGCCCACTCCGCCCGCACGGGACGCGCCGTCGAGCTGACCGGCCCCGAGCTGACCGCCGTCGAGGAAGGAATCCCCACGTGAGGGTCGCCGTACTGTCCTTCGCCCACGTCCACGCCGCGACGTACATCGAGCTGCTGCGCGACCGCGACGGCATCGACCTGATCACCGCCGACCCCGGCGCCCCGCCCGGCGACGCCACCCGCGGCCGCGCCCTCGCCGAGCGGCTGGGGGCGGCGTACGCGGACACCTGGGACGAGGTCTTCGCACCGCCGCCCGACGCGGTCGTGGTGTGCAGCGAGAACGCCAGCCACCGGCCCCTGGTCGAGCGCGCGGCGGCCGCGGGCGCCCAGGTGCTCTGCGAGAAGCCGCTCGCCACGACCGAGGCGGACGCCCGCGCCATGATCGACGCCTGCGCGCGCGCCGGGGTCGGCCTGATGACCGCCTATCCGGTGCGGTTCAGCCCGGCCTTCGCCGCCCTCCGGAGCACGTTGACCGACGGCTCCCTCGGGGCCCTCGTCAGCGTCCACGGCACCAACAACGGCACCAACCCCGCCCGGGTGCGCGGCTGGTTCGCCGACCCGGTGCTCGCGGGTGGTGGCGCGGTCATGGACCACACCGTCCACCTCGCCGATCTGATGGACGTCCTGCTCCACGGTGAACAGGCCGTCGAGGTCTACGCCCAGGCCAACACCGTCCTCGACGCCGACTCGCCCGTCGAGACGGCGGGGCTGGTCACCGTCCGCTACCCGAGCGGCGCCGTCGCCACCATCGATTGCAGCTGGAGCCAGCCCCCGGCCCATCCCACCTGGGGCGGGCTGACCCTGACCTGCGTGGGGGAGCGCGCCATCGTCGAGTTCGACGCCTTCCCCCGGCTGCTCGGCGGCTTCGACGCGCGCAGCGGCCGTACCCGCTGGGAACCCGGCGGCACCGACCTGGACGCCGCCATGCTGGACGAGTTCCTGGACGCCGCCCGCACCCGGCGGCGCCCCCGGCCCGACGGCGAGGCGGGCCTGCGCACCCTGCGCGTCGTGCTGGCCGCCTACGCCTCGCTGCGCACCGGACAGCCCGCCGCCGTCGGCTGAGGCTGAGCCCGGCCGACGTGCGCCGTACGCCCGTCAGCGTTCGTCGGCGTCGTCCTCGCCCGCCTCCAGCAGGCCCGCCGCCGCGCCGATGATGCGCGGATCGGGGGTGCCGACGACCTCCTCGTCCTTGCCGGTGTAGTCGAAGCGGGCGAGCACGCTGCGCATGGCCTCGACACGGGCCCGCTTCTTGTCGTTGCTCTTCACCACCGTCCACGGCGCGTGCTCGGTGTCCGTCTCGCGGAACATGGCCACCTTCGCGGCGGTGTAGGTGTCCCAGCGGTCCAGCGAGGCCAGATCCATCGGGCTGAGCTTCCACTGCCGTACCGGGTCCACCTGGCGGATCGTGAAGCGGGTGCGCTGCTCGCTCTGGGACACCGAGAACCAGAACTTCACCAGGTCCACGCCGTCGTCCACGAGCATCCGCTCGAACATCGGCGCCTGGCGCATGAAGCGCTGGTACTCGTCCTCCGCGCAGAAGCCCATCACCCGCTCCACACCGGCCCGGTTGTACCAGGACCGGTCGAAGAGCACGATCTCGCCCGCGGTCGGCAGATGCTCCACGTACCGCTGGAAGTACCACTGGCCGCGCTCGCGCTCGGTCGGCTTCTCCAGCGCCACGACCCGGGCGCCGCGCGGGTTGAGATGCTCGGTGAAGCGCTTGATGGTGCCGCCCTTGCCCGCCGCGTCCCGGCCCTCGAAGACGATGACGAGCCGGCGTCCGGTCTCCTTGATCCAGCTCTGCAACTTCAGCAGTTCGATCTGCTGGAGCCGCTTGTGCCACTCGTACTCCGGGCGCTCCATGCGCTGGGTGTACGGGTAGTTCTCCCGCCAGGTGTCGACCGGGCTTCCGTCCGGCCGGATGAGCACGGGGTCGTCATGGTCGCTGTAGTCGACCCGCAGGTCGGCCAGTTCGGACAGCGAGGGCGGTTTCGTCATCCGGTCCTCCTACCCCCTCAGTGGAACTGCGGCACGATGAGATAGATGCCGTACGCGACCACCGCCGCGCACGCCACGAAGCACAGTCCGGCCTGGGCGAGGCCGACGGTGGAGCCGGTGCCGTTCCCCTCCCGGGCCGCCTCGACGCGGGCGAGGCCCAGCACACCGAGGGCGAAGACGGTGACCACGGCGACGGTGACGCCGATGCTCACCGCGGTGACCTGGCCGAGTGCGGTCCAGTCGAGATGCATCGTTTTGACTCCCCGGTTCGAAAGGGCTTACGCGGCCGTGCCGACCGTGGCCGGCGGCTCGGTACGGATGGTGACCTCGTGGGCGTCGTTGACGTTCTTCGCGTCCACGGGGTGACGGCGCGAGAGGAGCACGATGCCCCCGGCGAGAGCCGCACCGACCAGGGCGACGACCGCCGCGCCGATGTTGCCGCCGTTGGTGACCACGCTCGCGGAGACGCCACCGACCACCGCGGCGGCGGGCAGCGTGATCATCCAGGCGATGACCATGCGGCCCGCGACGCCCCAGCGCACCTCCGCCAGCCGCCGGCCAAGGCCCGCGCCGAGGATGCTGCCGGAGGCCACCTGCGTGGTGGACAGGGCGAAGCCGAGGTGCGCGGAGGTGAGGATGACGGTGGTGGAGGCGGTCTCGGCGGCGAAGCCCTGCGGCGACTGGATCTCGGTGAGCCCCTTGCCCATGGTGCGGATGATCCGCCACCCGCCCAGGTACGTGCCGAGTCCGATCGCGAGGCCCGCGGAGCCGATCACCCACAGCGGCGGACCGGCGTCATGGCCGAGCGCTCCCGCCGAGATCAGGGTCAGCGTGATGACACCCATGGTCTTCTGCGCGTCGTTCGTGCCGTGTGCGAGGGACACCAGCGAGGCCGAGGCGATCTGACCGGCCCGGAAGCCCTTGGTCACCGACTTCTTACGGGCGCGGTCGGTGAGCCGGTACGCGAGGTAGGTGGCCAGCAGCGCGGCGACACCAGCCACGACCGGTGAGGCCACTGCCGGGATCAGCACCTTCTCGACGACCTTGTCGAAGTGCACGCCATGGGCGCCCGCCCCGACCCACACGGCCCCGATCAGCCCGCCGAACAGGGCGTGCGAGGAACTCGACGGCAGCCCGACCAGCCAGGTCAGCAGATTCCAGAGGATGGCCCCGACCAGTCCTGCGAAGATCATCCCCGGGGTGACCAGGGTGTCGTCGACGATGCCACCGGAGATGGTCTTGGCGACCTCGGTGGACAGGAAGGCACCGACGACATTGAGGACTCCGCTCACCAGAACCGCCGTTCTGGGGGTGAGCGCGCCGGTGGCGATGGAGGTCGCCATCGCGTTCGCGGTGTCGTGGAATCCGTTGGTGAAGTCGAAGGCGAGGGCCGTGACGACGACGACCGCCACCAGGAAGGTGATGTGGTCCATTCCTGTATGCAAACAAGCCCAGGCCAATGCCCGGCGAACGCGTGGCAAAGGAAGTACAAGGACAGCGCGCGGGTCGGCTTCAGCCGACGACCGTGGGGTTTTGTGCGCCGCCGCCCCGCTCGGGCAGGGCGGCCGCTGCGGTGTGCAGGAGGGCCAGGGCCTGGGGGAGGAACGGGTTGGGGTCGCTGGTGCGGCGGGTGGCATAGACCCGGCGGGTGTGGGTGGGGTCGGTGAGCCGGACCAGGTGGGTGCCGGAGGCGTCGGGTGAGGCGGAGGTGTCCGCGATGGCGAGCTCCGGCGCGATCGCCACCCCCAGGCCCTGCCGGACCAGTTCGTAGGGCAGGTTGTAGTCGTTCGTACGGAACAGCACCTCGGGCAGGAAGCCACCGGCCGCGCAGATGTGGCGCAGGCAGCGGGCGGCGTCGGTGTCCTCGTGGTAGCTGATCCAGCGCTCGTCCCGCAGATCGGCGAGGCGGATGTGCCGCCGTCCGGCGAGGGGGTGTCCCGCGGGCAGGAGGACGTAGAGCGGCTCTTCGCGCACCAGCGTGTGATCGAGGCCGTCCGGCCAACTGTGCGGTACCACCCCGTACTCGAAGATCACGGCGAGATCCAGCCGCCCCTCCACCACCGCGGGCACGGTGACCTGCGGGTCGCCCTCCTCGTAGCGGACATCGACCTCCGGCCGGTCGCGGAGGAAACCCGTCAGCACCGTCGGCACCAGCCGGAACCCCGCGGACCAGAAGCTGCCCAGCCGCAGCCGCCCCCGTGTCGCGGCGGCGTAGGCCCGCATCTCGTTCTCCGTAGCCGACAGGTCGGCCAGCAGGCGGCCCGCGCGCCGGGCGAGCTGGAGCCCGGCCGGAGTGGGGCGCACGCTGCGCGGTGAGCGCTCGAAGAGCGCGACGCCCAGGGCGCGTTCGACGGTGGATATCTGCTGGGAGACTGCGGAGGGCGTGTAGCCGAGGCGCTGGGCGGCCGAACGGAACGAGCCCGCGGCGACCACCTCGCAGATCGCCTGCAACTGCGGCGGGGTCAGCATCAAAGGAACTTAACACTCCGCGTGGAAACGTTCATTCTCCCTGTTCTTGCCCAGGAGATCGCCATCGCGCAGATTGGGCGGTCACCAGCCCTGTGCCGGTCCCCCGACCAGCAGCCCAGAAGGGAGGCACCGTGCCCGGAAGGCAGGCGCGCGCCCGCGCCACCGCACTTCCCCTCGCGCTCGCGGCACTGCTCACGCCCACCGTGACGGCGTGCGGCGGCGCCACGACCGTCAACCCGTCCAAGGTGCCCCACCAGCGCGTCGACCCCGCGCTCCGCGCGCTGCTCCCGCGGGACATCCGCGACAAGGGGTCCCTCACGTCGGCCGTCGGCAACGACTACCCGCCGCTGTCCCTCCTGGACATCGACAACAAGACCGTCATCGGCGCCGAACCCGACCTCATCCGCGCGGTCGGCCAGGTCCTCGGTCTCCGGGTCCACCTGGTGCAGGCGAACTTCGACAGCATCATCGGCGGTGTCCGGTCCCACCGCTACGACGTGGCGATCCAGGCCATGCTCGACAAGAAGGAACGCCAGTCGCAGGTCACGTTCGTCGACTACATGAAGACCAGCAGCTCGATCCTCGCCTCCGAGAAGGCCGCCGGGGGCATCCGCTCCCTCCGCGGCCTGTGCGGCAACCAGGTCGCCGTGGAGCAGGGCACCTCGCAGGTGGACGACGTGGCGGCGCAGGCGAGGAAGTGCGCGGCGGACGGCAAGCCCGAGCTGGAGAAGCTGGTGTTCCCCGACTCCGTCGGCTGCTTCCAGGCACTGTCCACGGGCCGTGCCGACGCGTTCGTCGGCGGCACCCCCACCGTCGTCTACCAGGCCCGGATGTCGCACGGCAGGTTCCGCACGGCCGGTGAGCCGTACCGCTACCTGCCCTACGGAATCCTGATCGACAAGGAGGAGCGGACGTTGATACGGGCTGTCCGCGGTGCCCTTCAGAAACTCATCGACAACGGCACCTACGCGAAGATCCTCGACCAGTGGAACATCACCTCCGGGGCCCTGAAGCGCGCCACGGTGAACGGGGGCGCGGCATGACCGACACCCTCACCAAGGCGGACCCCGGCGGCACCGGCTCCGGCCGCGCCGCGGACACCCTGCGCGCCGTCCCCGTACGCCGCCCGGGGCAGCGCGCCGCCGCGGTCGTCGTGGCCTTCCTGCTGGTCTTCCTGCTGGAGGGCTGGATCACCAATCCCCGGATGCGGTGGGGGACCGTCGGGGAGTTCCTCTTCTCCCCGGTGATCATGGAGGGGCTGCGCACCACCCTGCTGCTGACCGCCCTCGCCATGGCCGTCGGCATCGTCGGCGGTGTCGTCCTCGCCGTCCTGCGGATGTCCGCGAACCCGATCCTGTCCCGGCTCAGCTGGGCCTACATCTGGCTCTTCCGCGGCACCCCGCTGCTGGTCCAGCTCCTCTTCTGGTACTTCCTCTCCGCGATCGTCCCCACCATCGGCCTCGGCATCCCCTGGGGACCGACGTTCGTGGAGGCCGAGACGAACGTCCTCATCACCCAGCTCACCGCCGCCGTCCTCGGCCTCGGGCTGCACGAGGCCGCGTACATGGCCGAGATCGTCCGCGCGGGCATCACCTCCGTCGACGACGGCCAGAACGAGGCCGCCCAGGCTCTGGGCATGTCCCGCGGGCAGACCCTGCGCCGGATCGTGCTGCCGCAGGCGCTGCGCATCATCATCCCGCCCACCGGCAACCAGGCGATCTCCATGCTGAAGACCACCTCGCTGGTCTTCGCCATCGCCGTGCCCGAGCTGCTGACCTCCATCCAGGGCATCTACTCGCGCAACTTCCAGCAGGTGCCGCTGCTGGTCGTCGCCTGCTTCTGGTACCTCGTGGCCACCTCCGTGCTCAACGTCGGCCAGTACTACCTGGAACGGCGCTTCGGCCGCGGCACCAGCCGCACCCTGCCGCCCACCCCGCTCCAGCGGCTGCGTACCGCGGCCCGGAAACACCGTGAGGAGAGCGCACGTTGACCGCCGCCGTGATCAGAGCCGAGGGCGTGCACAAGAGCTTCGGCCGCACCGAGGTGCTCAAGGGCATCGACCTGACCGTCGCCCCAGGGGAGGTGATGTGCCTCGTGGGCCCCTCAGGGTCCGGCAAGTCCACCTTCCTGCGCTGCGTCAACCACCTGGAGACCATCGACCGGGGGCGCCTGTACGTCCGCGACGAACTCGTCGGCTACGAGGAGCGGGACGGCAGGCTCCACGAGCTGAGCGAGAAGGCCGTCTCGCGCCGCCGCCGGGGCATCGGCATGGTCTTCCAGCGCTTCAACCTCTTTCCGCACATGACCGCGCTGGAAAACGTCATCGAGGCTCCCGTCCAGGTCAGGAAGGAGCCGAAGGAGCAGGCCCGGAAGCGCGGCGCGGAACTGCTCGACCGCGTCGGCCTCGCCGACAAGACCCACTGCTACCCCGCCCAGCTCTCCGGCGGCCAGCAGCAACGCGTGGCCATCGCCCGCGCCCTGGCCATGCGGCCCGAGCTGATGCTGTTCGACGAGCCCACCTCCGCGCTCGACCCCGAACTCGTCGGAGAGGTACTGGAGGTGATGCGCGCGCTCGCCGACGACGGCATGACCATGGTCGTCGTCACCCATGAGATGGGCTTCGCCCGCGAGGTGGGCGACTCGCTGGTGTTCATGGACGACGGCGCCGTCATCGAAACCGGCCCGCCCGCGGACGTGCTGAGCGACCCGCGCCACGAACGCACCCGAGCGTTCCTCAGCAAGGTCCTCTGAACCGCCTCGCCTCCGAAGGAGTCTCCATGACCCGTGCCCTCGTCATCGGCGCCGGAGTGATCGGCGCCGCCACCGCCCACCGCCTCGCCGAGGCAGGCGTCGACGTCACCGTGCTCGACGCCGGCGGACCCACGCCGGGCACCTCCAGCGCCACCTTCTCCATCGACGTCACCCACCTGAAGACGCCCCACTCCTACTTCCTGCTCAACCAGCGCAGCGCCGCGCTCCACCGGGAACTGGCGGAGGAGTTCCACGCCCGCACCGGAGCCCCCGGCTGGCGCCACCCCGCACCGCTCGTCCAGTGGGGCCACACCGAGGAGGAACAGCGCACCCTCCGCGCGCGTGCCGAACGCCTCGCCGCATGGGGACACCCCTGCCGCACCGCCGACCCCGGCGAACTGCGCACGCTCGCACCCGCCGTCGACCCCGCCTCCTGCCGCGCCACCGAACTCGTCGTGCACGACGACGCCACCTGGTACGACGCCCCCCTCCTCGCACGCACCCTCCTCGACCGGGCCGCGGTGCTGGGCGCCGACATCCGCTACGACACCCCCGTCACCGCCCTGCTGCGGGACGGGACACGCGTCCGCGGCGCCGAGGCGCGCGGCTGCCGCTTCGAGGCCGACCACGTCGTCAACTGCGCGGGCCCCGGCGCCGGGCGCATCGCCGAACTCGCCGGGGCACGGCTGCCGCTGCGCCGGATCCCAGGGCTGGTGGGCGAGTCCGTCCCCCTCGCCGAGCCGCTGCGCGCCATCGTCGCCACCCCCGGCGTCGACCTGCGCCCCGCCCCGGGCAACCGGGTCTGCGCCATCTCCTGGCCGGTCGACGCCCTCCTCGACCCGACCCCGGCCACCCGGGTGCCGTCCGAAGCGGACCTCCTCGGCCGGTGCGCCGCGGTCCTGCCCGCCTTCCGCGCCCTGGGAGCCACCCGGATCGGTGTCCGCCCCGTTCCCGAAGACGGCCTGCCCCTGGTCGGCCCGCACCCCGACGCACCCGGCCTCTACACCATCGCCACCCACAGCGGCGTCACCCTCGCCCCGCTCCTGGCCTCCCTCGCCGCCGGGGAACTCACCACAGCCACCCCCGATCCAGCCCTGGCCCCCTACCGCCCCGACCGTGACACCTCGCAGCCCATCCGCGACGAGAGCCTGGCCGTGATGAGCGGCCACCGCGCCGACGCCGGTTGAAGGTGCGGGCGGTTCAGGCCAGCAGGTTGCCCGTGTGGGCGAGGCGGCGCGCCGTGGTCAGCAGGGCGTGGATCTGGGGTCCGGCCTGGTTGAGGTGGGTCACGGGGGTTTTGAACGGCAGCCGGACGTCGTGGTACCTGCGGGGGTGTTCGAGGCGCAGGGTGATGCCGTAGCGGTCCATCGCCACGGGGAGGGCGCGCACCATGCCCTTGTCCGGATGGGGGTGGACGAGGCGCAGCAGCAGGGGGACGAGTTCGCTGTGGTCGTCGACGAGATGGGTCAGCATGCTCGCCTCGCTGGTGGCGATGGGGTCGAGCGGCGCCGCCTGAAGGGTGTGGAGGGTGACGTACGTGCGCCCCCGGTCGTCCTCCAGGACCGCCTGGCCGAACTCCAGGCAAGTGCTCTCCTTGGCCTCCGCGTCGTACGGAGCGGCCAGCAGCCCGGTCACCGTCACGCGGGCGCGCAGGCGGTCGCGTACGGGCGTGGGGGCGACGTCGGTCAGCTCCAGCCGCACCGGAATGCGCATCGCCGTCCGGGCCCCGGGGGTGCCCTCGAACGGCGGGTGGAGATGGAAGTGGCCCATCGCCCCCGTGCCGTCGAGGCGGCGTACTTCGGTGTGGACCCCGTCGCTCACCACGGTCATCGAATGGGCGGCGGTGAGGATCGACCGGACGCGCTCGGCGGCGGTCGGGGCGGTGGCGGGGGTGGGGAGAGGACGCATCCGGCAGACTCCAGGCGCGGGTAGGACGGACATCGAGCGAACAACTTAGGTATGCCTAACCTAACTCATGATGGAGGATCCGGGTAGCCCGCCGCCACCCTCTGTCCGCGCCGCCGGGCCCTCCCGCTTCGTATAGGGCACGCGGGTCGGCCCGTACGGTGGGGGCGGGACGTGCCGTGGGGACGGGTCCCGGCGCAGGGCGCGCACCCTGGGCGGGTGTCACCGCGCATCCCCCCGACCCGAGGAGTCATCCGATGCCCCTCTCCGCCAGCCTCGCGCGCGGAGTCGCGCCCACCACGCCCGGCAGCCTGCACGCCCGCACCCTGACCGGCGACCTCAGCGCACCGCCCCGGCCGGGACTCACGGTCTGCTTCGGGCGCGGTCAGAAGCCGGACGTGGACCTGGGCGTCGGCGTGGACGACCTCCGGGTGAGCCGACGGCACGGGGAGCTGACGTACCGCCAGGGGCAGTGGTGGCTGCGGAACACCGGGCGGCAGCTCGTCCGGCTGCCCCGCGGCAGGATGATGCACCTCAGCACCGAGCCGATCCCGCTCGACACCGGCTACACCCCGCTGTTCGTCAAGGGCTCCGGCTACCGTGAACACCTGGTCGAGCTGTACGTGGCGGGCCACGACGACCTGGGGCCGGTCTCGCGGCGGCGCGCCGAGACCCTGCGGCCTGAGATCTGGCCGCTCGACGACGACGAACGGCTGCTGCTGGTCGTCCTCGGCCAGCGGTATCTGCTGTACGAGGAGGATCCGCGCCCCATGAGCTACGCCGTGGCGGCCCGGCAGCTCGGCGATCTCCACCCGGACGCGGGCTGGAACGAGCGCAAGATCGAGTACCGGATCGAGGCCGTACGCCGCCGACTGCACCAGACCGGCTTCAGGTACCCGCTGATGCACGACAAGTCGCAGGGGCGCCCCGCCGACAACGGCCTGCTGCACAACCTGCTCAAGGGGCTGGTGGAGTCCACGACGCTCGTACCCCCGGACCTGGACCTGATCGAGGACGAGGCCCCCTGGCCCGATCCCGCGTGAGCGCCGGACCGCTTCCCTCCGGGACCCGTCCCGGAGGCGGCGTCGAACGATGGGAACGGCTCACCCAGGAAGGAGCATTCCCATGACACGCATGCGCATCGCCGCTCTCGCGGGCATCACCACGGCCGCCCTCGCGATTCCGGCACAGGCCGACGCCGCCGGCGCCCCCGGGGCCGCGACCGCCCGCTGCAAGTACCCCGCCGATGTCCTCGATCTCACCGACTGGAAGATGACCCTGCCCACCGGCGAGGAGGAGGACCCGACCGAGATCACCCAGCCCGATCTCGCCACCTTCTCCGCCAGGCCCTGGTTCCAGGCCACCGAGGACTGCGACGCGGTCCGGTTCCGGTCCGCCGTCGACGGCGTGACCACCGGAGGCTCCGGCTACCCGCGCGCCGAGCTGCGGGAGATGACGGACGGCGGGGAAGACGAGGCGAGCTGGCCGACCACCGAGGGCACCCACACCCTTGAGGTCGACGAGGCGTTCATGGCGCTCCCCAAGGACAAGCCGCATCTCGTCGGTGCGCAGATCCACGGCGGGGACGACGATGTCACGGTCTTCCGCCTCGAAGGCAGCAATCTCTACATCACCGAAGGCGACGACTCCCACCACCACCTCGTCACCGACGACTACGAGCTGGGCACCGCGTTCGAGGCCAGGTTCGTGGCACGGAACGGGAAGATCGCCGTCTACTACAACGGGCGCCGCGAGACCACGATCTCCTACGACGGCGACACCAACTACTTCAAGGCAGGGGCCTATACGCAGGCCAACTGCTCGAACTCGCAGCCGTGCGACCGCGACAACTACGGCGAGGTTCACATATCCCGCATCGAGGTCGACCACTCCTAGCCGGACCGGTGCGTGCCCGTCCCCGAGGGCAGTAAATTCGGTCTGCGTGCCAATGGGCGGCAGGGATTCTGGCTTCGCGTGAGGGGGAGTTCGTCGTGCGGCGGGGGGAACGGGTGGGCAAGTACCGGCTCACAAGGGGGCCCGTCGAGGGAGGGAGGGGCGCGGTCTGGTTCGCCGTCGACACGGAGCTGGGCCGGCCGGTCGTCCTCAAACGGGCCCTGGTCGACGACAGCAGTCCGGCCGGGTTCGACGAGTTGCTGGCCGAAGCGCGCGCTCTGGCGAAGTTCAGTCACCCGAACGTCGTCACCCTCTACGACGCCGTCCGCGCGGGCAAGGGCAAGAAGGCCACCTTCTGGCTGGTCATGGAACATGTGACCGGCGGCAGTCTGGACGTCCCGGTGAAGCTGGCCCCGGAGCAGGCGGCGCACGTCGGCGCGCAGATCGCGGGCGCGCTGGCGGCGCTGCACGCCAAGGGCATCGTGCACTGCGACGTCAAGCCCGGCAACATCGTGGTCACCCAGGAGAGGGTCGCCAAACTGGCTGATTTCGGCGCCGCGTACCGGGTGGACGGCAGCGAGACCATCACGCCCAACGGACCGGTCAGCCTCACCCCGTACTACGCCGCTCCCGAGGCGTTCCGCGGAGCGCCCGAACGCGCGTCCGACGTGTTCTCCCTCGGCGCCACCCTGTACTGCCTGGTGACGGGGACTCCACCGCTGCGCGGCGCCGGGCGCATGGTCCGGCTGGAGGCCATCAGCCCCCTGGCCGGGCCGCTCCGGGGAGTGCTCACCGCGATGCTCCAGCAGGACCCAGGGGCCCGGCCCACCGCCGCCGAGGCGCTCGGCGCCCTGACCGACATCGCGGTCTCGCCCGAGCAGTTCCCGGTCCTCCCCGAGGCCGCCCCGGCGACCACGCCCTACACGGCCACCGTGGCGTACCGCGAGGGCGCCGCGGGAGGGCGGCAGCCGCGCCCGATCGCGAGCCTGGTCCGGCGCCGCCCGCTGCTGACGGCCGGTGCCGCCGCCGTCACGGCACTCGCGATCGCCGTCCCGTTCCTCGTGACGAGCCTCGGCGGCGATTCCGGGGACGGCGAGGCCGCTCCGTCGTCCACCACACCGGCCGAGTTGACCAGCGCGGACTTCATCGGCGACCCCCGTACGGCCAACCCCTGCGCCCTGCTGAACGCCGGTGTGTTCGACCGCTACGAGGACGCCGCGCTGGACCCCGACTACGGCAACTTCAACCGATGCGACGTCATCCTGAAGCAGCGCGGCGAGGAGGTCGTGGACGTCAGGGTGGAGCTCGACGCCGATCCGCTGCCGGAGGGCGTGGCGCGGAAGACCATCGGCCGGGTCACCGTCGTGCGGCGTGCCGCCGAGCGCGACGAGTGCGAGCGGGCCGTGGCCGTGACCGGCGCCCGGGAGAACAGCCTCCGGGTCACCGCGGCCGCGAGACGGCCCGCCGAGGTCAGGGAGCCGCTGTGCGACACAGCCGACGCCGCCACGGGACGCGCGGTCAAGGTGCTCAACCGCGGTGCGATTCCCCGGCGCTCCCCGGGCTTTCCGGCCGATTCGCTGGCGCACATGGACGCCTGTACGTTGCTCGACACCAAGGCGCTGGAGGAGGTGCCCGGCATCGACGCCCGGGACCCGGACGTCGGATTCGGCCGCTGGGAGTGCCAGTGGAAGAGCACCACCAGCGCGTACGAGGTGGACCTGCGGTTCGACCAGGGCAGCCTGCCGGACGACGAGAACGCCCGGTCGACCCGGCTCAGTGATCACCAGGCCATCGTGCTGCCGGACGACGAGGGCCCGGGGAGCTGCCGCGTCGAGGTGGTCCATCGCGAGTACACCGGCGTGGACCGGGTGCAGGGCACCGAGCGGGTGGCCCTCGTCCTCAAGGGCGCGGGCCGCAAGGACCGGCCCTGCGGGATGGCCACCGATCTCGCCGGAGCGGCCGCCGCAGCGCTGTCGTCCGCCTGAACCGGGGCCGTTAGGCGTCCTTCCCGAACCGGGCGGTCGCTTCCAGGATCGCGTCCCGCATCGCGGGGCTGCCGGTGTGCCCCGAGTCGTCGATCACCTTCAGCTCCGCGTCCGGCCACGCCTTGGACAGCTCCCACGCGGTCTTCAGCGGGCTGCCCAGGTCGAGCCGGCCGTGGATCAGCACCGCCGGGATGCCCGCCAGGCGGTGCGCGTCCCGCAGCAGTTGGCCGTCCTCCAGCCAGGCGTCGTGGGCGAAGTAGTGCGCGCAGATCCGGGTGAAGGCGAGCAGCGCGTCGTCGGTCTTGTCGCTGTAGTAGCCCGGATGGCCGAGCGTCTCGTGGGCGATGACCGCGTCCTCCCAGGCGCACCAGTCCCGTGCCGCCTTGGCCCGTACCGCCTCGTCCGGGCTGTTCAGCAGCCGGTCGTAGGCGGCCACGAGATCGCCGTCGCGGTCGGTCGGCGGCAGTGCGTCGCGGAACGCCTCCCAGGCGCCGGGCAGCAGGCGTCCGACGCCGCGGTAGAGCCAGTCGGTTTCCTCCGGCCGCGTCATGGTGACGCCGCAGATGACGATCTCGGAGACCCGCTCGGGGTACCGCTCCGCGTACGCCAGGATCAGTGTGGAGCCCCAGGAGCCGCCGTGGAGCAGCCAGCGCTCGACGCCCAGGTGCTCGCGCAGCCGCTCCATGTCGGCGACGAGGTGGTGGGTGGTGTTGTGGGCGAGGCCGACCGCCGGGTCGGAGGCGTGCGGCAGGCTCTCACCGCAGCCACGCTGGTCGAACAGGACGACCCGGTAGACCTCGGGGTCGAACATCGTGCGGCTGCCACGGCGTCCCCCGCTGCCGGGGCCGCCGTGCACGCACAGCGCCACCTTGCCCTCGGGGTTTCCGCTGGTCTCCCAGTAGATGCGGTTGCCGTCGCCGACATCGAGCAGGCCGTGCGCGTCCGGTTCGGCGGGCGGGAAGGGCTGGGCCATGGTGGTCCTCTCCTCGAAGGCGCGGCGAACGCGGGCGCGGCGAGCAACCTCGCGAGGCTAGCGGACGGCCGCGTCGAACCGCGCGTGGTTTACGCGGACCGGGGCGGCCCTTCGTGACCGACCGTGTCGAGCAGCAGCTTCGCCGCCAGCTACGACCTGCGCCAGGGGTTCGATGTCCCCGCGCGATCCGTACGCCGACAACAACACCGCCTGGCCTGTGTGTTATCCCTCGATGGGAGGGGCAGTGCTCTGCCGTACGACGAGCTGCGGAGTGGGAGCCTGCACGGAGCGGGGGGTGGGTCGTTCGGCCATGACGCGGAGCAGTTCGGTGGCCGTGAGCGTGCCGAGTGCGAAGGTGTCGCGCGTGAGCGCGGTGAGCGAGGGGTGCGCCATCGTGGTGAGTACGGAGTCGTCGAAGGACACCACGGAGACCTCGCCGGGGACGGCGATGCCCATCTCGGTGGCCACGCCGAGTCCGGCGACCGCCATGACGTCGTTGTCGTAGACGACCGCCGTATGGCGGGGGTCGGCTTCGAGGAGACGGCGGGTCGCCGACGCGCCCTGGGCGTCGGAGTAGTCGGTGGCGATGGACGTCACGTCGATGCCGGTGGCGTCGCGTACGTCCTCGATGGCCCGCAGGCGGCGCTGGGTGTGCTGGTAGGCCACCGTGCCGCTGACGTGGCCGATGCGCCGGTGTCCGAGGGTGACCAGATGGCGCAGGATGCTGACCGCCGCCGCGTGGTCGTCCACCCAGACGCTGGTGAGCGGCAGGGGATTCCCATGGCTTCCCAGCACCACCGCGGGAATGCCCAGATCGGCGACGAGTTGAGGCCGGACGTCGTCGACCGCGAGGTCGAGCAGGACCAGGCCGTCCACGCGCTGCTCGGCCGCCCAGCGCCGGTAGACCGCCACCTGGGCCTCGATGTCCTCGACGATGAGTAACTGCGTGGCGATCCCCCGGTTGGACAGGCAGGACTGGAGACCGGAGAGGAACTGCGCGAAGAAGGGCTCCACGCCGAGCGTGCGCGCGGGACGGGCGATGACGATGCCGACCACGTCGTTGGCCGCGCCCTTGAGCGCGCGGGCGGCAAGGTGCGGGCGCCAGTTGAGCTCGTTCGCGACATCGAGGATGCGCTTGCGGGTGGCGTCGCTCAGCCCGGGGCGCCCGTTGACGGCGATGGACACCGCCGCGACGGAGACGCCAGCGAGCCGTGCGATGTCGGTGCTGCGCAGCCGGGCCGGTGACGCCTCGGCCTGGCTTCCCGCTTCTGACGAGGCATGGTTCTTCGGTGGCATCGGCCCTCCATCGTGACCCGCGTCGAACACCCGCGTGGACTTTACGCAACCGTGATGATCCGCCGCGGTGACGGGCGAACTGAAACGTATTAATCTGCGGCCACTCGCGATCCTACTAAAACGTATTAGACGCACCGTGTGAGACGACCTGTTGCTCCTCCTCCGCGATGAGGATCAGACATGCACCGTCACTTCAGCAGGACACTTGAGCGGCTGGACCGCGTACGCCGTGAGCGCATCCTTCCCCGGCTCCACAGCGGTCTGGGGGACGTCGGGATCGAGGCGTGGACGGTCGGGGACGACGGCGAACCGGTGAGCCCCGGCCACGCCCTCGGGCTGACGGCGGAGCCCGGTCGCAGCCGCCCCGACTACCGTCCCTTCGCCCTGGGCGAGGCCTGGGGGCCCGCGTGGTCCACGACCTGGTTCCGCGTCAGCGGCCGGGTCGCGCCCCGGCCGCCCGGGCCGGTCGACCTGCTGCTCGACCTGGGCTGGTTCGACCACTCCGTGGGCGGCCACTGCGAGGGGCTGGTCTTCACACCGGACGGCACCATCGTCAAGGGCCTGCACCCGCGGCAGACGGCGATCCGGCTCCACGAGGGCGACACCGGCCCCGGACTGCTCGACGCGGACGGCCACTTCATGCTCCACGTGGAGGCCGCGGCCAACCCCCTCCTGCTGGGCCTGCCGCCCTTCGTCGCCACCGAACACGGCGAGAAGGGCGCACGGGAACCGTTCGATGAGTTCCGGTTACGCCGCGCCGAAACGGCCGTGTTCTCACCGGAGGTGCACGCCCTCCTGGCCGACCTGGACGTCCTCGGCGGCCTGGCCGCCGAACTCACCGAGGACGAACCGCGCCACTGGCGCCTGCTGTACGGCATCGAGCGCGCCCTCGACATCTACGACGCCGCGGACGCCGAAACCAGTGCCCGCAGCGCCCGCGCCCACCTCGCGCCCCTGCTTGCCGCTCCCGCCCACGCCTCCGCCCACCGGATCACCGCCGTCGGACACGCCCACATGGACTCGGCGTGGCTGTGGCCGCTGCGCGAGACGGTACGCAAACTCGCCCGGACCGTCTCCAACGCCCTCGCCCTGCTCGACGCCCACCCGGACCTCGTCTACACCATGTCGGCGGCGCAGCACTTCGCCTGGCTCGAAGAGCACTACCCCGACCTCTTCGCCCGGGTACGGCAGCAAGTGGCACAAGGTCGGCTGATACCCGTCGGCGGGATGTGGGTGGAGCCGGACGGCGTCATCCCCACCGGCGAGTCCATGGTGCGCCAACTCGCCTACGGGAAGAGGTACTTCCGCAGCCGCTTCGGTCTGGAGGCGCGGGAGGTGTGGCTGCCCGACTCCTTCGGCTACTCCGGAGCGCTGCCACAGCTGGCGCGCCGCGCCGGGGCACGCTGGTTCCTGACGCAGAAGATCTCCTGGAACGACACCACCACCTTCCCCCACCACTCCTTCTGGTGGGAGGGCATCGACGGCACCCGGATCTTCACCCACTTCCCGCCCGCGGAGACCTACGCCGCCGAGGTCACCGCCCGCGAACTGCGCCACGCGGTGGCCACCTTCAAGGACAAGGCCATCGCCTCCCACTCGCTCCTGCCCTACGGCTACGGCGACGGCGGCGGTGGCCCCACCCGGGAGATGGCCGAGCGGCTCCACCGCTTCGCCGATCTGGAAGGCGCGCCGCGCGTGGTGTCCCGCACTCCGGCGGAGTTCTTCGAGGACGCCGAGGCGGAGCTGCGCGAGGTCGAGTCGGTCGCCCGGCCACTGGCGCCCGTCCACAGCGGCGAGCTGTACCTCGAACTGCACCGCGGCACCCTGACGTCCCAGGTGGCCATGAAGCGGCACAACCGGGCTTGCGAATCGCTGCTCAGGGCGGCCGAATACCTCAGCGCTGCGGCCACGGTCCTGCGCGGAGAGCCCTACCCGGGGGAGACCCTGGACGACATCTGGCGCACCGTGCTGCTGCACCAGTTCCACGACATCCTGCCGGGCACCTCGATCAGCTGGGTGCACCGCGAGGCCCGCGACACCTACCGGGCCACCGAGTCCCGGCTGCGCGCTCTCATCGAGCGGGCGGTCAAGGCGCTGGACACTCCGGCCGAGGGCCGGACGGCAGGGCTGCTCCCTCCGTTCGTCCCCGTGCGGGAGCGGGACACGAATGCCGTCCGCGTCACCGACGGGGAGGCCGGTGCCACCGTGCTGGACGACGGCCTGCTGCGGGTCGTCATCGATGCCGACGGCCATGTCAGCTCGCTCCACGATCTGCCCGGTGGCCGGGAGGTGGTGCCGCCCGGCCACCGCGCCAACGTGTTGCAGCTGTTCCGCGACGAGCCGGTGCGATGGGACGCATGGGACGTGGACCGCCACACCCTGCGCGACTTCCAGGTGATCGACGAGGTCACCAGCCGGACCGTGGTCCATGACGGACTCGATGCCGGTGTCCGGGTCGTCCGGCGGTTCGGCGCGTCGACCGTCACGCTCACGATGTGGCTGAGGGCGGGCACCGGCCGGTTCGAGACGGAGTGCGCGGTGGACTGGCGGGAGCGCGAGCGCCTGCTCAAGGTCGCCCTGCCGGTCCACGTCATGGCGCGCACGGCACGGTTCGAGACCCAGTACGGGTACGTCGAGCGGCCGCTGCTGGTGAACACCGAGGCGCAGGACGCGATGTACGAGGCCGCCATGCACCGCTACATCCAGGTGAGCGACGGCGCCTACGGTGTGGCCGTCCTCAACGACACCATGTACGGCGCCGACGCGCGCGCCGACCGCGACGCCACCGTCGTCCGGCTGTCGCTGCTGCGCGGCAGCCGCTTCCCCGACCCCGAAGCCGACGCGGGAACCCACCACTTCCGCTGGGCGCTGCTTCCCGGCGCGGACGTCCCCGCCGCGGTCGAGGCCGCGTACGCCTTCAACGCGCCCGGCATCCCGCCGCTTCCGCCACTCGAACCCCTGGCGGGAATCGAGCTGCTGCAAGGGCATGCGGCCGTCGACTGGATCAAGCTCGCCGACGACGGTTCGGGGGACGTCGTCGTACGGATCTACGAGACGCAGGGCAGCCGGGCGAAGGC
Source organism: Streptomyces sp. NPDC021115 (assembly GCF_044333065.1). Lineage (NCBI taxonomy): Bacteria > Bacillati > Actinomycetota > Actinomycetes > Kitasatosporales > Streptomycetaceae > Streptomyces > Streptomyces sp. NPDC021115. The sequence continues at coordinate 61,561 of NZ_JBIRQF010000019.1, forward strand.
CCTGCTCCGCCCCTGCGCGGAACTCGGCGCGGGCGCCGTCGTAGCGGAGACCGACCTGCTGGAACGCGCGCTCGCGCCCGAGGACGACCTGCCCACCGCCCTGCCCCGGACACCGTCCGGTACGCCCCGTCCCGCCGACGGCGCGGCCCTGAGCCTCGGCCCCTTCCAGGTGGCGACCCTGCGGATCGCCACCGGCACGCGGTAGACGTGCGGCCCCGCCGCATGCGAAGACGCCACCCCACACCCCAGATGAGGAGACGACGAATGACGCCAGCGGGAAGACGCACCGCGCTCGTCGCGGGACTCGCTGCTGGATCCCTGATGCTGTCCGCCTGTGTGATGGGCGGCGGCGAGACGAAGAAGGCACAGGACGGAAAGGTGTCCGGCAAGATCACCTTCCAGACCTGGAACCTGAAGAACGACAAGTTCACCTCGTACTTCAACGGCCTCATCGCCTCGTTCGAGAAGACCCACCCGGGCACCGACATCAAGTGGGTCGACCAGCCCGCGGAGGGCTACCAGGACAAGCTGTCGGCCGACGCCGCGGCCGGGTCCCTCCCCGATGTGGTCGACATGGGCCCGGAGTCCGCCTACACCCTGGCCAAGGCGGGTGTCCTGCTCGATGTGAACAAGGCCGACCCGAAGGCCAAGGGAAAGTACGCCGGCAAGGCGTGGGAGGCCATGACCTTCAAGGCTCTGGACGGCGGCACCTACGGCTACCCGTGGTATCTGAACACCGGACCGTCCTTCTTCAACAAGGCTCTGTTCACCAAGTGCGGCCTGAACCCCGGCAAGCTGCCCGCCACCTACGACGAGCTGTTCGACCAGGCGGAAACCATGGCCGAGAAGTGCTCGGACACGATGATGATCGCCAGGATGCCCGCCATCGAGACCTTCGGCGAGTACGGCGTGCCGCTCATGGACGCGCACGGAGCCAAGTTCACGTACAACAACGCCAAGGGCGTGGAGTACGTCGAACGGTTCCGCAAGCTCTACGCCAAGAAGGGCATCGGCGAGGAGGCGCTGAACAACCTCCAGACGAAGGAGGTGGAGGAATTCAAGGCGGGCCGCCTGGCCTATCTGCCCGGCAGCTCCTACACCCTGGACGACCTGAAGGCCACCGCTCCGGACGTCTACAAGAACCTGGGCATCGGGCCGCGCATCAGCAACAGCGCCCCCAACATGTACCTGGAGTCCCTGGTCGTCAACGCCGCGAGCAAGAACCAGACCCTGGCCACCGCCTTCGCCACCTATGTGACGAACTCCGCCAACCAGCTCGGCTTCGCCAAGAAGGCTTCCGTCTTCCCCTCGTCCGCCGGGACGCTGGACGACCCGTACTTCACCAAGGACGACGGGAGCCCGGCCACCAAGGTGCGGCGGGAGAGCGCCGACCAGGTGAGGAAGGCCGTGGTGTGGTGGCCGCCCGCGTTCTCCGGGGCGGCCGACAGCCAGACACTGCGGGAGCAGATCGCCCAGGCCCTGCTGGGCAAGAAGTCGGTGAAGGCGGCGCTGGACGCCTCCGTCCGCTACTCCAACGAGCGACTGAAAGCGGACAAGTGACCACTACGCACCGCTGGCGCCTGACCCCGTGGCTGTTCCTGCTGCCGGGACTGACCGTCATCGTCTCGATGGTCCTGGTGCCGTTCGCGAACACCCTGGGGCTGTCGTTCACGGACTCCACCCTGCTGCGGCAGGGGGAGTTCGTCGGCTGGGACAACTTCCGCCGGATGTTCGCCGACGAGCGCTTCACCACCGCCCTGCTGAACTCCACGCTCTACACCCTGTGCGTGGTGCCCTGCATGGTGGTCCTCCCGCTCATCCTCGCCACGTTGGTGAGCAGCGCGGGGCGGCTGTCCGGCTTCTTCCGCACCACCATGTATCTGCCCGTGGTCATGTCGCCCGTGGTCGTCGGCCTGATCTGGACGAACATGCTCGACAAACGAGGTCTGGTCAACGCCCTGTTCGCCACGCTCGACATGGTGGCCGAGCCCGTTCCCTTCCTCACCGACCGATGGCTGCTGCTCTTCAGCGCCATGTTCGTCACCGTGTGGACCGGCCTCGGCTACTACATGGTCATCTACCTGGCCGCCCTGGCCAACATCGACAAGAGCCTGTACGACGCGGCCGCGATGGACGGCGCCGGTGCGGTGCGCAGCTTCCTGGCCGTCACGGTCCCGGGTGTGCGGTCCACGATGACACTCATCGCCGTGCTGTCCTCCGTGGCGGCCTTCCGCGTATTCGGCGAGGTCTACGTCCTCACCGGCGGCACCGGGGGAGTGGGCGGCGGCGACCTCACCATGACCATGCTGATCCAGCGGGAGGGCACCGGGTTGCAGGCGCGCACCGGGTACGCGGGCGCCATCAGCCTCTTCATGTTCGTGATCCTCGGCGGGATGCTGCTCGCGCAACTCGCCCTCCAGCGCAAGAGGAGTTCCTGATGCCCCGGCCCTCTTCGGGTACGCGCGGTGTCGCCGCCCGGCGGCGCAGGGCCTCGCCGGGCTCCGTCGCCCGCTGTCTCATCCTTCTGCTGATGGCCGTGCTCCTGGCGGGACCGCTGGTGTGGCAGCTGTCGCTGTCCCTCAAGGGCGCCGGGGAACCGCTGTACACCCGGCCGCCCGAGCTGATCCCCGAACACCCCACGCTCGACCACTTCGCCACCGTGCTCGACCGCATCCCCGTGCCGCGCTATCTGCTGAACTCCCTGGCGGTGGCGGCCATGGCCGTGGTGGGCAACGTCGTCGGCGCCACCTGCGCCGGATACGCGCTGGGCACGCTGCGCTTCCGCGGCCGGGGCGTGGCCACCGCGATCTGCGTCGCCGCCCTGCTGGTGCCGTCCGAGACCGTCCTGATCGCGCAATTCCTCACCGTCAGGGCCACCGGGCTGGTGAACACGCTGTTCGGGGTCGCCCTGCCGACCCTGGTGGCGGCGCTGAACGTCCTGCTCATGCGCAACGCCTTCCGCAACCTGCCCCGCGAGCTGGAAGAGGCCGCCGTCGTCGACGGCGCCAACGCCTGGCAGCGCTTCATCCGGATCTCCGTGCCCCAGGTCAAGGGCGTGATCGCGGTGGTGGCGATCTTCGCGTTCGTCGGCTCGTGGAACGACTTCCTGTGGCCCCTCATCGTCCTGTCCGACGAACAGAACTACACCCTCACCGTCGGCCTGAACCGGCTGCGCGGCACCTTCTACGAGGACCCGCGCCTCATCGCGGCGGGCACCATCATCGCCCTGGTGCCCATCGTGGCGTTCTTCGCCGTCCTCCAGCGCTACTTCTTCCGCGGGCTGGAAGCCGGCGGCCTGAAAGGTTGAGATGCTGAGGTTTGGAGTCAACTACACCCCCTCCCAGGACTGGTTCTACTCCTGGCTGGCCCCGGACCCGGAGAGCACCCGCCGTGACATGGCGGCCCTGGCGGGGCTGGGGATCGACCATGTGCGCGTCCTGCCGCTGTGGCCCGTCGTCCAGCCGAACCGCACCCTGATCCGCCACCGCGCGCTGCGGGACATCCGTACGGTCGTGGAGATAGCCGGTGAGGCCGGTCTCGACGCGAGCGTCGACGTCCTCCAGGGGCATCTGTCCGGCTTCGACTTCGTGCCCAGCTGGCTGACGGACTGGCACCGGCGCAGCATGTTCACCGACCCCGACGCCATCGCCGCCCAGGCCCGGCTCGTGGAGGCGTTCGAGGAGCAGCTGCACGACCTGCCCAACTTCCTCGGGCTGACCCTGGGCAACGAGGTCAACCAGTTCACCTCGGCCGTCCACCCCAGCCCGATGGCCGCCACCCCGCACCAGGTGACCGCCTGGCTCGACGCCCTGCACGGCACCGGGCCGCGCGACCCCCGCCACTTCCGGCTCAACGCCGAATACGACGCGGTCTGGTACGCCGACGGCCACGCCTTCGTCCCGGCCCACTCCGCACGCCACGGCCACATGAGCGTCGTCCACTCGTGGATCTTCAACGGCACGGCGCAGGGGTACGGTGCCCTGTCCCACGAGAGCGTCCACCACGCCGCGTACCTCATCGAGCTGTCCCGCGCCTTCGCCGCCGACCCCGCCCGCCCGGTGTGGCTCCAGGAGGTCGGCGCACCGCTCAACCACCTCACCGAGGACCAGGCGCCCGACTTCCTCGAACGGACCGTACGGGCGGCGGCCGACAGCGAGGCGCTGTGGGGCGTCACCTGGTGGTGCTCCCACGACGTGGACCGGCGGCTCGGGGACTTCCCGGACCTCGAACACAGCCTCGGCCTGATCGACGCCGATGGCGCGGTGAAGCCGATCGGACGGCGCTTCGCCGCACTCGCCGCCGAACTCCGCGACCGGCCCCGCCCCGCACCCCGGCGCGAGGCGGTCGTGGTCCCGGTCGACGGCGAGGACGTCCCCGTGTACCGCGCCGAACTCTCCCCGGGCGGCGGGGTGTTCGAGACCTGGATGCGACGCGCCCGCGCAGGGGCGCGCCCCGCCCTGGCCACGTCCACGACCGCCGCCGACCCGGGCGCGCTGAGCGCCCGCGGCATCACCTCCCTCATCCACGCAGAGCCGACCGGGCACACCTTCTACACCTCGGTCAGCGACGCGGACGTACTGAACCGGAAACGCACCCATGCAGAACACTGACCACGCGGAGGCCCCGGCGCCCGCCACCACCGTCGAACGCCTTCTCACCGAGCTGTCGCCGAGGGAGAAGGTCGGCCAGCTCAACCAGCGCCTGTACGGCTGGCAGGCCGTCGAACGCGGCCCCCGGGGCGGCTTCCGGCTCACCCGCCGGGCCCGCGCCGAAATCGAGCGCTGGGGCGGCCTCGGCGCCCTGTACGGGCTGTTCCGCGCCGACGCCTGGTCGGGCCGCTCGTGGCACGACGGCATCCGGCCCGAGGAGCGCGCCGAGGTCGCGGCCCTGGTCCAGGAGGAAGTGGCCGCGGGCGGACGCCACCGCATCGGGGTGCTCCTCTCCGAGGAGGCGCCCCACGGCCACCAGGCCCTCGGCGGCACGCTGCTGCCCACCAACCTGGCCGTCGCCGCCGGATGGGACCCGGCCCTGCTGACCGAGGCGGCGGCGGCCGTCGCCGCGGAACTGGCGGCGAGCGGAGTGCATCTGGCGCTGGTGTCGGCTCTGGACCTGCTGCGCGACCCGCGCTGGGGGCGGGCCGAGGAGTGCTTCGGGGAGGACCCGCTGCTCGCCGCCGAACTCACCCGCGCCGTGGTGACCGGGATGCAGGGCGGCCACGACGGCGCGAGCGGTGTCGCCGTCGTACTCAAGCATCTGGCCGCCCAGGGCGAGGCGGTCGGCGGCCGCAACGGCCAGTCCTCCGTCATCGGCCCCCGCGACCTGCGCGAACTGCATCTGCCGAGTGTCCGTGCGGCGGTCGAGGCGGGGGCGCTCGGCTTCATGGCCGCCTACAACGACATCGACGGCGTGCCCTGCTGCGCCAACCGCGACCTGCTCACCGCCTTCCTGCGCGCCGAGTGCGGATTCGACGGCATCGTCATGGCGGACGGCCGGGCGGTGGACCGTCTGACCGCGATGGCCGGAAGCCCGGAGGCCGCGGCCGTGGCCGCGCTCGACGCCGGGGTGGACCTCTCGCTGTGGGACGAGTCCTTCGCCCTGCTGGAATCCGCCGCGGCCGAGGACCCCCGCGTCGCCGAGCTGGTCGACGCCGCCTGCCGCCGGGTGCTCACCCTCAAACACCGCCTGGGCCTGCTGCCGGACACGGGCACGGGCACGGGCACGGACACCGGCCATGCCCTACCCGCACCCGGGCGCGATCGGCTCACCCTGGCCGCCCGCACCACGGACCGGCTGTCCCGGCGCCTGGCCCGACAGTCCCTCGTCCTGCTGCACAACGCGGACCACACGCTGCCGCTCACCCCGCAATCACTCACCAAGGTGGTGCTCGCCGGGCCCAACGCCCACGACGCCACCGCGATGCTGGGCGACTACGTACCGCCGCTCCCCGCGTCGTCGCCCGCAGTCCCCCTGGGACACGCGCTGCGTCGGGCGCTGCCCCATGCCGAGATCGTGTGCCCGCCAGGACTGCCGTCCCGGGCCGAGCTGAGCGGCGCCGACGTCGTGATCCTCGCCCTCGGCGGGACCAGCCACCGCGCCTACGACGACGCCTTCGCCGACAACGGGGCCGTCGCGGGACCCGCCACGGTGGCGACCTGCGGAGAGGGCGTCGACCTCGCGGACGTGTCGCTGCCCGGAGGCCAGGACGACCTGGTCACCGCCGTACGCGCCCGGTCCGCATGCCCCGTCGTCGCCGTGGTCGTCGCGGGCAGGCCGCACGTCCTCACCACCGTGGCGGACCACACGGACGCCGTGCTGTGGGCCGGATACCCCGGCCCCCACGGCGCCGACGCCATCACCGCCGCGCTGCTCGGCGGCCACGAGCCCGTCGGCCTGCTGCCGTTCACCGCGCCACGCCACTCCGGGGCCGTGCCCGTGCGGTACAACGACCGTCACTCGGCCACCGACGTCTACCGGGACGCGCCGGACCCGGTGCTGTTCCCCTTCGGCTTCGGCCTGCGCTACGGGACCGTCACCTTCGACCACCTCACCGCCGACGTCACCGGGCGGTCCGTACGCGTCGACGTGGGTCTCACCAACCCCGCCCCCACCGGGACCGAGGTCGTCGTCCCGCTGTTCGGCCACCGCACCGGCGGGGCGGTCCTGCCCCGGCGACGGGAACTCCTCGCCTTCCGCCGGGTCACCGTCCCGCCGCGCAGCCGCATCGCCGTCGTCTGGGAGCTGCCCGCCGCGCGCTGCTTCGCCGAGGGCGCCACCGCACGGGCCCGCACCGAGCTGTACGTGAGGGATCTGAGCACCACGATCCGCCCCCACCAGGGAAGCGAGGACATGGCATGGCACGACAACGGCCACCACGACGACACCACACCACCGGAAGACGCCCCCGCACCGGTGTGCTGGCAGCGGTCCTGGCCCTGACCCTGGGCGCCGGAACCGCCCTGGCGAGCGACACCCTCCCCTGGCCGGGGGAGAGCGCCGTCGGCGCCCACCAGCCCTACCAGCACGGCTACTCCTCCACCGATCTGCTGCGGTGGAACCCCGCGGACGACACCGACGCCGAACTGCTGCGCGCCAAGGTGCCCCTCCAGACCCGCATAGCCCCCGACGCCGCGACCCAGCGCACACCGGCGCTGCCGTCCGACACCCAGATGCTCACCCTCGCGGGCGACTACGGCAACGCGTTCTTCGAGAGCCACCCCTACACCAATGAGTTCAGCCAGTACCTCTTCAACTACTGGCAGTACGCCGATGTGTACGCGTCCTGGCACGGCATGCCCACCGAGGGCGTGCCCGTGGATTACTACGACCCCGACCTCGACTGGAAGGAGAAGTGGTTCGAGTTCGGGGCGGTCAACCTCCCCAACCCCGGCTACACCAACGCAGCGCACGCCAACGGAGTGCGCTCGCTCGGCTGCGTGTTCTTCTCCCCGAACGACCGCGGCGACCAGACGTACTCCGAACTGCTCCAGCGGGACGCCAGCGGCCGCTTTCCCGCCGCCGCGAAACTCATCGAGGTCGCCCAGTACTACGGCTTCGACGGCTACTTCATCAACCAGGAGGACGCGGTCGCCCCGGCCGACATCCCCGCCTACAAGAAATTCCTCAAGCAGCTGCGCGACGGCGGCATGTACCTCCAGTGGTACGACTCCATCGACAACTCCAGCGGCAGGGTCTCGTACCAGAACGAGTTCAACGCGGTGAACGCCCCGTTCGTCCGGGACACCACCGAGGGCGATGTGTCCGACTCCATCTTCCTCAACTACTGGTGGAACAAGACCAAGCTCACCCGCTCCAAGACCCAGGCCAAAAGCCTGGGTCTCGATCCGCGCAAGAGCGTCTTCGCCGGTGTCGAGGCGGGCATGTACCAGTTCGACCAGCCGTACAACCTCGACGACAACCTCGATGCCGACGGCGCGCCGATGAACGGCATCGCCACGCTCGGCGCCGACTTCGTCTCCTCCGACTACGCCAAGAAGACCGACGACAAGGCCCAGTCGGCCGTCTTCGACCGGGAACGCCGCTGGTGGACCGGCTCCTCCCAGGGGACCACCGCACCGGAGGGCACCTGGAAGGGCATGGCGAAGTACATCGCCGAGCGCTCCGTCATCAAGGGCAGCACCTTCGCCACGTCCTTCAACACCGGACACGGCCTGTCGACGTGGAGCGACGGCAAGCTGTCCAATGACGCCGAGTGGGGCAACATCAACCTCCAGGACATCCCGGTGACCTGGCAGTGGTGGATCGACGCCGCACGCTCGCCCCTCAAGGCCGACTTCGACTACGGCCCGGAATACACGCCCGCCGACCGCTTCTCCTACCGACAAATCGGCGGCTACAACGGGGGCAGCTCCCTGGTCCTCAGCGGCACGCTCGACAGCGACAACACCGTACGCCTCTACAAGAGCGACCTGAGTGTCACTTCCGCGTCGACGCTCGCCCTGACGTACAACAAGCCCTCCGCGGACGACGACTCCCAGCTCCGGCTCGCGCTGGTGCTCGCCTCCGATCCGGGCAGGGTGGTGCAGGTGCCGCTGTCCGGATCCGGCAAGCGCACCGACGGCTGGACCACCGTCTCCGCCGATCTGTCGAAGTACGCCGGGCAGCGCATCGCCTCCCTCGGCCTCGTCGTGGCCGCGGGGGCCCAGCCGATCAAGGACTACCAGGTCAACGTGGGCGCCCTGGCCCTGCACGACGGCGTCGACCGCACCCCGGCGACACCGAAGAAGCTGCGCATCGACCAACTGCTGCCCGGAAGCGACGAGCTGTTCCTGTCCTGGCAGCGCAGCGGCTACGACACGGTGCGCCGCTACGACGTCTACCTCGACGACACCTACCTCGGCGGCATCTACGACGACGTGTACTACGTCAAGCGGTTCACCGCCACCTCCGGGACGATCAAGCTCGTCGCCGTCGGCCCCGACGGCACCCGGAGCAAGCCAGCGACCGTGCCGTTCGACCTGTCCACCGCCCCGTCCGAGGTGACCGCGAAGGCCGCACCGGACGGCACCCTGAAGGCGACATGGTCCCCGGGACGGACCAGCGGGCCCGTCACCGTAACCGTCCGCAGCCTCGACACCTCCAAGCCCTTCACCAAGGAGGTCACCGTGCCGGGCAAGCGATCGGATGTCACCCTCACCGATGTGCCGGTCAACGGGGACAAGTACCTCCTCACCGCGAAGACCGCCGACGGCACGGCCACCGGCGTACGCGGCACCTTCGCCGACGCCGACATCAGCGCCTATCCCAAGTCCGCCGTGAAGATCGCGGGGAACACCTTCACCTTCTCCCGCCCCACCCTCCCGGACTGGCACACGCTGACGGTCCTCGAGGACGGCAAGCCGAAGTCCTTCGCCACGACCTATGGATCGGGCAGCAAGCCGTACATTGTCCGCGGCCGCACGACCCTTCCGGCGATGACGGTGACCATGTCGGGCCCGAGCAGCAAGGTCGTCGCGGTGCTGGAGGACTACGCCGGGAACAAGGCCACCACGGTGCTGCGCGGCACTCCCTGAGCTTCGCGCTGAATTCTCGTTCGACCCGGCGATAACGCGTCGTATGACGGTTGATATTCGCTGTCCAGTTCGAAGAACCGGCAGGTGAGCGGGTATGGTGGCCCCGGTGCCGCTTAATTTTCCCATCCGCCCCTGCCGGATCTTCGGTCCCTCCTCGAAAAATATCGGCAAGCGGGAATTGCGCCAACCGGGTGTTCGATATTTTTAGGACTTTGCCAATGCATTACCTGGTGGAATAATCGGTAAATCGTTTCTGCATATCTACGATCGCAGGCTATGACCGACACTCCACGCGGCAACTCCGCCACCCGTGCGCGCTGGCAGACGTGTCTCAGGCTGGCCCGTGAACTTCTTCTCGTCGGGCCCGACAACAGCGATCTCAAGCTCGGTTATCTCCACACGCTGATCGACTCGGGTGGCCTCGGCTCCACCCCGCACCCGCGCAAGAAGATCCTCATCATCGGTGCCGGTGTCACCGGTCTCGTCGCCGGCCGGCTGCTCAAGGACGCCGGTCACGACGTCACCATCCTGGAGGCCAACGCCAGCCGCGTCGGCGGACGCGTCAAGACCTTCCGCTCCACCAAGCACCACCAGCCCTTCGACGACTCCGCCCAGTACGCCGAGGCCGGGGCGATGCGGCTGCCCGACTTCCACCCGCTCGTCCTCGCCCTGGTCGACAAGCTCGGGCTCGGCCGCCGCCAGTTCTACAACGTGGACATCGACCCCGCGACCGGCAGCGGCTCCGACGTCCCCGTCCCGCCGGTCACCTACACCTCGTTCACCGGCCACACCTGGACGTACGGCGCCGACAGCCCCGGTTTCCGCGAGCCCGACAAGCGCGGCAACTCCTGGATCCGCGCCAACCGCGTCCAAGTGCGGCGCGCCGACTACGGCACCGCGCCCGAACGCGTCAACGAGGAATTCCACCTCACCGGCGACGAGGTCCGCGCCCCCGTCGTGAAGATGGTGGACGACGCGCTGGAGACGGTCCGCGACTACTACTCCGACATCGTCGGCGGGAAGCGCGTCAACAAGCCGTTCGACCAGTGGGTCGAGGGCTGGGCCCGGGTGATCCGCGACTTCGACGGCTACTCCATGGGCGGCTTCCTGCGCGACGTCGGCGGGCTCAGCGACGAGGCGATCGAGGCCGTCGGCACCCTGGAGAACATGTCCTCGCGGCTGCACCTCTCCTTCTTCCACAGCTTCCTCAGCCGCAGCGACATCAACCCCGGGGTGCGCTACTGGGAGATCCCCGGCGGCAGTTGGCGGCTGCCGCACGCCCTCCACCAGAACCTGCGCGACGAGGTGAAGCTCGGCCACCGCATGATCCGCCTCGAATACCGCGATCCCAGCCGCGACGCCGACCCCGAGGGCACCGGCGCCGTCGGGCCCGACGGATGGGGCGTGGCCGTGCAGACGGTCGCCGAGAACGCCCCGCAGGCCCCGCCGCGCCTGTGGACCGCGGACCTGGCGATCGTCACGATCCCGTTCTCCGCCCTGCGCTTCGTGGAGATCGTCCCCTCGATGTCGTACAAGAAGCGCCGCGCCATCATCGAGACCCACTACGACCAGGCCACCAAGGTGCTGCTGGAGTTCAGCCACCGGTGGTGGGAGTTCACCGAGGAAGACTGGCGCGACGAACTGGAGCGCATCGCCCCGGGCCTCTACGAGCAGTACCAGCTGAGCGGCGCACAGGCCATCGATACCGGCACCGAAGCCGCCGCCTCCGCCCTCGCGTTCGCCGGGGCGGGCGCCGGCGATCTGCTGGGCGCCGCGGTCAAGGACAGCAGCGTCACCGAGGACATGCGGAAGCTCAACAGCGGCATGCCGCTGCGCGGCCCCGCCGTCCGTCCCGCCTCCCACTGCTTCGGAGGGGGCTCCGCCACCGACAACCCCAACCGGTTCATGTACTACCCCTCGCACCGGGTCGAGGGCAGCACCGGCGGAGTGGTGCTCGCCGCGTACTCCTGGTCCGACGACGCCGCGCGCTGGGACTCCATGCGCGACGACGAGCGCTACGTCTACGCCCTGCGCAACCTCCAGGCCGTGCACGGTCGCCGCATCGAAGTGTTCTTCACCGGCCGGGGCGCCACCAAGAGCTGGGCCCGCGACCCGTACGCGTTCGGCGAGGCCGCCATCTACACCGCGCACCAGATGACCAGCTTCCACCTCGACGTCTCCCGCCCCGAGGGCCCCGTCCACTTCGCCGGAGAGCACACCTCCCTCAAGCACGCCTGGATCGAGGGCGCCCTGGAGAGCGCCGTCCGCGCCGCCACCGCCGTCCACCAGGCCCCGCCGGTCACCACCCCGGGCCCGGACCAGAAGGGCCGTTCATGACCGCGATCAACCCCGAGTGCACGGTCGCCCGCTATCTGGCCACCCGGCTGTCCGAGCTGGGCATCACCCATCTGTTCGGCGTCCCCGGCAACCACCTGGGCCCGTTCCTCACCACCCTGCGGGCCGAGGGCGACATCGAGTGGGTCGGCACCCCCACCGAGGGCGGCGCGGGCCAGGCCGCCGACGCCTACGCCCGCATCCACGGCATCGGCGCGGCCGCGGTCACCTACAGCGTCGGCGCGTTCAACCTGCTCAACGCCTGCGGCGGCGCGTACGTCGAGCACATACCGCTCGTCGCCATCAACGCCTGCCCGCCTTACGAGCAGTGGCAGAACTACCGCGCCATCGGCCTGCTCACCTCCCATATGAGCCCGCGCCGCGAAAGCAACCTGGACGTCTACCGGCAGGTCACCGTGGAAGCGCAGGTCGTCTCCAACCCGGGCCTCGCCCCCGGCCAGATCGACGCCGCGCTCACCGCCTGCCTGTCCGAGCGCAGGCCCGTCTATCTGGAGGTCATGGAGGACCTGTGGGACGAGCCCTGCGTAAGCCCCTCGCAGCCCCTGCTCCGCCGTGAGCGCCCGTTCAGCACCCGCAACCAGAACATGCTGGACAACGCGGTGGACGCCGTCCTCACCCTGATCGACGAGCATCCCGGCCCGGACGGCAGGCCACGCCCGATCATCTGGGCCGGTGAGGAGATCGGCCGGTTCCGCCTCGGCGAGCAGCTCATCGACCTGACGGAAGCCACCGGAGTGCCCTTCTGCACCACCGTCGGCGCCAAGGCCGTCGTGGACGAGGAACTGCGGCAGTTCCACGGCGTCTACAACGGCGGGGCCAGCCACCCTGATGTGCGCTGGATCTTCAAGGAGTGGGCCACCTGCCGGATCGGCCTCGGCGCCTGGTCCACGTCGAAGAACCTCGGTGGGGAGCAGTGCGTCGGCACCGACTGGGTGATGGCCGCCCAGGGCGGCGTCAGCGTCGGCACCCGCTACTTCCCCGACGTCCAGCTGGAGCGGCTGCTGCCCGCCCTCCAGGACGCGCTGGTCAAGCGGTTCGGCTCCGGGGGCCTGACCGCCGACTACTACGCCGAGGCCCACGCCCACCACGGCGCGCCCGAGGACCGCCCCGCGAGCCTGCGGAGCCACCGCGCCACGCTCAGCACCGGCGGTTCGCGGTCCCGCCGCTCCGACACTTCCGAACGGCTCACCTACGACGGGGTGTTCGACCGGATCAACCACTTCCTGGGCCATGAGACGCGGACGAACTGGACGGTCGTCTCCGACGCCGCGTTCTCCCTCATCGGCTCGATGAACCTGAGCCTGCCGGCGGGCGGGTTCCTGTCGCAGATCAGCTGGCTGTCCATCGGCTGGTCCGTCGGCGCGGCCACCGGCGCCGCGCTCGCCCCCGAGCGCGAGCACGCCCGCCCGATGGTGTTCGTCGGCGACGGCGCCTTCCAGGAGACCTGCCAGGAGATCTCCACCCACACCAGGCTCGGCCTGCGGTCGGTGGTGTTCGTCATGGACAACGGGCACTTCTACGGCATCGAGCAGATGCTGGTGCACCCGTCCTACTACGCCGACCGGGACTCGCACGACGGGGACGCTACGGACGAGGCCGACTTCTACAACGTCCTCCACCCGTGGCACTACGACCGCCTCGCCGATGTCTTCTCCGGCAAGAAGACCCCGGTCAACGGGATCAGCATCGCCCACGCCGCCGACCTGGACGAGCTGCTGACCCGCCTCGCCGACCCCACCGACCCGCTCAACGCCGGACCACTGCTGGTCCGCGTCCGCCTGCACCGGCACGACTACCCGCGGGCGATGGCCTACAAGGTGCCAGAGAAAAGGGGTTAGGAACATGTCCGAGTTCATCAACGTGATGATCGCGTTCGACGCGGTCTCCATCGCCAAGCGCTACCCCGACGCATCGAAGAACCCCGACCAGCCCACCTATTGCGACCAGAGCCTGATCTACATGACGACGCGGCAGGACCGCGTCGTCGGCACCTCGGGGGCCGAGCTGAACTTCCGCGCCAACCCCCGGGACATCATCCGCTGGCGCGAGACGACGCTGTCGCTCAACAGCGAGTACTGCGCCCTGCTGTACCGGTACGTCAGCAACGACCACCTCATCAGCAAGCCGCGGGTCGTGATCGGTGACGGCACCTATCCGATGCCGAAGGACGGGAGCGTCGACCAGCCGGACTTCGTCACCCAGGACTACGAGGACCACTACTGGGAGGCGGACGTCGAAAAGACCGGGCAGGTCACCTACCACTTCTACTTCCAGATCCTGGACAGCGAGCAGAATCTGGTGGGCTACTTCCAATGGGACCCGTTCATCACCATCGACAAGCGCTGACGGCCGCCGACGCGGTCGGGTAGCAGCGGCGGGGCCGGGCCCCTGGCCCGGCCCCGCCGTTCGTCAGTTGATCCAGACGGCTCGGCCCAGAACGGCGATCGCGCCTCCTTGGGACTGGCCACCGGGCGGGATCACATCGATGACCGGCCCGGTGCAGTTGCTGTTCTGGTAGGCGAGAGCGTATTCGTTGGTCTGGTTGTAGACGTGGAACCTGTTGCTCTCCAGCGGTACGGCGACGCAGCCGCTGGGGTTGGTGACGCGCCAGGTGCTGTTGAAGAGGTCGCCGTGGGCGGCGGAGGCCGAGGGGGCCATGCCGAGGACGAGGGCTCCCGCGGCGGCCAGGATTCCTGCTGTGGTGGTGAGGCGGCGCATCATGCCTGACTCCTTCGGAGTGCTGCGGTCGGTGTGGCAGTTCCAGACCGACTGACCACCTCTCTGGATACCTGACCCCGCACGATTTTCGGTGGAGCGGCCGGCGGGCGTGAGGTGACCCCCTGACTCCCCGCCTCTGCCCAGGGCAGAGGCGGGCGCCGGGCCGCGGTGGGTCTGCCACGCTGGGGCCATGGCGAACGACATCCGGATCCGGCGGCTCGGCCTCGGCTGCTTCATCCGCCCGTCCGCCGAGACGGGCGGCCCGCACCCGAGGGTCGAACCGGTCCTCGGCTATCTGGTGCGGCACGAGCGGGGTCTCCTCCTCTTCGACACGGGCATCGGCAGCGGCAGCCCCGAGACCGACGCCCACTACCGCCCCCACCGCCGCGCACTCCCGGCCGCCCTGGCGGCGGCCGGTGCCGCCCTCGCCGACATCACCCTCGTGGTGAACTGCCACCTCCACTTCGACCACTGCGGCGGCAACCTCCTGCTGCCCGGCACCCCCGTCCTCGTCCAGGCCACGGAACTGGCCACCGCCCGCCGGGGCGGTCACACCATCGACGAGCTGATCGACTTCCCGGGCGCGACGTATACGGAACTCACCGGCGAGGCCGAGGTCTGGCCCGGCGTCCACATCGTCCCCACCCCCGGCCACACCGACGGCCACCAGTCCCTCGTCGTCCTTCGGCCGGGCGGCACGGTAGTCCTGGCGGGCCAGGCCCACGACACCGCCTCCGAGTTCGGTGCCGAGCACCTGGCCCGCCACGCCGCCCGCACCGGTCTGACGCCGCCTCTTCCTCCGTACCGGCCCTGGCTGGACCGCCTCGCCGACTTCGCACCGCGCCGTGTGCTCTTCGCCCACGACCACGCCGTCTGGGAGGCGCCGGAGCAGCCGGGGGACCATGTGGCCAGGGGCGGGATCAGCGCCCGTGGTGGTGCATGACGTGCTTGGTGCGCGAGTAGTCCTCCAGTGCGTAGACCGACAGGTCCCGGCCGTAGCCGGAGCCCTTGAAGCCGCCCCAGGGGACTTCGGCGGCCAGCACGAGGTGTGAGTTCACCCAGACCGTTCCGCTGTCGAGGCGGGCGGCCACGGCGTGGCTGCGGCGGGCGTTCTCGGTCCACACCGACGCGGACAGGCCGAGGGGGATGTCGTTGGCCCGGCGTACCGCCTCGTCCTCGTCGGCGAAGGTCTCGACGGTGACCACCGGGCCGAAGATCTCCTGACGGGTGGCCTCGGCGCCCTCGGGGAGGTCGACCAGCACGGTCGGGGCGATGAAGTAGCCGGGTCCTTCGAGGGCTTCGCCTCCCGCCGCCGCGCGGGCGCCTTCGGCCTTGGCGCGCTCCAGGTATCCGGTGACGCGGTCGAAGTGGGCCTTGGAGACCATGGGGCCGACCTCGATGTCCTCGCCGGAGAGCGGATCGCCGACGGCCAGCGTCCGTACCTCCGCCACGAGACGGTCGACGAACTGCCCGGCGACCGACTCATGGACGAGGATGCGGCAGGCGGCCCCGCATTCCTGGCCCGCGTTCCAGAAGCTCGCGGTGCGCAGGGACGACGCGACGGCCGCGAGGTCGGCGTCCGGGAAGACCAGCACCGGGGCCTTGCCGCCGAGTTCGAGGTGTACCCGCTTGAGGTTGTCGGCGGCGGCCCGGGCCACGGCGCGGCCGCTGGGGACCGAGCCGGTCAGGGCGATCATGTCCACGTCCGGGTGTTCGGCGAGCCGCGCACCGGCCTCCGGGCCGTAGCCGGTGACCACGTTCAGCACACCGGGCGGCAGCAGGTCGGCGACGAGTTCGGCGAACTTCAGCGTGGTCAGCGGGGTCTGCTCGGACGGCTTGATGACCAGGGTGTTTCCGGCGGCGAGAATGGGCGCGAGCTTCCAGGCCGCCATGAGCAGGGGATAGTTCCACGGTGTGATGACGCCGATGACCCCGAGGGGTTCCCGCAGAATGACCGACAGATGGTCCTCGACGTAGTCACCGGCGGCCATCGAGGTGGCCGAGCGCACCGCACCGGCCATGAAACGGAAGGTGTCGACGGTCATGTCGACGTCGTCCCGCGACACCGCGAGCGGCTTGCCGGTGTTCGCCGACTCCAGCCGGACGAGGAGGTCGGCGTTCCCGGCCAGCCGGTCGGCGATGGCGTGCAGTACGTCCGCGCGGTCCTTGGGGACCAGCCGCGCCCACCGGTCCTTGGCCCCGACGGCGGCGGCCACCGCTCGGTCGATGTCCCCGGCGGTGCCCTCGGGGGTCCGGGCGATGACGTTCTCGGTGCTCGGGTCGACCACGTCGATGACGCGCTCGGGCGAAGCCGATCCGTCGAGGAACGTCCCGTCCACGAAGTGGCGGGCCGGGGGAAGGTCGGCCTCGGAGATCAGAGGCCGGGCGTCTGCTGCGGCGCGTCGAACGGTGACGGTCGTGCGACCGGCGGCGGCAGTGGTCATGATCAGTGGCTCCCTGGGTGGTGGTGGCAATTCAGCCGGGATGCGAGGGGCGAGGCGGGCGCCGGGGGTGCGTCACGCCGTCCGTCGCGGCAGCTCCTCGATCAGGGCGGAGATCCTGGCGGCCGTGGCGGCGTCGAGGGGGAGCACCGGCTCCCGGGGACTGCCGACGGGGAAGCCGGACGCCTCCAGCGCGGCCTTGACCGCCGGGATGAAGGGCGCGGACATCATGGTGTCCATCAGCGGGTAGATCCGTGCCCACTCGGCCCGCGCGCGCCCGAGGTCGCCGTCGCGCAACGCGCGGTGGATCGAGACGAGTTCGGCCGGTATCACGTTCGCCGTCCCGGCCATGACACCGGCGGCACCCTCGGCGATGGCGGTCAGCAGGAGGCTGTCCCAGCCGATGAAGGTGGAGATGACGTCGCCGTACCGGTGGATCAGCTGCCCGGCCTGAGCCATGTCGGCGCTGGTGTCCTTGATGTACTGGATGTTCTCGACCTCGCGGGCGAGCTGTCCGACGATGTCCGGTGGAAGCGGGACACCGGTGGCGTCGGGCAGGTTGTAGAGCATGATCGGGATGTTCACGGCATCGGCCACGGTCCGCAGATAGCGCAGCGTTTCGTCGAGGGTGAGCGGCTCGTAGAACGGGGCCACCACCATCAGCACCGAGGCCCCGGCGGACTCCGCGTGGCGGGACAGCGCGACCGCTTCCTTCGTGCTGAGCGCCCCGGTCTGCGCGACCACCGGCAGTCGTCCGGCCGCCTGGTCGACGACGGTCTCGACCACCTGGCGCCGCTCCGCGCCGCTCATCGCCGCGAACTCACCGGTGGATCCGCAGGCCACGACGCCGTCGACGCCGCCGTCGACGCTGCGGTCCACCAGACGGCGCAGGGTCTTCTCGTCGAGCTGTCCGTCCGGTGCGAACGGCGAGGCAAGGGCGGTCAGGACACCGCTCAGCTGTGACGACATTCTTCACTCTCCTCGGATGGGGTCGGGATGTGACGGGGCGATGGGCTCAGGTGACGGCGTGCAGGGGCGCCAGGCCGCCGTGCGGGGTGGTCTGCCGGTCGGTGGCCAGCAGGCTCTGGGCCTCCTGGGCCGCGGACAGACCGGTCTGGATCGCGGTCTCGGTGTAGAGGGTGCCGAGGTAGTCACCGGCCAGGAGCACCCGGCCGCCGCGGCGGGTCAGCGTCGACTGGAGCCTCCCGCGGCCGGGGAAGCAGTAGGGCGCGCCGGTGGGCCAGCGCTGCACCTCGGCCTCGACGACCTTGTCGGGGAAGCCGGGCAGGACCTGGCCGAGGTCGTCCAGGTAGGTGCGGCGGACCTCGTCGTCGTCGCGTTCGAGGAGCGCCCGCGCCAGACTGCCCGGCGAGAAGGTCATGATGCTGCTGCCGGGCCGGCGTTCCGGCTCCAGACCGCGGGCGATGTTGGACATGTTGAGCACGACGTTGAAGGACCGCTTCGGCGTCGCGATGGCGTAGGCGCCGTCCCACACCTGACGCTCCGTCTCATCGGTGAGGAACGCCGCGCTCACATACGGGCCGTAGACCACCTTCGACAGGGCCTCCCGGACGTCACGGTCGAGGTCGACAGCGATCCGGTGGCTGACGGTCGCGGGGGTGGCCAGGACCACGCAGCGTGCCTCGACCTCCTGCTCGACCCCGTCCTGCCGGTAGCGGACGACGACCGAGTCCTTCTTGTGCACGATCTCGTCGACGGCCGCGTTCAGCCGCACCCGGTCCGCCAGGGCCGCGGCGATGCCCCCGGTGAGAGTGGAAGGCCCGCCGAGGATGCTCTGGTTGAGGCCACCGCCGATGTTCCACACCAGGCTGAAGTAGCCGACACCGGCACCGGCGGAGATCTGGTCGATGTCGGCGGCGGAGCGGGTCACCGTGGGCTTGAACAGCGCTTCGGCGTCTTCGGGGAGGTTTCCCACGAAGTCGGAGAAGCTGCGGTCGTTCATGAAGTCGTAGATCCGCTGCTGCCGGGCGGCCTCGTCCTCGCCGCGCCGCAGCCGCACGATCCGCGCGTACTGGGCGACGGCCAGGGCCACCTTGGCCCCGGCCTTCACCATCCCGGTGCGGGCGGACCACGGCATGGGAATGCGGAACGGATAGCTCTCCACCCGCCCGTTGAGCAGGAGCTTGCCGTTCATGTGCAGCCCGGCCAGCGATCCCGTCACCGGCGTCGAATCGATGCCGGTGTCGCGCAGGAGCCACGCCGTGGAGGAGTTCCCCCCGGCGTAGACGTGACCGCCCCAGTTGAGCCAGTACGGTCCGCGGCGCTCGGAGCGGATGCGCCCGCCGACGCGGCCCTCCGACTCCAGCAGCAGCGTGTCCCAGTGCCGCAGTCGCCAGCCCGCGGACAGTCCCGCGATGCCGCCTCCGACGATCACTACGTCCTTCATCGATACCCTCCTGCACCCGAAGCGGGTGACGGTCGCGGTGGTCAGACTCCGGCCGGGCGCTCGGCGGGCTCTGCTGCGGCCCGCGGATGCAGCGCGGCGGCTTCGTGGAGGGCCATGTCCCGGGTCTCGGGTGCCCACACGACGGACACGGCGGCGCCGGCGAGGCTGATCGCGGCAGCGGCGATCATGGTGCCGCCGATGCCCCAACTGGACAGGGCCAGTGGGACGAGATAGGTGCCGACGGCGGCGCCGATACGGCTGACGGAGGAGGCCAGCCCGACGGCGGAGCCGCGTACCTCGGTCGGGAACAGCTCGTTCGGGTAGATCCACTGGAGGATCTGGGTGCCGCCGATGATGATTGCGTACAGGGCGAACAGGGTCATGATCACGCCGGAGGGGGCGTGGGGGAAGATGCCGAGCACCAGCAGGGCCAGGCCCGACCAGACGAAGCTGTGGATGACCAGGGTGCGGCGGCCCATCCGGTTCACCCCGAGCAGGGCGATCACACAGCCGACCAGGAACATGACGGTGATCAGCGCCTCCCCGATGTTGGCGAGGCCGCCTTTGAGCTGAAGCGCGTCCAGGATCCTCGGGCCGAAGGCGTAGATGGCGAACAGCGGCACGACCGAACAGGTCCAGAACACACAGATGTACAGCATCCGCCCGCCGTAGCCGGAGCGCAGGATCGCCTTGACGTCGACGTCCTCGTGCTCCTCCGCCGACAGGTCGGCGATGGTCGCCTCGGGACCGTAGACCTTCTTCAGGATGGCCTCGGCCTCGTCGGTGCGGCCCTTGTTCGCCAGCCAGCGCGGGGACTCGGGCGTGCCATGGCGCAGCAGCACGATGATCGTGGCGGGCAGCGTGGCGCTGGCGAGCATCCACCGCCACCCGTCGTCGCCGACCGACAGCAGGATCTCGCCGACGACGTACGCGGTGGCGGCGCCCACGAACCACATGACGACCAGGCCGCCGAGCAGCGGCCCCCGGTAGCGGCGCGGCGTGAACTCGGCCAGCAGGGAGGTGGCGATGGGGTAGTCCGCGCCGACCGCCATGCCGATCAGCAGGCGCAGGATGAACAGCCACACCGGATCGGCGGCCCAGAACTGGGCGACCGAGCAGACGATGATGGCGATCAGGTCGATGGTGTACAGGAGCTGCCGGCCGAATTTGTCGGTCAGCCAGCCACCCACGAAGGCACCGAGGAAGATGCCGATGAGTGCCGAGGCGCCGATGAGGCCCTGGGCGGAGTCGGACAGGTCCAGCTGCGGCGTGATCTGCACCATGGCGACGCCGATGATGCTCAGCACGTAGCCGTCGAGGAACGGGCCTCCGGAGGAGTACAGCGCCAGTTTCTTGTGGAAGCCCGAGAGGGGCGCGTCGTCCACTCGGTTTCCTGCGTTTGCGGTCATCACAGCCTCCGGGAGCGGTTCCCGGACGTGCCCGAGGCGGGGCCGTCCGGTCCAGGTCGGGGTTGATGTCGTGGCGTCGGTGCCGGACGCCCGGTCGCCGCGCCGGTGGGGGCGGCCCGGGCCCGGCACACCGCGGTTCCGGGGTCGCGGACTCACGGTTTCCTGGGGACACCGGCAGCGTGGCCGCCGGCTGGCATCGAAGTATGTGAACGCCACAGGCGGCCAACAATGCCTCCGGCATCCACTCCGGCCCGGGGGTACACCTGAATCAGAAGTTCGGCTACGGTTCCCGCCATGGCAGGCCGCCCCCGCGACGCCGTGGTCCTCACCGAGGACGAACGGGCCGCACTCCGCACGTGGACCCGCAGCCGCAGCTGCTCACAGGCCCGGGCGCTGCGCGCGCGCATCGTGCTGGCCTGCGAGGACGAGCCCACCAACCTGGGCGTGGCCAGACGCCTCGGCATCTCCCGCGACATGGTGGGCAAGTGGCGCGCCCGCTTCCTCGCCGAGCGGCTGGCGGGACTGGACGAGCAGCCACGTCCCGGGCGGCCTCCCGCAGCGGACGACGACACGGTGGCGCACGTCCTCGTCCGCACCCTCACCCCACCGCCGCCCGGTGCCGGACACGTTTGGTCGACCCGTTCCATGGCCGCCGAAACCGGCCTGAGCCAGAGCACCGTGAGCCGGATCTGGCGGGCCTACCGCGTGCAGCCGGGGGCGGGCGGCACGGCCGGGCCGCGCCGGGCGTGGTCCCTGCCGGAGCGCGCCGACGAGGTGGTCGGGCTGTTCATCGCGCCACCGGTGTGCGTGCTCGCCGTGGCGGCCCGGACGGGCCGTGGCACGGCCGCGGGCACCGCCGCTGGCGCCACCGCCGCGGCGTCCGCGGCCCGGCTCTTCGGCCAGGAGCGGGATGTGGCCCATGTCCTGGCCGTTGCCTGCGCGTTCGCGGCGCTGCGCGGTCCGGGGCCTGCGGACCACACCGCCCTGCGCGCCTTCCTGGACCAGGCGCGGTCGGCGGCGGACACCGGGGGAGTGGTGCACCTGCTCGCGTACGGCCTCCCGGAGGAGGACGGCGCCGGCCCCGAGTCGCCGTACGCTGCCGCCTCCCCGCGGCTGCGCGTGCACCACGTGCCCGGCCCGGAGGCGTGGACCGACGAGGTCCGGCGCCTCTTCGCCACCGACGCCCAGGTCCCTCAGGAGGCCGCGCCCGGTGTGCCGCGCCTGCGTGCCGCGCTGCTGACCTGGTCCACCACATGGGTCCCCTCCGCCGAACCCTTCACCCGGATCGCCGCCCCGCGCCCCGCGTACGGCATTCCGGCCATCTGCGGCCCTGACAATGACTCGCACCCCCGGGGCGGCCGCGCACCCGACCGTGCCATCGCCCCCGGAGCGACCCGGATCACATCGCCCGACGGTCCGCCCGGCGCCCCCGTCACGACCGACCCCGCCGTCGGCCTGCTGCGCGAGGCCGTACTCGCCGGTCGACTCCGGCCCGGTGGCCGCGTACGCGAGGCGCCGCTCGCGAGCCGTCTCGGCCTCTCGCGCCGGGCCGTCCGCGCGGGGCTGCGGGCGCTGGCCGAGGAGGGCATGCTCGACCTGCTCCCGGGCGGCGCGACCGCCGTCCCGGCCGTCACGGCGAAGGACGTCCTGGACCTGTACGCCCTGCGCGCCAGCCTGGGCGCGCTGCTCATCCGGCGCGTCGCCATGCTCGGGCGCGAACCCCTGGCCGTGGCCTCGGCGGCCCTGGCGGAGGTCCGCGACGCCGCCCGGGACGGCGATCACGTCCGGGTGCGGGAAGTCGACTTGCGGTTCCAGGACGCCGTCGCCCGCACCGCGGACCTTCCGCAGGCGGCCCGGACCTTCGAACGGCTCACGGCCCGGCTGCGCATGTTCGTCGCGGTGCTGGAGATGAACTACAGCCGGGCGTGCGACACCATCACCGACGAGGACACCGCCGTCTACGAGGCGTTGCGCAACGCCGACGGGAACGAGGCGGCCCGGCTGTGGCGGGTCAAGATCGAGCGGTGCGTCCGCTTCATGATCGCCCAACTCCCGGAGGACGACGTGGCACCGCATCTGTGGACCACCCTGGCGGGCAGGCCGCGCATGCGCCGGGACGATTCCCGGGAGGCCGCGCACTGACGCGTACGGTGCTCCAACTGACGCCTACGGCACTTGAGTTGACGCCCGGCGCCTCAGATCGCGGCGCGAATGGCCCGCTCGAAGCCCTCGACGTGATCGCGGGCGAGCTGTGCCGCCTTCTCGGCGTCACCGGCCACGACCGCCTCGATCAGCGGCCCGTGCTCCTCGATGTGGCCCGCCATGTCCGACAGCCGGTCGATGAACAGGCACCAGATGCGGGTGGCCAGGTTGTCGTGGCGGACGAGGGTGTCCTCCAGGTACGGGTTGTGGGTGGCGGCGTAGATGGCGCGGTGGACCTGGAGGTCCAGACGCATCAGCTCGTCGGCGTCGCGGCGGCGCGCATGCCCGCTCTCCAGCTCCCGTAGCGCGGCCGTCAGGTCCGCCCGGTCGGTGTCCGTGGCGCGCCGCGCGGCCTGGGCGGCGGCCAGCGGCTCCAGCTCCTGGCGCACCTCGGAGATATGCGCCAGGTCGGTGATGTTGACCTCGGTGGCGAAGGTGCCGCGCCGCGGATAGGTGGTGATCAGGCGCTCGTACTGGAGCCGCTTGAGCGCCTCGCGCACCGGTGTCCGCCCGACGCCGAGCGACTGCGCCAGCTGGTCCTCGTTGATCGGCGCGCCCGGGCGGATCTCGAGCATGACCAGCCGGTCGCGGATGGCGCGGTAGGCGCGCTCAGCGAGGGACAGCTCCTCGCCCCTCGGCTCGGTCGCCACGTGCTGCATGAAGCCCCCTTGACCTGTCCCGGCGAGCTCCCATACCTTACCGCACAGGCTGATATATCAGTTGCCCATTAGTTGGCTCTCAGGATGGTGCACAGATGGCAACCACCCCGTCGCTCACCACGGACACCTCCCTCACCTCCCAACTCTCCTTTCCGCTTCGCACCCTCGACCCGGATGTGGCCGCCGCGGTGGACGCCGAGCTGCACCGTCAGCAGTCCACCCTGGAGATGATCGCCTCGGAGAACTTCGCTCCGTCCGCGGTCATGGAGGCGCAGGGCTCGGTCCTGACCAACAAGTACGCGGAGGGCTACCCCGGCCGCCGCTACTACGGTGGCTGCGAGCACGTCGACATCGTGGAGCGGCTGGCCATCGCCCGGGTGAAGGAGCTCTTCGGCGCGGAGGCCGCCAACGTCCAGCCGCACTCGGGAGCCCAGGCCAACGCGGCCGCGATGTTCGCGCTGCTGGAGCCCGGCGACACGATCCTCGGCCTCGATCTGGCGCACGGCGGTCATCTGACCCACGGCATGCGCATCAACTACTCCGGCAAGCTGTACAACGTCGTGCCGTACCACGTGCGCGAATCCGACATGCGCGTCGACATGGACGAGGTCGAGCAGCTCGCTCTCGCACACCGGCCCAAGATGATCGTCGCCGGGTGGTCGGCCTACCCCCGGCGGCTGGACTTCGCCGCGTTCCGGCGCATCGCCGACCAGGTGGGCGCGTATCTGCTGGTGGACATGGCGCACTTCGCCGGGCTGGTGGCCGCGGGGCTCCACCCGAGCCCGGTGCCGTACGCCGACGTCGTGACGACCACCACGCACAAGACCCTCGGTGGTCCGCGCGGCGGGGTGATCCTCAGCCGCGCCGACCTGGCCAAGAAGATCAACTCCGCGGTCTTCCCCGGCCAGCAGGGCGGCCCGCTGGAGCACGTGGTCGCCGCGAAGGCGGTGGCCTTCAAGGTGGCGGCGAGCGAGGAGTTCGCCGAGCGCCAGCAGCGCACCCTGGCCGGTGCCCGCATCCTCGCCGGGCGGCTGCTGGCCGACGACGTCGCCGAGGCCGGGATCACGGTGCTGACCGGTGGCACCGAAGTCCATCTGGTCCTGGTCGACCTGCGGGCCTCCGCCCTCGACGGGCAGCAGGCCGAGGACCGGCTGCACCGCATCGGCATCACCGTCAACCGAAACGCTGTGCCGTTCGACCCACGCCCGCCGATGGTGTCCTCGGGGCTGCGGATCGGCACCCCGGCGCTGGCCGCCCGGGGCTTCGGCGAGACGGAGTTCCGCGAGGTCGCCGACATCATCGCCCAGGCCCTGAAGGACGAGCGGTTCGGCGACGAGCAGGCGGACCTGCTGCGCGACCGGGTCGACAAGCTCGCCGGCGCGTTCCCCCTCTACGCCCACCTGAACCTCCCCAGCTGAACGGAGACGCGGCATGACCACCCAGCCGCTGCCGGAGCATCCGGACTTCCTCTGGCGCAACCCGGAGCCGCGCTCCTCGTACGACGTCGTCATCGTCGGCGCGGGAGGCCACGGCCTGGCCACCGCCTACTACCTCGCCAAGAACCACGGCATCACCAATGTGGCCGTCCTGGAAAAGGGCTGGCTGGCCGGTGGCAACATGGCGCGCAACACCACGATCATCCGCTCGAACTACCTGTGGGACGAGAGTTCCGCGATGTACGAGCACGCGCTGAAACTGTGGGAGGTGCTCCCCGAGGAGCTGGAGTACGACTTCCTCTTCAGCCAGCGCGGCGTCCTCAACCTCGCGCACACCCTCCAGGACGTCCGCGACAGCGTGCGCCGGGTCAACGCCAACCGGCTCAACGGAGTCGACGCCGAGTGGCTGGAGCCGGACGAGGTCGCCGAGGTCTGCCCCATCCTCAACGTCTCACCCCGCACCCGCTATCCGGTCCTCGGCGCCACCTTCCAGCCGCGGGCCGGTATCGCCAAGCACGACCACGTCGCCTGGGCGCTGGCGCGCAAGGCCGACGAGATGGGCGTGGACCTGATCCAGGGCTGCGAGGTCACCGGCTTCGTCAAGGACGGCGACCGGGTCGTGGGCGTGGAGACCAACCGCGGGCGCGTCCTCGCGGGCCGGGTCGGCCTCGCGGCCGCCGGGCACAGCAGCGTCCTGGCCGAGCTGGCCGGATTCCGGCTGCCGATCCAGTCCCACCCGCTCCAGGCGCTGGTGTCCGAGCTGCACGAGCCGGTCCACCCCACCGTGGTGATGTCGAACCATGTGCACGTCTACGTGTCCCAGGCGCACAAGGGCGAGCTGGTGATGGGCGCGGGCGTCGACTCGTACAACGGCTACGGACAGCGCGGCTCGTTCCACGTCATCGAGCAGCAGATGGCCGCCGCCGTCGAACTGTTCCCCATCTTCGCCCGTGCCCATGTGCTGCGGACCTGGGGCGGCATCGTCGACGTCACCCCGGACGCCTCTCCCATCGTCGGCGCCACGCCGATCGAGAACCTCTACGTCAACTGCGGCTGGGGCACCGGCGGTTTCAAGGGCATGCCGGCCGCCGGCCTGACCTTCGCCCACACCATCGCCACCGGCGAGCCGCATCCGCTGAACGCCCCCTTCGCCCTCGAACGCTTCACGACGGGCGCACTGATCGACGAACACGGCGCCGCGGCCGTGGCCCACTGAGGAGAACACCGTGCTGCTGATCACCTGCCCATGGTGCGGTCCTCGCGACGAGGCCGAGTACCACTACGGGGGACAGGCCCACGTCCCCTACCCCGGGAACACCGGAAACACCGCGGACGTCACCGACGAGGAGTGGGCCGCGTACGTCTTCTACCGCGACAACCCCAAGGGGCCCTTCGCCGAGCGGTGGATGCACAGCGCCGGATGCCGCCGCTGGTTCAACGCCCTGCGCGACACCGTGAGTTACGAGCTGCTGGCCACCTACCGGCTCGACGAGCCCCGCCCCGCGACTCCCCAGGCCGGAGGGAACCGATGACCGACCAGCCATTCCGGCTCCCGCACGGAGGCCGCGTCGACCGCGGGACCGTGCTGCGCTTCACCGTCGACGGCCGCGAGCTGACCGGGCACCCCGGAGACACCGTCGCCTCCGCGATGCTCGCGGGCGGGCTCGTGGAGGTCGCTCCGTCGATCTACCGCGGCCGCCCGCGCGGCATCCTCGCCGCGGGCCCCGAGGAGCCCAACGCCCTGGTGCAGATCGACGGGCCGTGCTCGGAGGGCATGCTGCCCGCGACCACGGCGGAGCTGTACGACGGCCTGTCCGCCACCACGCTCTCCGGGATGGGGCGGCTCGACCCGACGCCCGACCCCGACGTGTACGACAAGAAGTTCGTCCACACCGATGTCCTCGTCGTCGGCGCCGGACCGGCCGGGCTCGCCGCCGCCACCGCCGCCGCGGGCTCCGGCGCCCGTGTGATCCTCCTCGACGAGCGGTCCGAACCGGGCGGCGCGCTGCTCTCCGGGCGCACCGAGACGGTCGGCGCGCAGACCGCCCTCGAATGGGCCGCCGAGGTCCGCGCGGCGCTCGACGCCGCCCCCGAGGTCGTCGTCCTGCGGCGCACCACGGCGGTCGGCTCCTACGACGACAACTATGTGCTGGCCCTCCAGCGGCGCACCGACCACCTCGGCGCCGACGCCCCCCGGCCGTCCGACGGCGTCTCGCGCCAGCGGCTGTGGCACATCAGGGCCCGCCAGGTGGTCCTGGCCACCGGCGCGCACGAGCGTCCGCTGGTCTTCGCGGGCAACGACCGCCCCGGGGTGATGCTCGCCGGGGCCGTACGTACGTACCTCAACCGGTACGGCGTCGCCCCCGGCTCGCGGGCCGTGGTCAGCACCACCAACGACAGCGCCTACGACACGGTCGCCGATCTGCACGCCGCCGGGGTCGGCATCGCCGCCGTCGTGGACGCGCGCCCCGAGCTGACCCACCGGGCCGCCGAGGTGGCCGTGGCCACCGGGGTGCGGGTGCTGACGGGCAGCGCGGTGGCCGCCACCGCGGGCGAGGGCCGCCTGACCGGTGTCACCGTGCGGGCCCTCGACGGCGACGGACACCTCACCGGCGCCCCGGAGTCGTTCGACTGCGACCTGCTGGCCGTCTCGGGCGGCTGGAGCCCGGTGGTGCATCTGCACAGCCAGCGCCAGGGGAAGCTGCGCTGGGACCAGGACCTGACGGCCTTCGTGCCCGACGGCGCCGTGCGGGACCAGCAGGTCGTCGGCGCCGCCCGCGGGACGTACGGCCTCGACGGCGCTCTGGCCGAAGGGGCGCGGGCCGGTGCGCGGGCCGCCACGGACGCCGGGTTCCCGGTGCCCGTGCCCTCGTCGTCCGACGACGCGGGGTCCGGCGCCGCTCCGGTGCGCGCACTGTGGCTCGTCCCCGCGAGCGAGGGCGAACCCGGCAGCTGGGACACCCACTTCGTGGACCTCCAGCGCGATGTGACGGTCGCCGACGTCTGGCGGTCGGTCGGCTCCGGTATGCGCGGTGTCGAGCACATCAAGCGCTACACCTCGCTCGGCACGGCGAACGACCAGGGCAAGACGTCCGGCGTCAACGCCATCGGTGTGATCGCCGAGGCGCTCGGCGCGGGCGCGTCCCCCGGCGAGATCGGCACCACCTCCTACCGGGCGCCGTACACCCCGGTCGCCTTCGCCGCCCTGGCCGGGCGCGAGCGCGGCGAGCTGTTCGACCCCGAGCGGACCACGTCCATCCACGGCTGGCACGTGGCGCACGGCGCGGTGTTCGAGGACGTCGGTCAGTGGAAGCGCCCCCGGTACTTCCCCCGGCCCGGCGAGGACATGGACGCGGCCGTGGCCCGCGAGTGCCGCGCGGCCCGTGAGGGGGTGGCGTTCATGGACGCCACCACCCTCGGCAAGATCGAGATCTGGGGCGCGGACGCGGGGGAGTTCCTGAACCGCGTCTACACCAACGGCTTCAAGAAGCTGAAGCCGGGCATGGCCCGCTACGGCGTGATGTGCAAGTCCGACGGGATGATCTTCGACGACGGTGTGACGCTGCGCCTGGCGGACGACCGCTACTTCATGACCACCACGACCGGCGGTGCCGCCGGGGTCCTGGACTGGCTGGAGGAGTGGCTGCAGACCGAGTGGCCCGAACTCGACGTCCACTGCACCTCGGTGACCGAGCAGTGGTCGACGATCGCCGTCGTCGGCCCGCAGTCCCGCGAGGTCGTCGCCCATCTCGCGCCCGACGTCGACCTGTCCGCCGAGGCGTTCCCCTTCATGGCCTTCCGCGAGACCACCCTGGCCTCCGGTGTCCCGGCCCGCATCTGCCGGATCTCCTTCTCCGGCGAACTCGCCTACGAGATCAACGTGTCCGCGTGGTACGGCCAGGCGGTGTGGGAGGAGGTGTACGCGATCGGACGGCCGTACGGCATCACCCCGTACGGCACCGAGACCATGCACGTCCTGCGGGCCGAGAAGGGCTACATCATCGTCGGCCAGGACACCGACGGCACCGTGACCCCGCAGGACGCGGGCATGTCCTGGGTGGTCTCCAAGCAGAAGGACTTCGTCGGAAAGCGGTCCTACGCCCGCGCCGACACCTCCCGTACCGACCGCAAGCAACTGGTCGGCCTGCTGCCGAGCGACGGCAGGACCCGGCTGCCCGAGGGCGCCCAGCTCGTCGCCCCCGGTGTGCCGATCACCCCCGAGGCCGGGCCGGTGCCGATGCTCGGCCACGTCACCTCCAGCTACCACAGCCCGGCCCTCGGCCGCCCCTTCGCCCTCGCCCTCGTGGCCGACGGGCGGGCCAGGATCGGCGAGACCCTGCTCGCCCCGGTGGGCGAGGAGCTGGTGCCCGTCGAGGTGGCCGACACCGTCCTGTACGACCCCGAAGGGACCAAGCGCGATGGCTGAGCCGACGAACGACGCGGGCGCGGGCCCGGTGGCACTGCGCACCAGCCCGCTGGCCCATCTGGAGGAGCCGATGCGTGATGCCGCCGTCACCGGCGCGCGCGGCGTACGGCTCGCCGAATGGCCGTTCATCACCATGGTGAACGTGCGTGTCGACCCCGCCTCCGAAGCGGCCGACCGCATCGCGAAGACCCTGGGCGCGCCCCTTCCGCGCAGTTGCGGCCACACCACCACATCCGGCCCCCATACGGTGTTGTGGCTCGGCCCCGACGAATGGCTCGTGCTGTGCCATGCCGACGGGACCGCCGTGGCGGTCGATTTGCGGGAGGCGCTCGCCGGGGACCCGGGGTCGGTGGTGGACGTCTCGGCGAACCGCACCACGCTGGAGCTGAGGGGCCCCGCCGCCCGGCAGGTGCTGGAGAAGGGCTGCCCCCTGGACCTGCACCCGCGGGCCTTCGGCCCCGGGCGGGCGGTGTCCACCACGGTCGGCCCGGTAGCGGTGCTGCTCTGGCAGTTGGACGAGGCACCGACGTACCGCCTCTTCCCGCGCTCCTCGTTCGCCGACTATCTGGCGCGCTGGCTCATCGACGCGATGAGCGAGTACCGGGGCCCGCGGGTGCCGTGACGCACACCGGTGGCGGCCGAACCGGGGATGCGGTCACAACCTGACCGCATCCCCGGTGATCGTGTCCCCATGACCGTTCTCGACAACCGGGCGCTGGGCCGCGCCACGCTGGCCCGGCAGCTGCTGCTCGACCGCGCCGACCTACCGGTCCTCGACGCCGTCGCCCACCTCGGCGGGCTGCAAGCGCAGGAGCCGCAGGCACCGTTCACCGGCCTCTGGTCGCGGCTGCGCGCCTTCGACCCGGCGGCGCTGGACGGCCTGCTGACCGGGCGGCGCGTGGTGCGCACCCACCTCATGCGGCGCACCGTCCACCTCGTCACCGCCGCCGACGCCCTGGCCTGGCGAGCGCGCCACGACGCCATGCTGCGCCAGCGGGTGACGGGCGTCTACCGTCGCGAGCTGGCCGGGGTGGACCTCGCCGAACTCGCCGCCGCGACCCGAGCGGTGCTGGCCGATGGCGAGCCCCGCTCGATGCCCGAGGTCGCGCGGGCGCTCGCCGACCGCTGGCCCGCGCCGGGCCCGAAGGCCCTGGGGGAGATGGCGATCGCCGCCCTCGTCCCGGCCGTACAACTGCCGCCGCGCGGGCTGTGGCGCAGGGCGTCGGGGGTGCGCTACACCCCGTACGCCCGCTGGCTGGGCCGCGACATCGACCCGCCCGCCCCACCGGGCACCGACCCGGTCGGCGCGGCGCTGGTGCGCCGCTATCTGGCCGGGTTCGGCCCCGCCGCCTCGGCCGACCTGCGCGCCTGGTGCGGCCTCGCCGGACTGCCCGCCGCGGTGGCCGCCGTCCGCGGGGAGCTGGTCACCTTCCGCGACACACGCGGCCGTGAACTGCTCGACCTGCCCGACGCCCCGCGCCCCGACCCCGGCACACCCGCCCCGGTGCGGTTCCTGCCCGCGTTCGACAACGCGATCCTCGGCTACCACGACCGCGGCCGGATCATCGACGACGCCCACCGCGGCCTGTCCGTCGCGGGCGCCCGCGTGGTGCTGGTCGACGGCCGGGCCGCCGCGACCTGGACCGCCGACGCGGGCACCGTGGCCGTCACCCCGCTGCGCGGCCTCTCCCGGGCCGAGCGCACGGCCGTCGCCGAGGAGGGCCGGAGCGTGTCGTCGTTCCTGTCCGACGGCGACAGCGACCGCGTACGGATCGCCGACCCGTCCCGCTGAGCCGGGGCCTCACCCCTGGGCGCAGGCCGCGGCGATCGACAGGCTGTTCTCGTAGAGGTGGTGCCGGGTGATCCGTCCGTCCTCGACGGTGAGACGCAGCGCGAACGGGCCCTCGAAGGACTTCCCCGTCGCGCGTACGGTCCCCGACAGATGCCCTGTCAGCACGGCGTCGGTGCCGTCGACGAGGAACGCGTCGACGGAGGCGCGCGCGTCCTCGGCCACGGTGTGCTCCATCAGCTCCGTGAACTGCGCGGCGCATTCGGCGGCGGTGGAGCGCGGGCGGATCCACGGCACCGTGGGGTTCTCGGCGAGCAGCCAGTCGACCTCGTCGGCGAAGAGCCCGGTGAGCCGCCGGACGTCCCCGGCCGCCCGGGCCGCGAGGAACTCCCGCACTACGGCGCGGGTGGTCTCGGTGGACGTGATGGTCATGGCGCTCTCCTCACACTGTGCGTCCGATACGGGTGATCCTGCCGGGGGAGGGGAGCGAACGTCGATTACCTCAGGCGTAAAGAGCGGCGCACGCGGGTGGCGGCGGGGCTACGATCGCGGACATGGTCAACGGGGTGATGTTCGACTTCTCGGGAACGCTGATGCGCATCGAGTCGGTCGAGGAGTGGCTCGCCGCGGCGCTGGCTGAGGCGGCCGTCCCCGCGGACGGTGAGGAGTTCGCCGACTGGGTGCGGCGGCTGACCGACTGCGGGGCACTCCCGGGCGGACCGGAGCCCCGGCACATTCCCGCGCATCTCGAACAGCGATGGCGCGAACGGGACTTGAGTGCCGATCAGCATCGGGCGGCCTATACGGCGTTGATCGAGGAGGCCCGGTTGCCGGGCGCCGAGCTGACGCGGGCGCTGTACGACCGCCACCGCACGCCCGCCGCCTGGCGGCCCTACCCGGACACCGAGGCCACGTTGCGGGAGCTGCGCCGACGTGGCATCAAGGTGGCGGTGGTCAGCAACATCGGCTGGGACCTGCGGCCTGTCTTCCGGGCCCATGAGCTGGACGGGCTGGTGGACGCCTATGTGCTCTCCTACGAGCTGAACGTCCAGAAGCCCGCGCCCGCCATCTTCCGCGCCGCGTGCGACGCGCTCGGGCTGCCTCCCTCCGAAGTGCTGATGGTCGGCGACAGCCGCGTCGCGGACGGCGGCGCGGCGGCGCTGGGCTGTCCGGTGCACTTCGTGGACCATCTGCCGGCCGACCAGCGCCCGGCGGGGCTCGCACCCCTCATGGACCTGCTCGGCTGAGGGGCGGACCTGACCGCACTTGCTTACCTAACGTAGGTATCTGTAGCATCACGACCGTTCCCAAAAAAGATACCTACAGTACGTAAATAAGCGGGCGTCCCACGGAAGGAACCCCCCAGATGACCCACCCCACGCACCGCAGGATCCTCATCTCCGGCGCGAGCATCGCCGGGCCGACCCTCGCCTACTGGCTCGATCACTACGGCTTCGAGGTCACCGTCGTCGAGAAGGCGGCCGCGATCCGCAGCGGCGGCTATCCCATCGACGTCCGCGGCCCGGCCCGCGACGTGGCGGACCGCATGGGACTGCTCCCGCGGCTGCGCGAGGCCCATGTCGACAGCCGCAAGATCTCCTTCGTGGACCGCGACGGACACCTCGTCGGTTTCGTCCGCCCCGAAGTCATCACCGGCAGCGTGGAGGGCCTGGACCTCGAAGTGCGGCGCGGCGACCTCGCGGACGCCCTCTACGCCCCGGTCCGTGACCGGGTCGAGTTCCTCTTCGGCGACTCCATCGCCACCCTGGACGACCGCGGGGACCGCGTCGAGATCACCTTCGACAGCGGCGCCCACCGCACCTTCGACCTGGTCATCGGCGCGGACGGGCTGCACTCCCACACCCGCCGCCTGGTGTTCGGCCCCGAGGAGCGGTTCCACCGCTACCTCGGCCATGCCTTCGCCGGGTTCACCCTCGCAGGCGACTTCGGCCTCGCACACGAGGCGGTCCAGTGGAACACCCCCGGCCGGGCGGCCGTCCTCTACGCCCACGAGTCCGGTGACCGTGTGCACGGGTTCCTCATCTTCCGGCAGGAGGAGCCGCCCTTCGACGCCTTCCGCGACCCCGAGGCCCAACGCGACCTCGTCGCCGCCACGTTCCCCGAGCCCGCCTGGCACCTCCCGCGCCTGGTGGCCGCCATGCGCGGGGCCGACGACCTGTTCTTCGACATCATCAGTCAGATCCACATGCCCGCCTGGTCGCACGGCCGTGTCGCCCTCGTCGGCGACGCCGCCCACGCCGCCTCGTTCCTCACCGGCCAGGGCACCAGCGTCGCCCTCGTGGACGCGTACATCCTGGCCGGGGAACTGGCCACCCACGCCGACCACGCGGACGCCTTCGCCGCCTACGAGCGGACGGTGCGCCCCTTCGTCGAGCAGAACCAGGCCCTGGCCGCCCCGGGCGCCGCCACCATGCTCCCCGGCACCCAGGAAGCGCTCGACGCCCGCAACGAGGCCCTGCTCAATCCCGCCGCACTGTCGGGCGAGGAGTTCCGCGCCGCCAACACCAGCCTGGTCCTGCCCGACTACAGCCCTGCCGCATGACGGGCCACCGGGCCCGCTACAGGCCGTCCCGTACCATCGCGGCGACGATGTTGACGTGCCGGTCGGCGGCGGTCTGGGAGAACTCGTTCTCGTAGTTCAGGCCGTACGGCCAGAAGTGGCCACCTCCGGCGGACAGCGCGGCGCCGGACCCGTCGTACTGCTTGACGAGCCGGGTGGCCTCGGCGCCACGCCAGGTGCCGCCACTGGTGAGCGAGGCCCAACGGCCGCTGGTGCCGACGCCGATGGTGTGGGCTATCTCGTGCAGCGCGGTGCGTTCGGTCATATAGGAGCGGTTGCCGAACCGGATGGTCCCGTTGATGTTGCCGTCCGCGGTGGGAACACCCGGGTCGTACTGCACGGTGATGCTCTTGCCCAGGTCGCTGAGGTTGTTGTACCGGGCCACCGCGGCGTTCATGGCCGCGGTGATGCGGTTGTACGCGTCCTGCTGGTCCGGGGTGGGATTGGTGGCCCGCTGGAGCGTCCACGTGATGGTCGCCAACGGGGCCTGCGCCGACCGCTGTTGGGTGGCCACGGGGGCTTTCGCGGGCGCGGCTGCCTGGGCCGCTACCGGCGCGGCCACGGTGAACGTGACGGCCGCCAGGGCGGCGGCCATGGCCCGGCGTCTGGGGCGGGGTAATGTCATGCGCGTACTCCTCGTAGTCCGTGCGTTGCTGTGCGGAGGCGTTCGACTTTGTGCGGGTATTACGACAAGGCACGGGTGACGAGGTGTCAAGGTGGTGCGTGAGTTTGCGAAAATGTTGCTCCGGCGCCACAGCGCCCGGCTCTAACCGATAACGTCGCTCGCCGTACCGGTCGTGGCCAGGACCGGGCGCACCAGCAACGACACCGCCGAAGCCAGGCCCGCCGCTGCGGCGGCGCCGATGAACGCCCAGGTGTGGGAACCGCCGTTCGCGCTGACGAGCTGCCCGGAGAGCGACGTGCCGAGCGCGTAACCGGCCCACATGAAGGTGCTCATCCAGGCGAACGCCTCGGTGCGGTACTCCTCCGGCGCGGCCTCGCCCAGCACGACCTGGTGCAGGGTGTCCCGGGGGCCACCGACCGCGCCCACCACCAGCAGGATCAGAGCGGCCCACACCAGATGGGACACCTGCGCGCCGATCAGGAGCAGGGCCGTCGACGCGGCGTGGTACAGGGCGAGTTGGGGCCCTGGACGTCCGTTGCGTTCGCGCGCCCCGTAGATCAGCGCGCTGATCACCGTGCCCAGCGACAGGACGCTCAACAGCACACCGGACGCACCGCCCGAGCCGTCCCCGCCGCCCAGCGCCGCGACCGCCACGACGATTCCGCCGTACGCGACGGTGTCACAGACGACGATGCCGAGCAGCACCCGGACCTGCCCGTGGGACAGCGGACCGAGGAGACGCCGCTCGGCACGCTCCGCCTTCGGCGGCGGCAAGGACACCGTCATCAGCAGCAGGACTCCGGCGGTCGTGGCGCACGCCGCGAACACCACCGCGGCGTCCGGGGACGCGAACGCCACCAGGCCCGAGACGATCAGTGGGCCGGTGACGAACATGACCTCGTTGAGCACCGCGTCGAGGGCGAACGCCGTCTTCAGCTGCTCCCCGGACACCAGAACCGGCCAGCTGGAGCGCACCACCGGGCCCGAGGGCGGGGTGGTGGCGCCGAGCGCCGCCGCGCTCGCGATCAGCACCCCCACCGGGGCGTGCCGGGTGAGGGCCCACAGCAGCACCGCGTACGCGGCCAGGTTCGCCAGCAGACAGCAGGCCAGGACCCGGCGGGGCCGCAGCCGGTCCACGAGCCGGCCGGCCACCGGAACGGCCACGGCCAGGGCCCCGGCGTACCCCGAGAGCACCCCGGCGGCCGAACCGTACGAGCCGAGGGAGGAGTTCACCGCCAGCAGCAGCCCCAGGCTCAGCAACGGCGCGGTGATGCGGGTCGTCACGGCCGAGACGGCCAGGCGGGCCACTTCCGGCCGGCGCAGAAGGGTCACGTATGCGCGTATGTCCAGCCTCCCCGAGCGAACATGCCGTGCGACATCGCCGGTCATACTCGCACAGACCATCACCGTTGCGTCAGGGGCGGGATCGTCAATCAGCCGCCTGTGGAGGGGAGTTCAGCAGCGCGCCGTGAGACCGCCGTCCACCGGAAGGCACACGCCGTTGATGTACGCCGCCTCGTCGGAGGCGAGGAAGACGGCGGCCGCCGCGACATCCCACGGGGTGCCCATGCGTCCGGTAGGGCTCGCCGCGTGACGGGCCGCGAGCGCGGCCTCGGGGTCGTCGGCATCGGCCACGATCTGCCGGGCCACCAGCGGGGTCTCGATCAGGCCCGGCAGGACGGCGTTGACCCGGATGCCGTCGGCCGCGTGGCGCAGCGCCAGGGCGACCGTGAGCTGGTTGACGGCCGCCTTCGCCGCGCTGTAGCTGGGGTACGGATAGCCGGTGTCGCGTATCGCGGCGATCGACGACACGTTGACGACCGCGCCACCACCTGCCGCCACCATCCGGGGCAGCACATGCTTACAGGCCAGAAACACACCGTCCACGTTGACCGCGAGGGCGGACCGCCACGTGGCGAGATCGAGCGCCGTGACATCGCCCAAGCGGGCCACGCCGACGTTGTTGTGCAACACCGTCGGGGCGCCGAAGGCGCGCTCGGCCGCCACGACGGCGGCGGTCACCTGCTCCTCCACCGTCACATCGGCCGTCAGGGGCAGCGCCTCACCGCCCTCGGCCGTGATCGCCTCGGCCGTACGGCGCGCCTGGTCCGCGTCGATGTCGATCGCCGCGACACGCGCGCCCTCCCGGGCGAACGCGAGCGCGGCCGCCTGGCCGTTGCTCACTCCGCCACCGCTCGAACCGGCCCCGAAGACGAGCGCGGTGCGGCCCTCCAGTCGTCCCCTGCGCATGGCCCGATCGTGGGCCTCGCGAGGCGTCCGGACCACCGACGACCGTCGCAAACCTGCCGTACCGGATCCTCGATCTGTAGAAAACGCCAGGTCATAACCCTTCACCTGGCGGCGGACATGCGTAATGATCTTCCAAGGGCAGCGTCCGGCGGGAGGTGATGCGCGATGCCCGGAGGACGACTCCAGGACGTCGTGGACGACTTGGCGGAGCGCATAGGCCGCTCCGTCGCGGTCAACGATCCACGCGTTCACATTCTTTGCGCCAGCCGCCACTTCGGCGACGAGGACCAGGTGCGGGTGCGCGCCGTGTTGCAGCGTGACGCGGGAAGCGCCGCCGCCGGACACATCCTCGCCCAGGGCGTCGACCGCTGGACCGAGCCCGGTGTCATCCCGCCACGCGCCGACCTCGGCATGCGGGCCCGGCTGTGCGCACCCATCCGGTGGCGCCACCACCTGCTGGGCCTGCTCGTCGTCATCGACCCCGACGGCACGCTCCCGCGCTCCAGCATCGACGCCGTCACCGCCGCCACGCGCACCCTCGCGTCCCTGATGTACCAGGACTTCGCCGCCGACGACACCGAACGCATGGCCCGCGAACGAGCGCTGCGCCAGCTGCTGGACCCCTCGGCCACCGTGCGCGAAACCGGGCGGGACGCGCTCGCACACGGCGGTTGGCTGCCGTCGTCCCGCTGTGCCACCGTCACCGTCGCGCGGATCGCCGGTGATCCACCGGCCGGCCATGGGGGAGCGGTGGAGGTGGCGCTGCGTACGGCGCTGGAGCGGGTCGCGGCCGACCGGTCGTGGCGGACCGAGTTCTGCCTCCTCGGCCCGCACGGCGTGTTGCTGACCTTCTCCGACCGCCCCCTGCCGCACGAGCCGCTGCGCGCCCGCGCGTCGGCCCTCCTCGAACAGGCACGGTCGGTGCTGGCCGGGGCGGGGAAGTGCGTCGCGGGGATCGGCGAGACCGTGGACGGCGGCGCCGACGCGGCGTGGATGTCGTACGAGCAGGCCGTCGGCGCCGCACGGGCAGCCGGTGTGCGGCCCGGCGGCGACGGCATCGTCCGTTGGGAGGAACTCGGCGCGCTGGCCCCCCTGTCGCTGCTCCCGCCCGATCGCCTGACCTCCGCGCTGCTGCCCGGGCCGCTGCGTACCCTCCTCGCGCGGGACCCGTCGGGCCGCCTCACCGAAACCCTCACCGCCTACCTCGACCACGGCGGCTCGGCCCCGCGCACCGCGCACGCCCTCCACCTCCACCGCACCTCGCTCTACTACCGGCTCCAGCGCATCACGGAACTCACCGGCCTTGACCTGGCCGACGGCGACCACCGGCTCGCCCTCCACCTCGGGCTCCGCCTCCACGCGCTGATGCGGAACACGGACCACGGGTGAGTCACCTTCGACAAAGCGAGGAAAGCACCCGGCCGATTCCCGACAGCAGGCGGTGGCGTGCCCCGCCGCCGCGCCCCATACTCCGACCGCAGTCCAAGGTCACCCGGGAGCCGCCGCCATGTCCACCATCGCCCCACCCGCCGTCCGTACGGTGTCCGCCACACGGATCGCGGTCGCCAGTTTCGTCGGAACGGCCATCGAGTTCTACGACTTCTACATCTACGGAACGGCCGCCGCGCTCGTCCTCGGCAAGCTGTTCTTCCCCACCTTCTCCGCGCTCGCGGGCACCCTGGCCGCGTTCGCCACCTTCGGGGTCGGCTTCGTGGCCCGCCCGATCGGCGCAGTGATCTTCGGCCACTTCGGCGACCGCACCGGCCGCAAGACGATGCTGGTCACCTCCCTGCTCGTGATGGGCACGGGCACGGTCGCCATCGGACTGCTGCCCACCTACCGGGATGTCGGGATCCTGGCCCCGGTGCTGCTGGTCCTGTGCCGGTTCCTGCAAGGGGTGGGTCTGGGCGGCGAGTGGGGCGGCGCGGTGCTGCTGGCCACCGAGTACGCGCCCCGCGACAAGCGCGGGCTGTGGTCGAGTTTCCCGCAGATGGGCCCCGCCATCGGCTTCATCGCCGCGGGCGGCTCGTTCCTGCTGCTGGGCCGGGTGATGGACGACGCGGCCTTCGAATCCTGGGGGTGGCGGATCCCCTTCCTCGCCAGCGCGGCGCTGGTGGTCGTCGGCTTCTACATCCGGATGCGGATCGCCGAGACACCGGTGTTCCGGAAGGCGATGGAACAGCACGAGCGGGCCAAGGCGCCCATCGTCGAGGTGATCCGCCGTCAGGGCGCCACCCTGGCCCTGGCGACCTGCGCGTTCATCCTGGCGCACACGCTCTTCTACACCATCACCACCTTCGCGCTCTCCTACGGCACCACGGTGCTGGACCTCGACAAGGACATGCTGCTGCTGTGCGCGATGGCCGCGGCGCTCGTCCTGGGCGTTGCCACCCCGCTGCTGGCCGTCCTCTCCGACCGGGTCGGCCGCCGCAACGTCTGCCTGAGCGCGGGGGTGCTGGCCGCGCTGTGGGCGTACCCGATGTTCGCCCTGATCAACACGGGGGAGCCCCTGCTCATCGGGCTCGCGATGGCCGTCGGCATGCTCGCCTTCGCCGCGCTGTACGGCCCGATGGGCGCGTTCCTCCCCGAGATGTTCGCCACCCGCTACCGCTACACCGGCGCGTCCGTGGCGTACAACGCGAGCGGCATCGTCGGCGGTGGCGTCACCCCGCTCCTCGCCACCCAGCTCGTCGCCTCCACCGGCTCGTCGGTGCCGGTGTCCGGCTACATCGTGGTGGTCGCCCTGGCCTCAGCACTGTGCGTGTGGTTCCTGAAGGAGACCCACACCAGCGACCTGGAGACCGCCTGACGGGTCGCTCCGGGTCAGCCGAGGACGTCCTTGGCCATCAGCCGGAGCCGCCCGGCGAAGTCGGTGAGCCCGGCCCGGTCGACGTTGCCGAAGCTGACCCGGAACACCTGCCGGTCGTCGGGCAGGAAGGCGGTGCCGGGGATGACCAGCGTGTCGTAGCGGGTCACGAGGTCGCGCACGACATCCTCGGTGCCGCGCCCGGCGAACGGGTGGCGTACCCAGCCGAAGAACCCACCGCAGCTCAGCAGCTCGAAACCGCCCGGCCGGTCGGCCATCACGCTCTCCAGCCAGCGCCGCTTCCCCGTCATCTCCTCCGCCCGCTCCGCCCGCCACCCCTGGGCCGCGGTCAGTCCGGCCCAGGCGGCCTCCTGCCCGACCCGCGGAGGGCAGATCGCCACGCAGTCGAGCAGCTTCATCACCTCGCGGTTCAGCTCCGGGGACGCGACGACAGCGCCCACCCGGTAGCCGGGGATGGCGAGGTCCTTGGAGAAGCTGTGCAGGCTCACCAGGGTCCCCGCCCAGTCCGGCTCGCCGAACAGCTCGTGTGCCGGGTGCGCGGTGTCCCGGAACGAGCGGTACGTCTCGTCCACGACCAGCGCGATGTCGTGCCGCTTCGCCACCTCGTAGAACCCCGCCAGCACCTCGGGCGGAAGGGTGACACCGCTCGGATTGCCCGGGGTGACCAGCACGATCGCCCGGGTGCGCGGCGTGATGAGCGCTTCGGCCGCGTCCGGAGTGGGCACCAGCCCGGGCCCGGGGTCGAGGTAGCGCGGCACGACGCCGTTCATGCGCAGCCACATGTCGTAGTTGAAGTAGTACGGCAGGACTTCGATGACCTCGTCACCCGGCTCGGTGAGCGCCTGGGTGACGAGGCAGAACGCCTGGTTGCACCCCGCCGTGACGACCATCTGGTCCGCCCCCACCGGGCTCCCGTACGCCCGGCCGAGATCCGCGGCGAACGCCTCCCGCAGCCGGGGCAGCCCGGGCGCCGGGACATAGGCGGCGCCGTTGGGCTCGTGCGCCACCGTGGCGACGTGCTCGACCATCTCCGCCGCCGGCGGGTAACTCGGCGCGGCCTGCGCCAGATCGAGCAGAGGCCGCTCGCCACTGCGCCCCGCCAGCAGGGCGTACGTCGCACCCATCGGCGAATCGATCTCGCGCACGGTTCGCGGGCTGAGTCGCACGTCGGCACTCCTTCACGGGCTGGCTGACTGCTGCCGGTTCACCGCGATGCTACCGACCCCCTCCTTCCGCCACGTACGAGCGGCGCGGGGCGGACCTGACGCGGCGGGCGGTCATGCGGCGGGAGACGACGCGTCCATGCCCAGCAGGTCGAGGAAGGCGGCGGCCGCGGGGGACGGGGTGAACCGGCTCCAGACCAGGCGCTCCACCCGTACAGGACCGCCAGTGACCGGCACACTCCGCAGGCCGGGCAGTTCGGCGGCGAACGCCGCGGGCAGCAGGGCGATGCCCAGGCCATGGCGGACCATCCGGGCCATCAGCTCGACGCCGGACACCTCGAAGGCGACCTCGCGCCGCAGACCGGCCGCCGCGAACGCCTCGTCCGACTGGGCGCGCGCGGCGCTGCCGTCGGCGAAGTCCACGAACACTTCCTCGGCGAGGCGGTGGATGTCCACCTCGTGTTCCGTGGCGAGCGTGTGGTCCGGGGCGACCACGGCGACGTGCTGCCCCTGGGCGAGCTCCCGGTCACGGACCCCCTGCGGCCGGAATCCGGGCTGTACGCCGAGGAACGCCGCGTCCAGCCCGCCGTCGCGCACCTGCTCGACGAGCTGCTCGCTGGAGTCGACCCGCAGGCTGATCCGCACCCTGGGGACAGCGCGCGCGGTAGTCCCGCAGCGCCGCCGGAAGGTCGACGGCCGCCACGGTGGGGATCGACCCCACGGCCAGCCTGCCCCGTATCTCCCCGGTGGCCGCCGTCACCTCCGCCCGGGCCCGCTCGGCCGCCTCCAGGGCCTGGCGGGCGGCGGGCAGGAACGCCTCCCCGGCGGTGGTCAGCCACCCCCGGCGGCTGGTCCGCTCGAACAGCCGGGCGCCCAATTCCTTCTCCAGCCGGGCCACTTGGTGGCTGAGCACGGACTGGACGATGTGGCATCGTTCGGCGGCGCGGGTGAAGCCCGCGGTCTCCACCACCGCGAGGACGTAGCGCATCTGCTGGAGGTCCAGCGATCCATCGTGAAACACGATGGATCGCATGACAAGTATGTGTTGGACCGATGGATGTCTGCTCGGTGATGCTGAAGTCCCCGGCGCCTTCCGGTGCCCCTGAACTGCGGAGATACCCATGCGCGTGATCGCCTTCGACCACCTCGTCCTGAACGTCGCCGACATCGGGCGCTCGCTCGCCTTCTACACCGGCCCGCTGGGGCTGGAACCGGTACGGGTGGAGGAGTGGAGGGCCGGCAAGACCTCCTTCCCGTCCGTGCGGGTGAGCCCCACCACCATCATCGACCTCGTCGAGGCGCCCGGCGGTGACGGGCGGCCGGAGGACTCCAATGTCGACCACATCTGCCTGGTGGTCGAGCCGCTCGACTGGCAGCAGGTCATCGATTCCGGCGTCTTCACGGTGCTGGGCGGTCCCGGCGAGCGCTTCGGCGCCCGGGGCACCGCGGTCTCGGTCTATGTGCGGGACCCGGACGGCAACACCGTGGAACTGCGCTGGTACCCGCAGGACGCCTGAGGGGTATCTCCGCTATGCCATTGGTCGGACCACCGGGCGCGTTCCGCTTCTCTGAATCGCGAGCTATCATGATCCTTTAGAGGGTGTTATCTCGGGCGCCTTCATGGTCACAAATTGGCGCGCCGATGGGCGAGTTATTCGGCTTGATTCTTTCGTCCCGGCGCTCCCGTCAATTAATTGATCATGTCTGGCGAGGTGGGATACGTCAGGCTATATGGCTCTCGTTCGGTCGACATCGGCCGAGAATCCTCCGCGTCTCCCCGCTGTATCAGATGGCCGGAAAGTCTGCTTGACCCTCATTCAGCCTCGTTCGAAACTCCAAGAGGCACTCATGCATCAGGGGCAGCAAGCAACGTGCTGGGCCTCGCGATGCCGATTTCGCGAGGGGTGTGCGACGGGGGAACCAATGGAGGAAGTGTGTGCATGACGGCACCGTGCTTGCGCTTTCTTCACTTCCTCTCCTCATCTCTTGATGCGCGCAGAGAATGGAGGGGGAATGCCGACACAAGCGAGCTATCCCGGCGTGTACGTCGAAGAACTTCCCAGCAGCGTACGTACCGTCGCCTCGGTCACCACATCGGTCACCGCATTCGTAGGGCACACCCGCCGGGGCCCGTTGAACACACCCGTGCGGATCACCAGTTTCGCCGACTTCGAACGCCGCTTCGGTGGGCTCACCTCGCAGAGCGCGGTCGGCTACGCCGTGCACCAGTTCTTCGGTAACGGCGGGACCGTCGCCGTCATCGTGCGCGTGGCCAAGGCGGGCACCGGCAAGGCGGCCTGCGTCACGCTCGACTCCACCGAAGGGCACAGCGAGTGCCCCGTACTCGAAGTGCACGCCAAAGAGCCCGGAGTATGGGGTTCCGGACTGCGGCTGGCCGTCGACTATGACACCGGGTGCCCCGAGGAGACCTTCAACCTCCACGTCCTCGACGCACGCGGCACCGCCCGCGAGACCTTCTCGGGCCTGTCCATGGACCCGGGGCACGGCCGCTACGTCGAGACGGTCGTGGGCTCCGGCTCCGGCCTGATCCGCGTCAAGGCCGTCGGCGAGGGCCGCCCGGACCCGTCCGGCACCGTGTCCAAGAGGTTCGCCGCCGAACTCCCCGACCTGAACGTCGAACTGACCGTCAAGATCGGCGACGTCGAGCGCGCGTTCACGCTCTACGACCCCGACTGCGACGGCGAGGCGCCCTGCGACATCACCGAACTCGCCCTGCTCCTCGAACACAAGCTGCGCGCGCTGCCGGACGCCCCCGGCAAGCACGCCTACGCGGGAGCGCAGGTCACCGCGTTCGGCCGCCGCCTCCAGGTCGTCGCCGGGTCCGTCGACCCCGACGACGTCGTGCGCTTCCTGGGGGAGTGCGCCAACGACCTCGGCCTCGAAGCCTCCGTCAATCCGCCCGTCTTCCCGCTCACCGGCGGCGAGGACGGCGGCCTGCCAGGCCCCGGCGACCTCATCGGAAGCGAGGCCCGCAAGACCGGCCTCCAGGCGCTGCGCGACATCGAGGACGTCAACCTGCTGTCGCTGCCGGAGCTCGCCTCGTACGAGTCCGTCGACGACATGGTCACCGTCATCTCGGCCGCCCAGCGGCTCTGCCAGGAACGCCGCATCTTCCTGCTCGTCGACTCGCCATCGGCTTGGGGCAGCGTGGACGCCGCGCGCGCCGGGATCGGTGCCTTCGAGCCCGTACGCAACAACTACGCGGGCCTGTACTTCCCGCACCTCCAGCTCACCGACCCGCTCACCGGACGGCTGCGG
This sequence comes from Streptomyces sp. NPDC021115, assembly GCF_044333065.1. Classification (NCBI taxonomy): domain Bacteria; kingdom Bacillati; phylum Actinomycetota; class Actinomycetes; order Kitasatosporales; family Streptomycetaceae; genus Streptomyces; species Streptomyces sp. NPDC021115. The sequence continues at coordinate 105,658 of NZ_JBIRQF010000019.1, forward strand.
TCCTTCCCGCCGTCCGGCGCGCTCGCGGGCGTCATCGCCCGCACGGACGGCGAGCGCGGAGTCTGGAAGGCACCGGCCGGCACCGAGGCGCGGCTCGCCGGGGTGCGCTCGCTCACCGTCAAGCTGACCGACCGCGAGAACGGGCTGCTGAGCCCCCTCGGCATCAACTGCCTGCGCACCTTCCCCCTGGTCGGCCCGCTGGTGTGGGGCACGCGCACGCTGGAGGGCTCGGACGCGTCCGACAGCGAGTGGAAGTACGTACCGGTCAGGCGGCTCGCCCTGCACATCGAGGAGAGCCTGCGCCGCGGGCTGCAATGGGTCGTCTTCGAACCCAACAACGAGCAGCTGTGGCAGCAGATCAGGCTCAACGCCTCGGCGTATCTGCACACGCTCTTCGAGAAGGGCGCCTTCAAGGGCACCACCCCGCGCCAGGCGTATTTCGTGAAGTGCGACAAGGACACGACGACCGACGAGGACATCGCGGGCGGCATCGTCAACGTCGTCGTCGGCATCGCGCCCGTCAAGCCCGCGGAGTTCGTGATCGTCAAGATCCAGCAGATGGCCGGACAGTTCGAGATTTAGGAATGTGATGGCAGAGTTTCAGATCAACGCCCATCGCTTCGACCCGTACAAGAACTTCAAGTTTCTGGTCCTCTGGGACGGTCGTACGGTCGCTGGCATCAGCAAGATCAGTCCGCTGAAGCGCACCACCGAGGTGGTCAAACACCGGCACGGCGGCGACCCCAGCTCACCCCGGAAGTCCCCGGGCCGCTCCGAATTCGAGGGAGTGACCCTGGAACGCGGCGTCACCCACGACCCCGAATTCGACCGCTGGGCCAACAAGGTCTGGCAGGTCGGCGCCGGACTCGGCTCCGAGGTCTCGCTCGCCGACTTCCGCAAGGACATCGTGGTCCAGGTCCTCAACGAGGCGGGCCAGGTCGCCGTCTCGCACAAGCTCTACCGGGCCTGGCCCAGCGAATACCAGGTGCTCGGCGAGCTGGACGCCAACGCCAACGCGGTCGCCATTCAGAGCCTCAAGCTCGAATGCGAGGGCTGGGAACGGGATTACGAGGTTCCGGAGCCGGAGGAGCCCTCCTTCACCCACCCCGCGTAAGGCGACAACGGAACGGAACGGGCTTTCAGGGATGGTGAACACGGGGACCGGGCCCGCGGAACTGCTGGCCCTCTGGGAGGCGGGCCTGGCACACCACGGCCCGGGCCGCACCCTGCTGCTGCACCGGGCGGCCCGCCCGGAGTCCGGTACCGACGCCTTGCGCGCGGTTCCGGTGGGGGAGCGGGAGGCAGATCTCCTCGCGCTGCGCCGCGCGCTCTTCGGCGAGCGGATGCAGACCCGCGTGGAGTGCGGCGCGTGCGGCGAGGCGATGGAGTTCGACCTCGACGCACACGACCTGGCGGCCCGGCCGGAGAGCCCGCTGGGCGGCAGTCCCCTCGTGGTGGAGGAAGGCGAGTGGGTGGTGGAGTTCCGGCTGCCCACCGTCGCCGACGTCGAGGCGGCGGCCGCGGCCGGGCCCGAGGCCCCGCACCATCTGCTGGCCCGCTGCACCCTCTCCGCCGTACGGGCAGGGCAGCCGGTCCCCGCCGACCGGCTGCCGTCAGCCCTCCCCGAGCCCGTACGGCGGCGGCTCGCCGACGCCGCGGAAGCCGCCGACCCGGCCGCCGACGTGACGCTCAACGTGTCCTGCCCCGAGTGCGGCGAGGCCACCCGGGCGGACCTGGACATCGCCTCCTACCTCTGGACCGAACTCGACTCCTGGGCACGGGACCTGCTGCTCGACGTCCACCTGCTCGCCACCGCCTACGGCTGGAGCGAGCCGGAGATCCTGGCGCTCAGCCCGCTGCGGCGCCGCTACTACCTGGAGCTTTGCGCAGATGGCTGACTACTTCGAGAGGCTGATCGCGCGACACGCCCCCGCCGCCACCCACGGCCCGGCGACGACGCGCGTACGGCCCCGGCTGCCCGGGCCGTACGAACGGATCGAGGCGCTACGGGCCACCGAACCGCTCCTCGACGAACCCGCGCCCCCGTTCGCGGCACCGCCTCCCGTCGTACCCGCGCCGGAGAGGCACGTCGTGCGGGAGATCAGAACCGACCGTGAGACCGTCGTACGCCACACCGACCCCGCCCCGCGCGCCGAGGCGGACCACCCCGGCGAGCCCGCGGTCCCCGCCCCGCTGCTGCGCCCCGCCACCCCGCTCACCCCCGGGCCGCGCCACATCATCCCTGACGCCCCGCGCCCCGCACGGCGTACCGCCGCACCCGGTGACGCCCTCGACGGGCCGCGGCACACGGCGGCGCCGACTCCCCGTCCCACGGACCCGGCAACCGCCCGCCCGGCCCCCGGCGTACCGCTGCCGACGCACCCCGCCGCCGGACCGGACCGCGCCGCGACCCTCACGGCCGCCGCCGGACGGCGCCGGTCCAAGGCCGCCGAGCGCGTCGTCCACGTACAGATCGGGCGACTGGAGGTCAGCGCCGCCGACCCGTCCGGCTCCCGCCCGGCGCCGCGGCCCGAGCGGACCGGCCGCCGCGCGCCCGCACTCGGCCTGGACGACTACTTGTCGCGCGGCGAGAGGAGGGGCTGACGACCCATGAGCAACGGACTCGCCTTCGCGACGGTCACCAAGGCCCTGGCACGTCTGATCGCCGACAACCTGCGCCCCGAGATCGACATAGCGGTCGCGGTCGAAACGAAGAAGCCCCCGGCCGAACCGCCCCTCGACCCCACCATCAACGTCTTCCTCTACCAGGTCACGCCCAACGCCTCCATGCGCTCCAGCGACCTGCCGACGCGCGCCTCGGACGGCACCCTGCTCAAGCGGCCCGCGGCGGCGATGGACCTGCACTACCTGATCAGCGCCTACGGAGACGAGGCCGAGCTGGTCGGGCAGCGCCTGATCGGGTGCGTGGTGCGCACGCTGCACGAAATCCCCGTACTGCCGAAGGACGTGATCGAGGAGGCCGCCCAGGCCCCATACCTGGAGGGCAGCGACCTGGCCGAGTCGATCCAGCGGGTGCGGTTCACGCCCACGCAGATGGACGTGGACGAGACCTCGAAGCTCTGGGGCATGCTGTACCAGACGCCGTACAGCCTCTCGGTCTGCTACCAGGGCGCGCTGGTCCTGATCGAGGGCCGCGAGAAGCCGGTCCCGGCGAAGCCGGTGGAACGGCACACGGTGCGGGTGGCCCCGTTCGGCGCCCCGGGCGCCCCGGAACCGCCGGGGCCGGGGCCCACCGATGAGCCCGATCCGCCTGCCGCCGAGTCACCCCCCTCCGCGCCCACGGAGGGCGAGAGTGCGGCCGCCGAGGCCGGAGCGCGGCTGCCCGCGAAGAAGCGCGCCGGAACGAAGACCGGCGGCGCCAAGCCCGCCGCCTCACCCGCCCGCACCCGCAAGGCGACCGGCCGCGGCAGGCCGCGCGGCGGCAGCCGGGGCGGCTCGGACGGACCGGGCACGGCCGGGTCCCCCGACGGCACGGAGAGCTGAGGCGCGGTGCGACGAGGGACGGGGGCAGGGGAGGCCATGGGCACGACGCACGACACCCGCACGGCGGGCGCCGCAGTGGACGACGGCCTGGCGCTGGCCGCCGCAGTCCAGTCCGTCCTGGCCCGCGTCGACGCCCACGCCCGCCGCGCCGCCACCGCGTCGGCCGAGGCACCGGCCGGCGAGCAGACCACCACGAGCGCGCAACACGCGGCCCCCCGGGGCCCCGTCGGCGCAACGCCCCCTGAGCAGCGAGGGCTTGAGGACGCGGCGACGCCCGTCGACCACTCCGACGTGACGGGCGCCGCCCCCCGGCCGCACCCGCACCCCGCCGCCGCAACACCCCCCGGAGACCACGACCCCGACGGCGCAGCGACGCCCGCCGACCGTCCCCACACCCCCGCCGTACCGCCACCTCTCGGCGCAACCCTCGCCACGCCACCCACACCCACCACCCTCGACGCACTCGTCACCTGCTTCAGCCTCACCCCCTTCGAGCGCGACATCGTCCTCCTGGCCGCCGCCGCCGAGCTGGAGCCGACCGCCGCCGCCCGCTGCGCCGCCGCGAGCGGCGACCCGGCGCGTACGTACCCCACCTTCTCCCTCGCCCTCGCCGCGCTCCCCGCCCCCCACTGGAGCGCGCTCACCCCCGTCGCCCCGCTGCGCCGCTGGCGGCTGATCGAGCTGGAGGACGACACCCGGCTGACCACCACCCGCCTCCGCATCGACGAGCGCATCCTGCACTTCCTCGCCGGTTCGCCCTACCTCGACGCCCGCCTGCACGGACTGCTGCGCCGCGCCCCCGCCCCGCAGGCCCTCCCCGCCTCCTACGACCGCGCCGCGAGCCACGTCGCCGCCGGTTGGGCCGAGTCCCGCCCCGACGCCCCGCTCCGCGTCGAGCTGGTCGGCGCCGACCAGCGCAGCCGTACGGACATCGCCGCGGCCGCAGCCCACCGCTCCGGGCTCGGCCTGTACGCGATGGCGGCCGAAGACGTCCCCACCGACCCCGCCGAACGCGACCGCCTCGCCCGCCTCTGGCAGCGGGAGGCGATCCTGCTGCCCGCCGCGCTGCTCCTCGAAACCGGCTACACCGGCGATATGGACCGCGAACAGGCCGCCGCCACCGACGCGTTCCTCGCCTCAGCCGCCGTCCCCCTCGTCGTCGCCGGCCAGGATCCGCGCCGGACCGACCAGCCACGCGGCGAGCGGGTCACCGTTCCCCCGCTCGGCGACGAGGAGCAGTACGGACTCTGGGCGGACGAGTTCGCCGACGTACCCGGGGTCGAGGAGCCCCACCTCCGCTCCCTGGTCGCACAGTTCCAGCTGCCGCCCCACGTCATCCGCTCCGCCGCCGCGTCCGTACGCCGCGACCTGTCCGGCGAGGACGACCTGAACGCCACCGAACTCGCCTGGCGCGCCGGGCTCACCGAGGCCCGCATCGGCCTCGACGAACTGGGCCGCCGCATCGAGCCGGACGCGGCCTGGAGCGACCTCGTCCTTGCCGAACGGCAGCTGCGCATCCTGCGCGAGATCGTCGCCCACGTACGCCAGCGCGGCACCGTCTACCAGGAGTGGGGCTTCGCCGAGACGCTGCGCCGCGGCCTCGGCGTCACCGCCCTCTTCGCGGGCGGCTCCGGCACAGGAAAAACCCTCGCGGCCGAGGTGATGGCGAAGGAACTGGGCCTGGACCTCTTCATCATCGATCTCTCCCAGGTCGTCAGCAAATACATCGGCGAGACCGAGAAGAACCTCCGCAAGGTCTTCGACGCCGCCGAACGCGGCGGCGCACTGCTCCTCTTCGACGAGGCCGACGCCCTCTTCGGCAAGCGCAGCGAGGTCAAGGACAGCCACGACCGCTACGCCAACCTGGAGGTCAGCTACCTGCTGATGCGGATGGAGGCCTACCGGGGCCTGGCCATCCTCACCACCAATATGAAGAAGGCCCTCGACCCGGCCTTCATGCGCCGCATCCGCTTCGTCGTCGACTTCCCCTTCCCCGGCGAGACCGAACGCGCCGAGATCTGGCGCCGCGTCCTGCCCGCCCGGGCCCCCGTGAAGGACATCGACGCCGAACGCCTCGCCCAACTCACCGTCGCGGGCGGCTCGATCCGCAACATCGCGCTCTCCGGCGCCTTCCTCGCGGCGGAGGAGGGCGACCGCCTCCAGATGCGCCACATGCTGGCGGCGGCCCGTACGGAGTACCTGAAGCTGGACCGTTCGCTCACGCCCTCGGAGGTCCACGGATGGGTCTGAACGAGACACCGCGCACCTCCGCGATCCGCGTCGACATCGGCGAACTGGTCCTGGACGGCTTCGACGCCCGCATGGACCCGGACCGGGTCTCGGCGGCGTTCCAGGCGGAGCTGACCCGGCTCGTACGAGAGCGGGGTGTACCGCTCGCGTCCTCCGACAACGGCGCGGTCGTGGACACCCTGTCCGGCCTCCCGCCCCTGCCCCGAACAACCTCCCCGGCCCGACTGGGCGAGGCGCTGGCACGGGCGGTACACGCGGGTCTCGCGGGACGGGGGGAGCGATGACGGCCCAAGCCACGACCCAGGACAACGACTCGGCGGCGAAGGACAGGCGCCGCAAACGCAAGGAACGCGCCGCCAAGTCCCGCACCCCCGAACCCAAGGCCATCGTCAGCGGCGCGGGCCAGCCACTCGACCTCAGCGTCCGCCGCGAGCTGGAGGAACAGCTCGGCCACGACTTCAGCCAGGTCCGTCTGCACACCGACCGCGATGCCGGGCAGCTCACCGAGATGCTGGGAGCGGACGCGGTGGCGGTAGGCCAGGACATCTTCTTCCGCGAGGGCACCTACCGCCCCGGCACCACCGACGGCCGCCGCCTCCTCGCCCACGAGCTGCTGCACACCGTCCAGAACCCGCACGGCCTGGGCGCCCTCCGCGCGGGCCGCGACCTGGGCGCGGTGAGCCTGCCGCAGGAGCCCATCGAGCGGGAGGCGGAGGGCACGGCACAGGAGTCCGTACGCGGCACCGAACCGCAGCCGGGCACGGACGTGGAACCGGCCCAGTCCACCCCCGGCTGGCTCCGCTACGCCACGGTCGACGCCGACCGCTCCCGCGCCGAGCGGCTGGACCCGGCGACCCTGGTGGACCGCCTGGCGAACAACGTGCTGCGCTCGCTGCGCGGCGACCCGGCCGACCTCTCCGGCCGCGTACGCATGCAACTCGCCCGGATGGCACCGCAATTACAGGACTCCGTGCTGGACCGGCTGGAGGTGCGGCTGCTCACCTCCGAGTACGACCGGGTGCTGGACCTGGTCGAACAGGCCGAACAGCTCCCCATGGGCCTACAGCCCGCCACTGTGCCCGAACCGGTGCCGGACGCGGTCGAACTGCTGGAGGACGAGCGCGCCTCGACCCGCCGGGACGAGGAGGGCGAGCGGGAGGCCGAGGAGCGCAAGGGCCGGGACGAGCGCGAGGAGAAGCGCGACCAGGCGAAAGCGCCGGCCAAGGCCCCGAAGACCCTCGCGGAGCGCCGGGCGGCGGACGCGGCCGACGAGAAGAAGGACGCAAAGGAGGACCGGGCCCGCAAGGACGAACGGGCCAAGGAACGGCAGGACTTCGCGCAGGAGCAGCAGCGGAACGACGAGCAGCAGGCCGAGGAGCGGGAGAAGACCGACCGAGCCGACGAGGAGCAGGCCGAGGACCAGCAGGGGGACACCGAACGCCAGAAGGACGAGCGCAAGGAGCAGCGCGAACGGGAGGAAGCGGATCCCGAGCAAGCCAACGCCCCCGGTGCCGACAAACGCAAGCGCAAGGACGACGAGAAGAAGCCCGCCGACGGCTCCAAGCAGGAGGAGGTCGACCCGAGGGCGAAGGGCCAGCCGGGCCCGGTACGCCCGGAGAAGGTCGACGAACGCGCCGACCAGCGCGACAGCGCCCTGTCCGCACACGGCCTGGACGAGCAGGACGAGGACGAGGGCGAACCGCGCGAGGAGGAGCAGCCGCTCGGCCTGGAAGCGGGCGCGGACAAGGACATCGCCGGGGCGGAACAGGACGAGGGCAAGGGCGGAGGCACCGGCGGCGAGCCCGAACTCAAGCCCGAGGACTATCTGCCGGAGACCGACCTCGACCTCTCGTCGGTGCCGACGGCCGACCAGATGGTGCCCGGCGGAGCCCAGCTCGCCATCCCCACCTTCCCCTCACCTCCCCCGACCAAGGCCGAGCAGATCGAGCAGGAGCGCGAGAACGAGGCCGAGTCCGAGGAGGACGAGGACGAGCCGGAGGCGGAGACCAAGGCCCCGGGCCAGGAACAGGGACCGGTCGAGGGCGAGGCACCGCAGCCGGAGGGCAACCCGGCGGCGGACGCCGGGGACCGTACCGAGAAGGACCTTCAGCCGGAGAAACCGGTGGACCAGGAGGTCGGCCCGGACCCGGAGACCGACGACAAGCAGGACCCCGGGCCTGAGGCGGAGGAGAAAAGGGACCCCGAGCAGCAGCAGGACACCGACGACAAGGACGCGGACTCCGGCGACGGCGAGGAACAGCCCGACGCCAAGGAGGCCCAGGAAGAACAGCAGGACCGCAAGGACAGGGACGAGCAGGCCGAGCGGCAGGACGCCAAGGGCAGCCCCGCGGGCGCGGCCGCCGACAAACCCGCGGAATCCGGCGCGACCTCCCCGGCCACCGCGGCATCCGCGACCCCTCCCGCGGGCGCCCGTACGGAGCAGACACCGACCGAGGACCGCACCCCCTCCCCGGCCTCGCGGCGCGCCGCGGACTCGCCCAAGGGCGAGCGGGAAGCGGCGGCACCGAAGAGCCGGATCCCCAAGGAGCAGGGCCCGGGTGCCGCCCCGGGCGGAGCGGTGGGCAGCAGCGAACCGGCCGCCGCACCCTCGGCCGCGGCGGGCCCGGGCGGAGCCCCGTCCGCCCGGCAGGCAGCCGTCAGCCCCGTGGGCGAACAGGCGGAGGCTCCGGGGAAGTTGGGCGCGCCCGAGGGGGCGAAGGCGGCACCCGAGGCGTCCCTGGAGAAGGACGGCGGCGGCTGCGCCCCGCCGGAACCGGCGGCGGAACAGGACGGAGCCGGTGCCGGATGCGGCGGTGGCGGCGGGCAACAGGGCGCGCAGAAGAAGCAGCAGGAGCCGCCGGATGTCTCGGGCCAGGACCCGAAGACGGCCCTCAACACGGTCAGCCAGCTCCCTCCCGACCAGGCCACGGCCGCGCTGCCGGGCGTGGACGGCGCGGCCGACAAGAAGATCAACGAGGAGCAGCAGCGCCTCGACGCCAACCCCCCGACGCGCGAACGCCCCTCGGGCGCGCCGCAGACGCAGTCCGGCGCGCCGCCGACGGAGGCGGCGGAAGCGCCGGTGACGGGGAAGGTCGAGGAGGTCACACCGGAGGACCAGGCCGCGAAGCAGCGCGCCAAGGACGTCGACAAGGCGGAAGGCGACAAGCCCGCGCAAGGCGCGGAGAAACCGGCCATCACCTCCAGCCCCGACGGCAAGGCCGACGAACACGACGCGGCCAACATCGAAGCCGCCGCGGACAGCGTTCCCACGACCGACCCGGCGCTGAACCGTACGGTCGGCCCGGCGCCCAAGATCAAGCTTGAGGGCGAGAGCGACCCGGAGCGTACGGACAGGCAGGCCGAGAAGCTCAAGGACAAGCAGGCAAAGATCCAGGAGACCGGCCGCGCGGACACCACCAAGAACCTGGGCGAGGACCGGATCTACCCGGATGTGCCCGGCGAACGCCTGCGCGGCAAGGCGGTGGGCGGCCGCCGCCGCGGTGGCGGAGCCGGGGCGGCGGGCGGTCCGGCCCCGGACGAGGGCGTCGCGGCGGTCACCCAGCAGGAGCGCGGGCCGCAGATCCGGGCGGGCGCGAGTCAGGCCCACGGCCAGATGGTGGCCAAGGAGCAGGAACAGCGCCAAGGCGAGCAGCAGGCCAAGCGCGAGAAGCAGACCGAGATCGACCAGGAGGTCGCCCGGAACGCCGAGCAGCAGACCGGCGAACGGGGCAGGGCCGCCGAGGAAGCCCAGCGTCAGCGGGACACCTGGCGCACGGAACAGGACCGCCAGATCGAGGACGCGGACAAGGAGACGGAGAAGGAACACAAGGGCAAGAACGACGAGATCACGAAGGAGAAGGACAAGCAGGACAAGGAGATCGGCAAGAGGAAGGACACGGACAACCAGCAGATCGACGACGAACGGGAGAAGGCCGAGAAGGAGGCCGAGAAGAAGAAGCAGGAGGAGAAGGAGAAGAAGGAGGGCGGCGGAGGCTTCTTCGGCTGGGTCAAGGACCAGATCAACAACCTGATCGACGCGATCGTCAGTGTCGTCACCGCGGTCTTCGACGCCGCACGCAAGGTCGTCAACGGCATCATCGACGGCTTCAAGACCTTTGTGAACAAGGCCATCGACTTCGCACGGGACTTCGCCATCAAGGCCATCAAGGCGCTGGCGGACGCCCTGATCAAACTCGGGGACGTACTGCTGGCTGCCTTCCCCGAACTGCGCGACAAGTTCCGCAAGGCGATCGAGGGCTTGCGGGACAAGGCGATCGCCGCCGTCAACAAGCTGGCCGACGGCCTGAAGAAGGCCGTCAACTCCCTCCTCGACGCCCTCGCCGCCGGCCTCAACAAGCTCCTCGACGTCCTGGAAGCGGGCATCAAGGCCGCCATCGAGGTCTACCGCAAGGCCCTGCTCGCGGCGGTCGAGTTCGCCCAGAAGGCGATCGCCCTGCTGGGGCAGTTCGCCGAACTGGTCGCCGACATCGCCCCGGACCCGGGCGGCTGGCTCAGCAAGGCGGGCACCGCCGCCAAGACGGGCATCAGCCAGCACCTGTGGGGTGCCATCAAGGTCGCGGTGAAGGAGTGGTTCAACACCAAGGTCGAAGGCATCCTGGGCCTCGGCAAGACGATCATCAACGTCCTGGTCAAGGGCTGTGTCTCGATGAAGCAGATCGCCAAGATGGCCTGGGACGCGATCGTCGCCTCGCTCCCGGTGATGATCGCCACCATCATCATCGAAAAGCTCGTCTCGATGATCATCCCGGCCGCCGGTGCGATCCTCACCATCATCCAGGGCCTGATGGCGGCCTGGCAGACCATCAGCCGGATCATCGCGGCCTTCGGGAAGTTCTTCGCCTTCCTCAAGGCGGTCAAGGCGGGCCCGGCCGCGTGTCTCTTCGCCGAGGCGGTGGCGGCGGGCGTGGTCGCCCTGCTCGAATTCGTCACGAACTTCCTGCTGGCCCGCCTGGGCCGCGCGGTCAAGGGCGTGGGGAACCGCCTGAAGACCATGGCCCAGAAGATCCTCCAGGGCCTGAAGAGGACGGGCAAGGGCGCACGGAAGGCGGCGGGCGCCGCGGTCAACCGTGCCCGCGGCGCCGTCCGCAAGGCCGACCAGGCCCTGGCCCGCCCCGCGGGCCCCACCAAGCCGAACGGCCCCCGCGTCCCCTCCCGCCCCGGCGCCACCACGTCTCCGGGCGGCACCCGCCGCCCGACCCCGACCCGCCCGGCGAGCCGCACCCCAGACCGCCCCCCGAGCCGCACCCCGGACCGCCGCAAGGAGCGCACCCGAGACGAGGCGGAGGCGAAGCGCGAGCGAGACCACGAAAAGCAGACCACCCCACCGACGAGGCCAGACCGCGGCACGGACGGCGGCAAAGACCGCACCCCCGACAAGAAGCCCAAGGAAACCGAGGCCCCGAAGCGCACCAAGCCCCGCAAGCCCAAGTCCCCCCTGGGGCGCGCCCTGTCCCGCGTCAAGAGCACGGTCAAGTCGGCGCTGAAGAAGGTCAGGAACGCCGCCAATGCGCTAGGCCGGAAGCTCAAGAAGAGCAAGGTCGGCAAGGCGCTGAGGAACAGCGCGAAGCGGATGCGTGACTTCTTCAAGAAGAAGCGCGACCTCATGCGCGACCGCAAGAAACAACGCACGGACCACAAGAAGCAGCGCCGCGACGATCGTAAGAAGAAAGAGAATTCAAGAGAGTCCAAAGAGGTTCGCCTTGAAGAGATCGTAGCGCGGATCCGGCCGAAGCTTCTTTGGCTTTTGAAGCGCGGAGTCGGAGCCACTGGGCTGCGGGCTTCTTTGGCGGCAATGCGGGTGTTTTATCGCCTCACCGGCCTCTATCACAGTGGCGATGAAAGGGGGGTACTGTGGGCGGTGCTCAATCCGAAAAGGACCCCAGGGCAGTATGAAACACTGACCGAGGATGAGCACTTAAAGGTTGCCCTGGAGGCTATCAATGATTTCGTTGCCAACGATGAGGAGTTTGGGGCTGAACAAGGAAGGGTCGAGGCTACTGCGCTGACGCACCTTTTGCCAAATAGGATTCCGAATGCCTCCTCGGCCTTCCCGTATAGGCGGCCTTGGCAGAGTCCTGCAGATGACTCCGTCACTGAAATGTTCATTCCTTCGGGTGTGCACGTTGCCGCTGCGGCGGCTCGAATACGGCGTGACAGTCAAGGAAGTCGTCGATCAATTTCAAGAGATAGGATCATCAATCGGGGTCAACAGCGTCTGGGCAGACTAAGGCAACTGATAAAAGGTATTCCGAGTCGGCTGAGCATGATGAGGAGTCGTCAGAAAGATCCAGCCCGAGATCTCTCCGGGATGATTGATCCAATTAGTCTGGAGCAAGGAAATTTGAGGGGGCATGGTGGGTCTACCTATGACGCATACTCCAGAGATGCGAACGAAGAGGAAGCATTTGAAGAGGCGGCGAGGGCCTATGTCAGGGGGCATGTGGCTCGCGCCATGGTCTCAGCTCGCCGCGTCGGAGTTCCTATTGAGAATGTCGGAGAAACTGCTACTACTGTGGGGTTCGCGGAGCCGTTGAATAACGAGTTCGCATGGATCACGAGTGCGGAAATCCTGAGGGAGCGTGACGCTGAAGATACAGATCGGAGGTCATTTTCGCAACGCTTGAGGGGTGGGTCTTTCAGTGGGGAGGGTGTGCAGCGCGCGGGGCGACAACTGATTCGCAATATCTCGAACATGCGTGACGGAAATGCAAATATGGGCCCGGAGGAAACGAGGTTGAGAAATGAGATATTGAAGACCATGGAGAATGCCGGATTGATGGCCGACATCTATGTCGACCCCGGGAGTAAATCATCCATAAAGGTCAGACTGAAAAGGAATATTCAGGACTATCTCCGTCGCCAGTACGGCAAAGAATGAGCATGTTTGTGTGAAATTTTCAACCTTGGGAAGAGGTGCTCTTGCATCAGACTAGGCGTTTCATACTGCGAGATGATGTCCCTGTAGAGAAGGTTTTCAAATACGCTTCCGGGGTGGGGCTCTCATTGATTCGGGAGGACGTAACTGAAGAACCGTACCGTGTGCATGCGTGGGTATGGTCGGCGGGTGAAGATGTTCAACTCGGATACGCTGAAGACTCGCTTGTTGGTGAGCGATATTTGCGAGTCATCTCCCACTCGCCAGTCGCATGCGCGGAGTTCGGTACCCTAGTCGTTGGGTATTTCCGGCCTTGGGGGGTCGAGGAATTGCTCGCAAAGGTGGCGGAAGCGCGCGTATCTGATGTGCTATCCGAATCCGTGGTGCGGCTGGGAGTTGGTGCTCCTGTGGAATTCGATCAGAGGTTCTTTTGTGAGATCTCTCGTGCCATGCGCAGCAGTGAGCAGAAGGTGCAAATGTCGGCGATCCTTGCTTCCTCCTATGCGCTGTGGCCTGAGTTTCTGCGGCTGCTTTCCGAGATTGAGAGGAATGCAAAAGAAGGTCAAGTCAAGGATTATGCAGCCAGCATTCGTGAGCTAATCTCAGGAAAGCAGCCGATGTGATGACCCGTTACGCCGACATACCCAAACCCATCCGCTCCGGCATCGTCATCGTCGACCCCGACCGCGGCACCCCCCAACGCATCATCGTCCTCCAATTCAACCCCGACACCCTCGAACGCTCCCTCGCCCCCCAATCCGCCGGCGACCAGGCCGACAGCGGAGGCGGCGGCAGCGGAAGCGGGGACAGAAACGAAGCCCTACGACTGAAGGGGCCCGCGCAGGAGACGTGGAAGTTCACCGCCGAGATCGACGCGACCGATCAGTTCGAGGTGGCGGCGCCCGACGGGATCCATCCGCAGCTCGCCGTGCTGGAAATGCTCGTGCAGCCGACCACGGCCAAATTACGAGAGGCATCGCGGCTGTCGAAGAAGGGGACCATCGAGATCACCCCCATCGAGATGCCGCTGACCCTCTTCACCTGGGGGAGCAAGCGCGTCATGCCGGTCCGCCTCACCGAGCTGTCGATCAACGAGTCGGCCTTCGACGTGAATCTCAACCCCATACGGGCCTCACTCAGCATCGGGCTCAAGGTGCTGACCATCAGCGACCTGCCCGCAGGGCACCGGGGCGCCGAGCTGTACCTCGCGCATCTCGCGCAGAAGGAACGACTCGCGGCGGCGGCACGCGGAGGGGCGCTGAGCGTGCTGGGGCTCACCAACGGGGACATCGGGCTGGGGAGGGTGTAGAGGCAGATGGCCGGGATTGAGCCGTACGAGAGCGCGCTGGACGGGATACCGGGATCCCACCCGTACCCCCGCACCAGCCGATATCACGATGCCGAGATCGGCGTGCACACCCAGCCCGACGGGACCGAAGTGCGGTACGCCAAGCGCCGGTTGCTCCCGCCGCTCAGCGAAACCGAAACCGAAGACGAGACCGCCCCGCACACCGTCAGCAGCGGCGAGCGGCCAGACCAACTAGGTCAGCGGTACCTCGGAGACCCCGGCCAGTGGTGGCGGATCGCCGATGCCAATCCCACCCTCGATCCCCGGGAGCTGACCGCCGAGCCGGGCCGAGAGATAGAGATTCCGCTGCCCGGCGGGTTCACCGGCGGGGGAGGAGGCCGTGGCTGACGAGCCCGTGGGGCAAGGGCCCATCCACCTCGAACTCAGAATGGGGCCCCAGCTCACCCGCCCCGTACCGCCCGAGGTGACCGAGGCGCTGCTCTCCGCGCAGATCACCATGACCGCGGGGGAGCGGAGCGGATTTCAGATCGCCTTCGACCTGACCAAGAAGGGCGCGATCATCGATCGCCTGCTGCCCGAGGGGTTCTTCGACCCCCGGACCAGGGTGATCATGACGGCGGCCGTCAAGGGAACGCCGATCGTCCTGCTCGACGGGCTGATCGTGCGGCAGGAGGTCGGTGCCAGCAACCAGCCGGGCCAGACGACTCTCACGATCACCGGCGAGGACCTCACCCTGCTGATGGACCTGGAGGAGCGCACCGACCGGTACCCCGGCCTCCGGCCCGCCCGACGCGTCGAGCGGATCCTCGAGAAGTACAAGGACTACGGGATCCGCACCCGGATCATCGATGAGAAGATCCCGCAGACCCCCAACGTCCAGCAGCGCGTGGACTACCAGACCGGCACCGACCTCCAGTACGTCAACGAGCTGGCCCGCGCCAACGGGTTCACGTTCTACCTCGAACCCGGCCCGGGCCCCGGGACCTCCCTGGCGTACTGGGGCCCCGAGCGCCGCATCGGCCGCCCGCAGCACGCGCTCAACGTCAACATGGACGTCAACTCCACCGTCGACCAGCTCACCTTCGCCTACGACGGGACCGCCCGCGAGGAACCCCAGGCCCGGGTCCAGGACCCCAGGACCCGGGAGTCCACCCTCCTCCCGCAACAGGACATCAGCCCCCTCCGCCCGCCCCTCGGCAAGCGGCCCACGCCCGCGCTGAAGCGGAAGACACTCTCCGGCACGGCCAAGATGGACCGGGGCCAGGCCGAGGCCGAGGCGATGGCGCGGGCGGCGACATCGGCCGACGCGATCTCCGGATCCGGGTCGCTCGACGTCAACCGTCACGGCTACATCCTCCAGCCGCGCCAGCTGGTCGGCGTACGCGGCGCAGGCAAGACCTACGACGGCGAGTACTACGTCAAGTCCGTCACCCACACCATCCGGCCCGGGTCGTTCCAGCAGAACTTCACGATCTCCCGCGAAGGACTCATCGCCCGCAACAGCACCGTTCGACCGTAGCCCCCGCCAGGAAGGACCAGGAGCACCACATGGCCGTTGCGTCCAACAACCGCTTCCTCGGCAAGTTCCGGGGCCGGGTCCGCGACAACCAGGACCCCCTCGGCATCGGCAGGATCACCGCCGACGTGCCGGACGTGCTCGGTGACGAGCCGAGCACGTGGGCCATGCCGTGCTTCCCCTTCGCCGGGGACCAGCAGCGGCCCGCTGGTCAGTACGTCGTGCCGTCCGTCGGGGCCGGGGTGTGGGTGGAGTTCGAGCAGGGGGACCCGAGCTTCCCCATCTGGACGGGGTGCTGGTTCGGCGCGCGGGAGCAACTGCCCGAGGACGCGCGGTCCGACCCCGCGACCGCCCATCCCGTCGTCATCCAGACGCCCGGCAAACACAAGATCGTGCTGTCCGACGTGCCCGCCGAAGGGATTCTGCTCCAGGCACCCGGCGGCGCCTACGTGAAGATCGACGCCACCGGAGTGCACATGGACAACGGCCAGGGAGCGTCCGTGTCGCTCCTCGGCGACCAGGTCGACATCAACCAGGGCCGACTGACCGTGCCCAAGAAGCGATAAGCGCGGAGCGTCAGCAAACGGGGAGGGGACAGTGCCAACCGGCAATCACGGGAATCTCGTCAACCACACCGCCACCATCAGCTGCCCGCACGGCGGACGAGCACAGCCGATGTCCGTCCCGCCGTCCGGAAGCGTGCTGCTCGACGGACAGCCCGTGCCGGCCGCCGCCGACGCCTACGTCGTCATCGGCTGCCCGCACACCGTAGACGGGCTCCCCGTGCCGTGCGCCACCGTCCGGTGGATCCCGGACCGCGACGGCGTGCTGGTCGACGGCCGACCCGTGCTGCTCGACAGCACCCCCGCCCAGTGCTTCACCGCAGCGATGGTGCCCCAGGGACCCCCGGTCGTGGCCGCCACGCGCGACGGACGACAAGGAGTGGTGTGCCGATGAGGGCACGAACATCGCGACGAACATCGCGTACGGACATCGCGTTCCCGTTCAGGGTCGACCGCCGCGGGCGCACCGCGCACGCGGACTACGACGACCACGTACGGGATCTGATCGGGCAACTGCTGTTCACCAGCCCCGGCGAGCGCGTCATGCGGCCCGACTTCGGATGCGGGCTGCTGGACCTGGTGTTCACACCCAACAGCCCCGAGCTGGCCTCCGCCCTCGAACTCTCCGTGCAGGCCGCGCTCCAGCGCTGGCTCGGCGAACTGATCGACGTGGAGGCGCTGGACGTGGTGAGTGAGGAGAACGTCGTGCGGGTCCATCTGCGGTACGTGGTGCGCTCCACCGCGAGCCTCCGCGACGAGGTGTTCGAGGGGAGGGGCGCCGCATGACCCCGCACACGCCGACGAGACGACACCGCGTCCGCGCCGCCCACCTCAACGGCATCGACGCCGTCGAAGTGGCCGACGACGGCCTCACCCTCACCGTCTCCTTCCTCGGCAAGGCCCCGCACGGGCTGTGCGCCGAGAACGTGCGCATCGACGGCGGACGCCGCGTCACCGATATCACCGTCGACGAGATTTCCGTCGAGCGCGAGGACGATCCCGAACTCGACGACAAGCTGTACGTGACGCTCGACCGCACCGGGGACACCTCCCCCTACTGGCTCGCCCTCGTCGAAACCGACCCCTTCGGGCGCCCGGGCGACGAACCCTTCCCCGGCTTCGACCAGCGCTACTACCACGCCGAGTTCCGCTTCCGGCCCGACTGCCCCACCCCCTTCGACTGCAAGGACGAAGACCAGAACCCTCCGGCCACCGTCGCGCCCGCCCCCGTCATCGACTACACCGCCCGCGACTACGACACCCTCCGCGCGGCCGTCCTCGACCGGCTCCGCCTCACCACCCCCGACTGGATCGAGCGCAACGCCGCCGACCTCGGCACCACGCTGGTCGAACTCCTCGCCTACACCGCCGACCAGATCAGCTACCACCAGGACGCCGTCGCCACCGAGGCGTATCTCGACACCTCGCGCCGCCGCGTGTCCGTACGCCGCCACGTCCGGCTCATCGACTACCCCATGCACGACGGCTGCGCCGCCCGCGCGTACATCGCCGTCGAAACCGCCGAGCGGTTGACACTGCGCCCCGGCACGTACCGCTTCGCCGCCATCGACGTCCGTACGCTCGCGCCGCGCGACCGGCCCGAGATCGGCACCGTCATCGACGACCGCGACCTCGCCGTGCTGGACGAGCGCGGCTCGGTGGAGGTCTTCGAACCCGTCTCCGCCCGCCCCCTGCGGCTGCGGCCCGCGCACAACGCGATCCGCCTGTGGACCTGGGGCGACGAGGTCTGCTCGCTGCCGAGGGGCGCGAGCGCCACGACGTTACGCGACGAGTGGACCGACGACCGCTGCGAGGAACGGGCCCTCGACCTGCACCCCGGCGATCTGCTGCTCTTCGAGGAGGTCCGCGGCCCCTGCTCCGGCACCCCCGGCGACGCCGACCCGGCTCACCGGCACGCCGTACGCCTCACCTCCGTCACCCCCGCCGTCGACCGGCTGGCCGAACAGCCGGTGCTGGAAGTCACCTGGGCCGAGGCGGACGCGCTGCCCTTCCCCCTGTGCCTCACCACCCGCGCCGGTACGCACTGCGCGCCCGTCGAGGACGTGACCGTGGCGCGCGGCAACGTGGCGCTCGCCGACCACGGCCGCTCGCTGACCTGGGGCTGCGAGCCGGGCATACCCGAGACCGTCACCGTGCCACCGATACCCCCCGCCGCCGGGTCCTGCGCACCGCCCGCCTTCGGCTGCTTCGACAGGGACGCGGGCAATGAGCCCGCCCGCCTCATCGGCTCCCTCCTCGACACGACCCGCCACGTCGGGCAGCTCACCCCCGCCGACGTGACCGCACTGTTCACCGTCATCGGCCAGGACCCGACCGAACGCGCCGGGCTCGGCCTGGAGCGCGCCGGGCAGAGGCAGGAGCGCGTCGTGCCCGGCACCGCGTACGCCCAGGCCGAGGCGCTCAGGACACTGCTGGCGCAGGGCCTCTACCCCGGCATCGTGCCCCGCTTCCGCCCGGTGCTCCAGCGCTCGCCCGTCGCCCAGACCGTGCCGTTCCCCGACCCGCGACACATCGCCGCGGGCCAGGCCGAGCGGCTGGCGGCCATCCCCGACCGGGTCGGGCACCGCCTACTGGAGCTGTGGCGCAGCGCCCGTGACCACGACGGGCTCTCGGACGACGAGACGGGCGAGCTGACCGTGCTGTTCGGGCTGCGGCTGCTGGAACGGCTGGAGCTGGCCCGCCACCCGGTGCGCACGCTCCGCGAACTGCTGCACCGCTCCGACCAGTTGCTCGCCACCAAGCGGCGCCGCCTCGCCGTGCTGACCGCACGCGCCGGGGCGGGCACCGTACTCGACCCGCACATCGCCTGGGAGATCAGCCACAGCTGGGGGCGCGCGTACGCACACGGGCTGCACCCGGACGATCCGGCGCTGCACGGCCCCGCCACCGCGCTCACCCCCGACCCCCGGGACGCGCTCCCGGCCGTACGCATCACCGAGGGGGACACCGTGTGGTCCCCGCGCCGGGATCTGCTCGCATCCGGCCCCCGCGACCGGCACTTCGTCGGCGAGCTGGAGGACGACGGCCGTATCGCGCTGCGCTTCGGAGACAGCCGCCACGGCGCCAAGCCGACCCCCGGGGCCCGGCTGCACCTCCACTACCGGCTCGGCGGCGGCACCGCGGGCAACGTCGGCGCCGAGGCCATCAACCACCTCGTGCTCTCCCGTGACCCCGACGACGCGGACGCCGGAGAGCCGATGCCCGTCGCCGGCGTACGCAACCCGCTGCCCGCCGTCGGCGGCACCGAACCCGAACCCGTCGAGCAGGTACGCCAGCTCGCCCCGCTGGACCTCAAGCGGACCCGGCTGCGGGCCATCACCGCCGAGGACTACGCGGCGCTCGCCGCCGAACTCCCCGGCGTACAGCGGGCCGCGGCCGAGATCCGCTGGACCGGCAGCGTGCAGGAAGCGCACATCGCGATCGACGCGTACGGGACCGGGACACCCCGGCAAGCCCTGCTCGACTCCGTCGCGCACGCCCTGGCCGCGTACCGCCGGATCGGGCACGACCTGGTCGTCGGGCCCGCCCAGCCCGTACCGCTGGACATCGCCGTCGAGGTGTGCGCCGCGCCCGGCCATCAGCACGGGCAGATCCTGGCCGAGCTGTACCGGGTGCTCGGCAGCCGCCCGCTACCGGGCGGACGGCTCGGCTTCTTCCACCCCGACGCGCTCACCTTCGGCGAACCGGTCCGCCTCAGCCGTCTGGTGGCCGTCGCCGCGGCCGTGCCCGGGGCCGAGAGCGTGACGGTCACCCGGCTGCGGCGGATGTTCCACCCCGACGACGGAGAGAGGGAGGCAGGCGTGCTGCGGCTCGGCCCGCTGGAGGTCGCCCAATGCGACAACGACCCCGACCGGCCGGAGAACGGCCGCATAGAGATCACCCTGAACACCGGAGGTGCCCGATGAGCGGCACCTGCGCCTGCGGCTGCGGCGGCCACGACGAACGCCACGCCCCCGACGCCCTCTACAACCCGCCCGGCCGCACCGCCCTGGACTACCGGGTCGGGGAGTACGGCTCCTTCCTCGCCGCCATGCTCGACCGGCTCGCCTCGCCCGCCTACCCCGCGCTGCGCGGCCTGACCGTCCGCACCCCCGACGACCCGGCCGTCGGACTGCTGGACGCCTGGGCCGTCCTCGGCGACCTGCTGACCTTCCACTCCGAGCGGATCGCCGACGAGGGCTATCTGCGCACCGCGAACGAACACCGCTCGCTCGCGCTCCTCGGCCGCCTCGTCGGCCATGTGCCCCGCCCGGGCGTCGCGGCCGACACCGACCTCGCCTACACCGTGGACCGCGACCCGCGCGCCGAGGACGTCCTCGTCACGATCCCGCGCGGCGCCATCAGCCACAGCGTGCCCGCCGCCTCCGACGAGGAGTCGCACACCTTCGAGACCGACGAGGACCTGACCGCCCACTGGTCCTGGAACGAGCTGGCGGTACGGCGACGCCGCCCCGCCCTGCTCACCCCCGACGACCTGAAACAGCGCTCCGAACTGCTCGTCTCCGGGACCTCCACCGGGCTGACCACCGGCGACCAGCTCCTCTTCGTCTTCGCGGGCTCCGGCGACGGCACCCCTGGGCAGCGCCTGCTGCTGCCCGTATCCAGGATCCGTACCGACCGGGACGACGACGTGACCGCCATCGGACTGCCGCAGTCCCCGCCCGCCTCCTTCAAGGAGCTGGTGGACGAACTCCGCCAGTGGATCGCCCCACCGGAGGGGGACCCGGACACCAGCGACCCCGAACCCACCCCCGACCACCCCAACCCCCGCCCCCTCAGCAGACTGATCGAGGAGTTCGACAGCCAGGTCCTCAGCCCCCTCCGCGCCGACCTCGACGACATCACCCGCCCCGCCCAGCTCGCCCGCAGGCTCGCCGAACCGCACGCCCGGCTGGCGGAGGCGCAGGTGCTCGCCACCCCGTACGAGGAGGTCGCGGCCTGGTTCGAGCGGCTGGAGGCGGTGATCGGCGAACTGGCCGGGCGCGCCGAGGAACTGGAGGCCGCCCAGCCCGCCCGGACCGGCGCCCGCTCCCAGCTCATCCACGACCGCCCGGAGGAGACCGGCACCGGTGCTGCCCCGGCCGCCCTCCGCGCGCTCGGCGCCGTACTCCCCGCCCTGCGCACCAGCGTCGTCCGGCCCCCGTCCGGGGCCGCGCCCGCCGGGCACCTCCTCGCGCCCGGCTCCGATCTCGCCCCGCGGCTCCTGGCCGCCCTCGACCCGCGCCTCGGTCCCGGGATGTACGCCGCCTGGCGGCGGGCCGCCCCGCCGCGGCAGGCCACCGTCCTGCTCCGCGAGCTGCTGGCGATGCGGGTGACCGCCGCGCCCTTCGGCGCGACCGCGCCGCTGAAGGCCGTGCAGGACGACCGCGGCCGCGTCGTCCGGCAGGTCGACTGGCCGCTCACCGGCGGCGCGCTGACCAGCATGCGCGTCGTGTACGACACCGCGGGCAAGGTGCCGGTGAAGGCCGAGTTCCAGCACACCGAGACCGGCACCTCGGTGCAGCGCAGCGAGAACCTGCCGCAGAACGAGACGTTCGACCTGCCGCCCGGCCGGATCGAACTGTCCACCCGCACCGGCCAGGACCACGACCTGAGCTGGCTGAGCCGCCGCCCCGTGGACACTCAGGAGCCCGGCGTCACCACCAGGCTGCTGCCCGGCCTGCCCGCGTACACCCTGTTCGTCTCCCGCCCCGCCGAGGACGGCCGGGTGCACATCGCGGTGGAGGTGGACAGCGGCGAGTCCCCGCAGTGGCGGCTCGCGCGCGGTGAGCAGAAGCAGGTCCCCCTCGGCCGGTACGAGCTGACCATCCGGTACACCCCGGGCAGCGAGCCACCGGCCGTCGAGATCGGCATCGCGACCGTCCCCGAGCCCGCCGACCGCCACGTCCTGGCGCTCGACTCCGTCCAGAGCGGCATCACGGTCGGCAGCTGGGTCGCCATCGAGCGGCCCCGCAAGGGCGCGGAGGGCGGGGTGCCCGGTGACAAGAAGCTGGCGTTCGTCACCACCCGGGTCACCGCCGTCCGCACCGCCGCGTACACCAACTACGGCATCACCGGCCGGGGCACCGAACTCACCCTCGCCGACCCCTGGCTGGACGAACACGACGTCGTCCTCTCCGCGATCCGTGACACCACCGTGCACGCGGGCGGCGAACCGCTCCGCCTCGCCGACGAGCCGCTGGGTGAGGACGTGCACGGCAACGAGCTGGAACTGGCCGAGCTGTACGAGGGGCTGCGCCCCGGCCGCCGCATCGTCGTCTCCGGCGAGCGCACCGACCTCCCGGGTTCCGCCGCCATCCGCGGCACCGAACTCGCGGTCGTCGCGGCCGTCGAGCAGCGCGTCGCCCCCGACCTGCCCGGCGACCACGTCCACACCGTCCTCACCCTCACCGCCGACCTCGGATACCGCTACCGCCGCGACACCGTCCGCGTACAGGGCAACGTCGTACCGGCCAGCCACGGCGAGAGCCGCGACGAGCCCATCGGCAGCGGCGACGCCACCCGCGCCAACCAGACCTTCGCGCTCTGGCAGTCCCCGCTGACCTGGCTGCCCGACGGCAACCCGCTGGGCGCGTCCCCCGCGCTGGAAGTCCGGGTGGACGGGCTGTTGTGGCACCGGGCCGACAGCCTCGCCGGGCGCGGCCCGCGCGAGCGGATCTACGTCACCGGGACCGCCGCGGACGGCCGTACGACGGTGACCTTCGGCGACGGTGTCCACGGCGCCCGGCTCCCCACCGGACACGACAACGTCCGCGCCCGCTACCGTTTCGGCACCGGCGGCCCCCACGGCGCGGCCAACGTCGCCGCCGACCGCATCACCCAGCCCCTCACCCGCCCCCTCGGCGTCACCGCCGTCACCAACCCCCGGCCCGCCACCGGCGGAGCCGTGGGCGACGGACCCGGCCTCACCCGCCGCAACATCCCGCTCGCGGTCTCCGCTCTCGACCGCCTCGTCTCCGTCCAGGACTACGAGGACTTCGCCCGCTCGCGGGCGGGCATCGGCCGCGCCCACGCCGCCGAACTCCACGACGGGCGGCGCACGGTGCTGCACGTGACGGTCGCCGGAGTGGACGACGTGCCGATCGCCGATGACGCCGAGGTGTTACGCGCACTGCGCGCCTCGCTCACCCGGTACGGCGACGCCCGGCTCCCGGTCCGCGTCGAGTGGCGCGAACTCGTGCTCCTGCTGCTGGTCGCGCGGGTGAAAGTGGCGCCCGACCACACCTGGGCGCTCGTCGAACCCCGTCTGCGCGCCGCGCTGCTGGCGAAACTCGGCTACCCGGGGCGGGAGCTGGCCCAGCCCGCCAGGCTCTCCGACGTCCTGGCCACCGCACACGCCGTGCCCGGCGTGGACTACGTCGACGTCGACGCCTTCACCGGCGTCCCCGCCTCCAGCACCCCGGCGGAGCTGGCCCGGCTGGCCGAACGGCTCACCACACCCGGCTCAGCCGTCCCCGCACGGAGCGCCGAGTACGCCGAGGACACCTACCGCGTCACCGCGGCCGACGGCGAGACGCTGACCGACATCGCGGCCCGCGGCGGCATCACCCTCGCCGAACTGCTGCGCCTCAACCCCGACATCACCGACACCGCCCGCCTGTCCAAGGGCCGCTCGGTGTTCGTCTTCCGCGGCATCAGGCCCGCACAGTTCGCGCTGCTGACGCCCGATGTCCCGGACACGCTGATTCTGACGGAGGTCACATCATGAGCAGGGAGCCGGACGGGCTCGCCGAGCTGCTCCCGCAATGGCACCGGCTCCGGGACGCCGAGGCGGGCGAGCCCTTGCGCGCGCTGCTCGCGGTCATCGCCGAGCAGGCCGACCTCGTACGCGACGGGGTCGAGCAGCAATACGAGGACTGGTTCGTGGAGACCGCGGCCGACTGGGTGCTGCCCTACCTCGGCGACCTGGTGGGCTACCGCCCGCTGCCCGGCTACGAGCGCGTGCTCGCCACCGGCCTGCGCGACGGCGGACGCCCCGACGCCTCCCGGCGGCGGCTGGCGGAGGCCCTGGCCCCGCGCCGGGACGTCGCCGCCACCGTCGGCCACCGGCGCCGCAAGGGCACCCTCGCGCTGCTGGAGGAGCTGTCGGCATCGGTCGCCGGATGGCCCGCACGCGCCGTCGAGCTGTCCCGGCTCGTCGCCCACCAGCAGCCCGTCAAGCTGCTCACCGGCGCCCACGACGCCGATACCAACCGGCTTTCCCGCGGCCGCCTCGCCGACCTGCGGGACGGCTCGGCGCTCGACCTCGCGGGCGGCCCCTTCGGCGCCGTGGCCCGCTCGGTGGACGTACGGCGCGCCGACTCCCGGCGCACGCAAGGCGGTTACACCCCCGCCGGGGTCGGTCTCTTCGTGTGGCGGCTGAAGCCGTACCACGTGACGCGGGCGCCCGCGTACTGCATCGACCGGGCCCGCAACCTGTACACCTTCTCCATCCTCGGCAACGACACCCCCCTGGTGACCCGGCCGGAACCGGAGCCGTCGGCATCCCACATCGCCGCCGTCGACAACGTCCCCGCGTACATCCGCCGCAGGCAGCTCGCGGACCGGCTCGCCGACTACTACGGCCCCGGCAAGTCCTTCGCCATCTGGCGCGACGGACACGAGGATCCCGTACCGCCGTCGGACCTGGTCGTGGCCGACCTGACCGACTGGCGCTACCGCCCCAAGCGCGGACAGGTGGCCGTCGACCCGGTGCTCGGCCGGATCGCCTTCGGCTCGCGCTCCGCGCCACGACAGGGCGTCTGGGTGACGTACCACTACGCCTTCGCCGACGACATCGGCGGCGGCGAATACCCGCGCGACGACCGCGAGAACCCTCCCGCCCGCCGCCCGACCACCACCCCTCATGGAAGCCCTCCGGGCAGCCCCCTTTCCTCAGCCGAGATCTACCGGGTCGGTCCCGGGTGCGCCTACCAGCGCATCATGGACGCCTACGGGCAGTGGCGGAACGACCGCCGGGCCGGGCGCTGCGGACCCGAGGGCATCATCGAGATCACCCACAGCGGGGCCTACCAGGAGCAGCTGGACTTCGACCTCGCCCCCGGCGACCGCCTTCAGGTGCGCGCCGCCGAGGGCACACGGCCGGTCATCCGGCTGCTCGACTGGTACAGCAACCGGCCCGACGCGCTCAACATCCGGGCGCCCGAGGAGAATTGCGAGACCGGCCACCCGCCACGCATCGTGCTGGACGGGCTGCTCATCGCCGGGCGCGGAATCAACGTCACCGGCCCGGTCGGCACCGTCGTACTGCGCCACTGCACCCTGGTGCCCGGCTGGTCCCTGGAGCCGGAATGCGAGCCGCGCTCCCCGGACGAGCCGAGCCTGGTCCTGGAGCGCACCACCGCGTGTGTGCAGATCGAGCGCTCCATCCTCGGCACCATCGAGGTCATGGGCGACGAGGTGCACACCGACCCGCTCGCCCTCCACATCCGCGACAGCATCCTCGACGCCACCGGTCACGACCGACCCGCGCTCGCCGCCCCGGACTGCCGCCACGCACACGCCGTGCTGCACGCCCACCGCACCACCGTCATCGGCGAAGTCCACACGCACGCCGTGTGGTTGGGCGAGAACAGCATCTTCACCGGCCGGATGCACGTGGCCCGGCGCGGCATCGGCTGCCTGCGCTTCGCTTACGTACCCCCGGGCTCGCGCACCCCGCGCCGCCACCGCTGCCAGCCGGACCTGGTGGGCGCCGACGAGGCGTGGCGGGTACGGCCGCACTTCAGCGGCGAGCGCTACGGGACACCGGTGTACGCGCAACTGGCCGCCGGATGCGCCGACGAGATCCGCAGGGGCGCGGAGGACGGAGCCGAGATGGGCGCCTTCCACGACCTCTACCAGCCGCAGCGCGCGGACAGCCTGCGCGCCCGCCTCGCCGAGTACGCACCGGCCGGAACCGACGCGGGAGTCGTCTACGTGACCTGACGCCGAGCGCCCTCAGCGCCTTCTACGCCAAGCCTTCACGAACCTTCGAGGGGGACCCCTTCCGATGCACGCAGACCTCTCCCGCGTCACCTTCCGGCCCGAACGGCACTACTCGGCGGTCGTCGCCCAGCAGGGCCGCGTCCAGCTCGACGCGGACGCCAACGAACAGACCGCCATCCAGCTCCAGCAGGCCCGCACCCTCGCCACCGACCTCATCGGACAGCACGGCGGCCCGGCCGGGAACACCGGCTTCAAGCTCGACTTCAAGGGCGGCAGCCGCGAACTGGACGACCTGCTCATCGGCGGTGGCCGCTACTACGTCGACGGCATCCTGGTCGACGCTAGCCGCCCGCGGCCCGACGAGGCGGTGGACGACGAGGCGGAAACGTCCGGGCCCGACGACGAGGCCGGCCCGGAGGCCGAGCCGTCGGCGCCGCCCGCCACCTGGACGTACTGGGACCAGCCGGACGCCTACCGTGACCCGGAGCGCGCGGGAGACCGGCTGCCCACCCAGTTCCCGTACCTGGCCTATCTGAAGGTGTGGGAGCGCACGGTCACCGCCGCCGAGGACCCGGCGCTGCGCGAAGTGGCCCTCGGCCCGGCGATGCCGGACACCGCCGCCCGGCTCAAGGTGGTCTGGCAGGTGCTGCCGCTGGAGGGCTCGCAGCTCGACATCGAGGACGGCCCCGGGGACCAGCGGGACCTGATCCGCAAGGCGTTCGCCGCCTGGGCCGCCACCGCCGGGGCCCCCGCCTCCAGGCTCGCCGCGCGGGCAGAGCGGCCCGACCACGCCGACGAGGATCCGTGCCTGGTAGCACCGGACGCCCGCTACCGGGGGCCGGAGAACCAGCTCTACCGGGTGGAGATCCATGACGGCGGCCCCGCCAAGGGCGCCACCTTCAAGTGGTCCCGCGAGAACGGCTCCGTGGTCTTCCCCGTCGACGAACTCGACGGAACCTGGGTCGAGTTGGCGTCGCTCGGCGGTGATGACAAGCTCGATCTGAACGTGGGGGACTGGGTCGAGGCCATGGACAGCGCCACCATCAGCCGTGGCGAACAGCTGCCACTGCTGCGCGTGGAGGAGGTCGACCTGCCGGGCCGCCGCGTACGGCTCTCCGGCGAGCCCGAACCGGGCGTCGGACGGCGCCCCGAGCTGCATCCGTATCTGCGCCGCTGGGATCAGCGGGACGCACACCGCCGCCCCCGCAAGGGCTCCGGCGCGGCGGCTCGGCTCCGGCGCGGCGCGGTCCCGGTGGAGGAGGGCCGCTGGGTGCCGCTGGAGGACGGCGTCGAGGTGTACTTCGCCCCCGGTGGCACCTACCGGCCCGGCGACCACTGGCTGGTTCCGGCCCGCACCGCCACCGGCGCCGTGGAGTGGCCGGTCAACGCGGCCCACAAGCCGCTGCTGCGTGCGCCGGACGGAATCCAGGTGCATTACGCGCCACTCGGGTGGGTGTTCGGCGAGGGCGAGGTATCCGACCTGCGCATGACCTTCGCGCCCCTCGCCGTCCCCGTCCCGGCGGCGGACGCGGCGGCGCTGGACGCGGAGGCGCGGGCGGCGGCGCAGACCGAGGCCGCGGAGGCGGAAGGGGAGCAGGGGGCCACGGACTCCGCGGCCAAAAACCCACGCCGGTCCAGTAGTTGATGCGTCACACACCGACCGCAACTGAGTCATGCCCTCACGGCATCCGTATATGACGGATACCAGTAGCACCGAAGGAGCACTCCACCATGGCAACACCCCTGAGCGCCGACAGACTGCTCAAGGCCCTGCGCGACGAGGGCCTGACCGTCCACGAATACCGCAACTGGCGCTCGCACAACCGCAACTCCAAGGGCCCCTGGGGCCCGGTGAACGGCGTCATGATCCACCACACCGTGACGTCGGGCACCGACAGCTCCGTCGAGCTGTGCTACAACGGCCACTCCTCCCTCCCCGGCCCGCTGTGCCACGGCGTCATCGACAAGAAGGGCGAGATCCACCTCGTCGGCAACGGCCGCGCCAACCACGCGGGCCTCGGCGACAACGACGTCCTCAACGCCGTCATCAACGAGACCAAGCTGCCCACCGACAACGAGGCCGACAAGGACGGCAACGCCCGCTTCTACGGCTTCGAGTGCATCAACCTCGGCGACGGCGACGACCCGTGGCCGGAGGCGCAGAAGCTGGCTATCGAGAAGGTGTCCGCCGCCATCTGCCGCGCCCACGGCTGGAGCGAGCGGTCCGTCATCGGCCACCTGGAGTGGCAGCCGGGCAAGGTGGACCCCCGGGGCTTCACCATGAACTCCATGCGCACCCGCATCGGCAAGCGGCTCGGCGCCAAGCCCGACGGCCCGAGCCAGACCAAGCCGAAGCCCCCGGCGACGTACGAGCCCTTCCCCGGCGCCGACTTCTTCCGCAATGGCCGCGACAGCAAGATCATCACCGCCATGGGCAAGCGGCTCGTCGCCGAAGGATGCGGCCGCTACGAGGAGGGCCCGGGCCCCGAGTGGACGGACGCCGACAAGAAGTCGTACGCGGCGTGGCAGCGGAAGCTGGGCTACTCCGGCGATGACGCCGACGGCGTCCCGGGCAAGAAGAGCTGGGACAAGCTGCGCGTCCCGAACGTCTAGAGCGGTACCGAGCCGGTGCGAGCAGTCGGCCCCTCGTGGCGTGGGTTGGTCGAGACGGTGCTTTCTGCCGATCCACGGTGTCGTCGAGGCCGGTGGCGGCGGCGTGCTCATCGGAGAAAAGGAGCGAGCGGAATGGCGCACCGACCTGGACCCGAGGATCCAGGTCGTGCGCAACCTCGCGCGCGAGTACGGCGCCCATCTGCTCGCCGCCGACGACATGTTCGCCGAACTCGCCGCGATGTCCGGCCGGAGCACTGGTCCGCGGACGGCGTACACCCGACGCCGGCCGGTCACGTCGCACTCGCGGCGGCCTGGCTGCGCCTGGTCAGGTGTGCGGCTGAGAACTACGGCTGGCTCATGGTCGCCGGGCCCGGAAGACGGTGGCCAGCACGGAGACGGTGACCCGGTCGGGCAGGAAACCGCCGTCGGCCAGGTCTGAAGGGGCCCGGTGGCGTGCGCTCGGGGTCATCCCCACCAGGTCGAGGGCCCCCTGCTCGGTCAGGGGCAGGGGGTACTCGACCTGTTCGGTGACGGCGGCCTCGAAGCAGGGGTTCAGCGCTTGGCGCAGGCGCTGTTCCTTGGCCGGATCGACCGTGACCATCGCGGGCAACCCATGTAGCTCGGCCAAGTGGCGCCTGGTGGGACGTACGACGATCAACCGGCCGGTCGGGCGCAGCACTCGGCGGAACTCGGACGGGTTGCGCGGGGCGAACACGTCCAGCACGACGTCCGCCGCCCCGTCGGCCAGCGGGAAGGGGCGGAAGACGTCCCAGGTCGCCGCCGCGGCTCGGTCATGGGCTCGGGCAGCCGAGCGCAGCGCGCGCACCGAGGTGTCCAGTCCCAGGCCACGGGCGCCCGTCAACTGGTCGAGCACACCGGCCAGGTAGTAGCCCGTGCCGCATCCCACGTCCACGACCGTGCCCCGTTCGGGCACGTCGTCGGACGCCAGACGGGCCACGACCTGTCGGATGGGTTCATAACCGCCGGTGGACAGGAAGCGAGCCCGGGCCCGGACCATGGGCGCGTCGTCGCCGCTGGTGGCGCGGCTGCCCGTCAGCAGGCTGACGTAGCCGTGGCGGGCGATGTCGTAGGTGTGACCCGCCGGGCAGCGCAGTGCGCCGCGGTCGGGGTGGAGCCGGGCACGGCACTTCGGGCAGCGCAACAGGTCGAGGAACGGTTCGAGGGCAGGGCGGAGCAACGCGGGCATGGGGCACTCCTGGCAACGGTGACGGGAAGGGACCGTGCCCGCGCGCGGGGGATGTGGTTCACGCCGCGGGCACACCAAGGAGGGCGATGCCGTTCGGCAACGCCCTCACGGTCTTCCGGTCAAAGGAAGTTGCAGTGCGGGATGCTCATGAATGCCACGCCGCAAGTCTACGAGGCCACTCCGGTGCTCTTGCGGCGCTTGCGGATCACGAATACCGCGACGAGTACGAGCAGCAAGCCGACGATGGCCGCGAGAACCATGTTGCTGGCGTTCTTCAGTCCCGCGGCGATCCCGATGCCGACCAGGAGTAGGAGTGGCAGTACGGTCGAGCAGGCCGCCCCCACTGCCACCGGAGGCCGACCCAGGGGCGTCCCCCGCCGTCGCCTGACGGCGTGCCGTCAGCTGTCCAGCTGACGAACAACCGGCAGCCGGCGCCCCGCGCCGCCCGCCCGGAGGGGCGTGGCAGCGCGGGGCGCAGCGGGGTGGGGGAGCGGGTCAGAGGACGGAGACCAGGAGCGAGACCGCCGACTCCTGGCGGCCGATCGACGCCTTGTCGAACGGTCCCGCCCAGCTCTGTCCGTACTGGTTCTCGCCGTTCCGGTCGTTGGCGTAGGCCGACTTCGCCTGCGCCTCGAGGTAGCTCCGGTAGGGATGCCCGGGGAGGGCCCGGTCGAGTTCGCCGAGGTTGCGCGCGAAGATGCCCTTGAAGGCCGTCCCGTCGAATTCGCAGTTCCCGGCCGCCTCGCAGGGTTCGGTCAGGATGCCCTTCGGCGACAGCAGCGGGCTGGCGATCACGGCGTCGGCGATCTGCCGGGCGGTGGTGAGCATGCTCCCGTCGCCGGTGGCCTTGTACAGCTCGACGAGGCCGCCGAGGACCACCCCCTGGTTGTAGCTCCAGGTGGTGCCGCCGTTGTTGGCGCAGCCGCCGCTCTGCGTGGTCAGGCCGTCGTTGACGAGGTGGTCCTTATTGATCATCCCGCTGTTCCTGAACCAGTTCCACGCTTCGAGAGCATGGTTCAGGTACACCTTGTCGCCGGGGATCCGGTTGTGCAGGGACGCGGCGAGCTTGATGTACAGCTCGATGCTGATCGCGTTCTTGTAGGTCTTGGTCGGGATGTCCCACCAGATACCGCCGCCACAGGTGTCGTCCCAGTAGCCGCGCATATAGGCCTCGTCCAGCTTGGCGATGTTCAGGTACTGCTTGTCGCGCGTCAGGTCGTACATGCGGGTCATGGCCAGCGCCCACCAGCCGGTGTCGTCGGTGGAGTCGGCCCGGAACTCCCCGCCGCCCTGCGGCCACCACTCCAGGGGCTTGCGCTGCTCGGTGATGGTGTTCTTGACCTCGGGCAGGTACTTCCGTGAGCCGGTCCTCGTCATGTAGTCCAGCAGCGCCTGGAGGGCGTTCCCCGACTGCCACCAGGGTGCATCGGGATTCCAGCGGCCGGTCTTCTGGTCGTAGAAGCCCATCATCGCGTCGACGGCCGCGGAAGCCTTGGCGCGGGCGGTGGGGGCGATGGGGGCGGAGGGGGCGGCCTGCGGGGCGCCCTGGGCCGGTATGGCGGTCGCGAGCAGGGACAGGACCACACCGCAGGCGGCGACGACCGCGGTGGTCCATATTCTTCGGGCCCGTCTGTGCATGTCGGGAACTCCTTGCGTGGTGAGCGGCACTGCTCCTAGGGAGTGGGGGGTCGGCGGAGGGGGAGGAGGACGGCGCGGGTGCGCCTTTCAGGGGATGCGGGCGGGTGACCCGCGTACGGGCCGCCGGGACGGCCTCACGCGGTGATCACCTCGCCGCCCTTCTGCCGGAAGAACTCCAGCGTCCGGGGGTCGGCTCCGGAGGTGGTGACGAGGACGTCGACATCGGAGAGGGAGCACAGGCGCAGGCTGCCCGTACCGGGGAACTTGGTCTCGGTGGCCACCAGCGCCACGCGGTCGGCGACCTCGATCATGGCCTGTTTGATGGGCGCCTCGACGGCCATGTTGTCCACGACGTGGCCGCTGCGGCGTACGCCCGTACAGCTCAGGAACAGCAGGTCGGCGCTGATCTGCCGGAGGGCCGTCTCGGTGAGCGAGCCGACCAGTGACTGGTAATTGCGGCGCAGTACGCCGCCGAGCATGACCAGCCGTACGGTGTCGTCGTCCCGCAGCTCGTCCAGCACGGCCACATTGCTGGTGATCACGGTGACCGGGCGGCCGCGAAGCCGACGGGCGATCATGGCGGTGCTGGTGCCGATGTCCAGGACGACGACGCTGTCGTCCGCCACGAGGTCGGCGGCGCGCGTGGCCATGGCCTCCTTCATCGCCATGTCGTGGGCTGCCGAGACGTCGAACGGCTCCTCGTCGTCGGGTTTCTCCGCCGCGGCCTGCGCGCTGGCGCTC
This sequence comes from Streptomyces sp. NPDC021115, assembly GCF_044333065.1. Taxonomy (NCBI): domain Bacteria; kingdom Bacillati; phylum Actinomycetota; class Actinomycetes; order Kitasatosporales; family Streptomycetaceae; genus Streptomyces; species Streptomyces sp. NPDC021115. The sequence continues at coordinate 137,842 of NZ_JBIRQF010000019.1, forward strand.
AGCGACAGGGCGGCGCCGCCGTAGGTGCGTATCAGTTCGCCGTCGCGGTCGAGCAGCGTCAGGTCGCGGCGGATCGTCGACTCGCTGACCTGGAGCCGCTCGGCCAGCTCGCGCACGGAGGCCACGCCTCCCGTCATCCGGAGGGATTTCACGATCTTGGCGTGCCGTTTGCTCGGAGTCACGCGCTGAAAGTAGCACCGAGATGACTGACTTCGGTCATGGAGAAAAGTAAACAAGTGCTTTACTGACCGACTCTTGTCATAAGCGAATCCACCTGCTCATAGTTGAGCACCTTGACGGCAACGCGCAGCATGCGCGATATGCCCGAATCGCCCCTGGGGGCCCCGGCCGGCACCCCGGCATCCCGCACCCCGCTCCGCCCCCACCGCGGCCGAGAAACACAGGAGAACCACCCATGAGCGACAAAACACGTTATCGTCGCCTCGCCGCGGCCACCCTCACCGCCGCGTGTCTGACCGCCGCGGCGGCCTGCGCCCCGGGCGGCGACAGCGGTTCGTCGAAGGGCCCGGACAGCGCGAGCCCGGTCTCCACCGACCCGGCCAAGGCCGGAAAGGTCACGCTCACCGTGTGGGACCAGAACACCGATACCGGGACCGACGCCTCGACCAAGGCGCTCAACGCGGCGTTCATGAAGAAGTACCCGAACGTCACCATCAAGCGCGTCTCCCGGTCCTTCTCCGACCTCAAGACGACGCTCAAGCTCGCCCTGTCCTCGGCCAACCCGCCGGACGCAATCCAGGCCAACCAGGGCTACCCCGACATGGGCGCCTTCGTGAAGGCCAAGCTGCTCCAGCCCGTCGACCGCTACGCCAAGGCCTACGGCTGGTCCACTGCCTATCCCCAGCAGCTGCTCGACCTCAACAAGTTCTCCTCCGACGGCAAGACCTGGAAGACCGGCAACCTGTACGGCGTCTCCCAGACCGGCGAGATCATCGGCGTCTACTACAACAAGGCCAAGCTGAAGTCCCTCGGCATCGCGCCCCCGGCCACGCTCGCCGAGTTCCAGAGCGCCCTCGCCAAGGCGAAGGCCGCCGGTCAGTTGCCTGTCTCCTACGGCGACTCCGACAAGAGCCCGGGCATCCACCTCTTCGGCGTCGTCCAGGCCCTGACCGCGGGCAAGGCCGAGGTCCGGAACCTGGTCTTCGACCAGGGCAAGGCGAAGTGGACCGGCTCCGGCACCGTGAAGGCCGCCCAGATCCTCCAGCAGTGGGCCAAGAAGGGCTATCTGACGCCCGGCTTCAACGGCCAGAGCGCGGACCAGGCCGCCTCCGCCTTCGCCGCGGGCAAGTCCGCCTTCCTGGTGGACGGCACCTGGCAGCAGGCCACCCTCGCGCAGAAGATGGGCGCCGGGAAGGTCGGCTTCACCGCACTGGCCCCGTCCTCCGGCGCGACCCCGCTCACCCAGGGCGGCGAGGGGCTGGCGTGGGCCGTCACGTCCAAGTCCCGGCACCCCGACGTGGCCGCCGCGTACATCAACTTCCTGGTCGACGCGGGCGGCATGAAGGTCTCCGCGGACAAGGGCAACCTCCCCGCGCTGCCGCCCCCGTCGTGGAAGCCCGCCGAGGGCACGGTCCACGCCGACATCCTGAAGGAGTGGAAGGCCGTCAGCCAGAAGGACGGACTGCTGCCGTACCTCGACTACTCCACCCCGACCTTCTACGACACCCTCACCGCCGCGGTGCAGGAAGTGACCGCGGGCCAGCTGAGCCCGGCGAAGTTCGGCCGGACGCTCCAGTCCGACTACTCCTCCTTCCAGCAGAGCAGGTAGGACCGCGAGCGGAAACGAACCCATGGCAGTCACCACGCCCCGCACCCCCGCGCACAAGCGCCCGGCCGAAGCGCCCCGACGGCGCCGCCCGGCCGGGCGGCGCGGCCGCATCCAGGCGAAGGGGTACCTCTACCTCCTGCCCGCCTTCACCGTCCTCGCCGTCTTCCTGCTGGTCCCGCTCGGGCAGCTGGTCCAGATCTCCCTGTACCACTGGGACGGCCTGTCCGGCTCGACCTGGGCCGGTCTCGCCAACTACACCGAGATCGCGCGGAGCCCCCAGCTGCGCGCGAGCTTCGTCCACTCCCTGGTGCTCATCGTCTTCTACGCGGTCATCCCGACCGCGCTGGCGCTGATGCTGGCCGGGGTGACCACCCGCGCGGCACGGCTGCGCGGCGCGTCCTTCTTCCGCGCCGTGATCTTCCTGCCCCAGGTCGTCGCCATGGTCGTCACCGCCACCGCGTGGACGGCCATCTACGCGCCCGACGGCGTGCTCAACACCCTGCTGCGGACCATCGGCCTGAAGTCGGTCACCCGCGCCTGGCTCGGCGACTTCGGCACCGCCCTCCCGGCCGTCGGCCTCATCGGCACCTGGCTGGAGATCGGCCTGTGCCTCGTGCTGTTCATCTCCGGGATCGGCCAGATCCCGCGCGAGCTCTACGAGGCCGCCAAGGTGGACGGCGCCGGAGCGGTCCGGGAGTTCTTCGCCGTCACACTGCCCGGACTGCGCGGCCAGATCACCGTGGCGCTCACCCTCACCGTCATCGCCGCGCTGCGCACGTTCGACCTGGTGTACATCACCACCCACGGCGGCCCCGGCGACTCCACCAGCCTGCCCGCCTTCGAGGTGTACAACCGCGCCTTCAGCACCGGCCAGGTCGGCTCGGCCTGTGCCATCGCCGTGGTCCTGACGCTGATCATCCTGCTGGTCACCTACGCGATCACCAAGCTCCAGCCCAAGGAGGACTGACCGGTGATCTCCCGGCGTGAACGCGCTCTCAGCTACGCGATCCTCATCGTCTTCGCGGCCCTCGCCACGCTGCCCCTCATCGGCGTGCTGACCTCCGCGCTCGCCCCGCGCAGCCAGTCCTCCGCGTCCTTCAGCTGGCCGGACCGGCTCGACTGGAGCAACTTCTCCGCGGCCTGGGCCGAGGGCCACTTCGCCACCTATCTCGCGTCCAGCGTGCTGGTCACCGTGAGCGTGGTGCTGCTCACCGCGTTCCTGGCGATCCTGGCCGGGTACTCCTTCGCACACTTCACCTATCCGTGCCGCTCCCTGCTCTTCTACATCACCCTGATCGGCCTGATGGTGCCGCCCGAGGCATTCGTCATCCCGCTCTACTTCAATCTGCGGTCCCTCGGCCTCACCGACTCGTACTGGTCGTTGATCCTTCCGCAGACCGCCCAGTCCCTGGCCTTCGGCGTCTTCTGGATGCGCAACTACTTCCGCTCGGTCCCCTCCAGCGTGATCGAGGCGGCCAGACTCGACGGGGCCTCCGACTGGCGGGTGCTGTGGCAGATCCTGGTGCCGTCCGGGCGACCGGCGCTGGTCACGATGGCCATGCTCGTCTTCATGTGGACGTGGAACGAGTTCCTGCTGCCGCTCGTCATGATCACGGACGAGAGCAAGCGCACCGCGCCGCTCGGCCTGGCCTTCTTCCAGGGCGAGCACACCACGCAGTTCTCCCTGCTCGCCGCCGCGTCCGTGATCGTGGCCCTGCCGGTGGTGATCCTCTATGTGTTCCTCCAGCGGCACTTCATCTCGGGAATGCTGTCCGGGGCCGTGAAGGGATAGTCGGCCCGACCGCGAAAGCCCAGGTCAGCTCCAGGAATCCGCGTTCCGTGAGCGGGCCCGCGGACGACGCCCGCGGGCCGCCCAGGCGAATCCTTGACAGGGCATGGGTGCGACTTCACACTGGCGTTGCGCGCTGCGCACTCCGTTTCGTAATACGCACCAAGGTGGTCAATGATGATTCCTGTGTGCCGTCTCGACGATGTGCCGCGAGGCGACTCGGTCCGGCTCGAGTTCGACCCGCCCGTCGCCGTGTTCCACACCGAGGACGGCGAGGTGTACGCGATCGACGACACCTGTACCCACCAGGACGCCTCGCTCGCCGACGGCTGGGTGGAGGGGTGCTGGGTCGAATGCCCGCTGCACGCCTCGAAGTTCAACCTGCGCACCGGCGGGGTGGACGCCCCGCCCGCCCGGCGCCCCGTCCGTACCCACCAGGTCCTGGTCGAGGACGGCATGGTCTACCTCGAGCTGTCCGACGCCATGCCGAACCTCCCGGCCGCCTGCCCCGCCGCCCGGCTCGCCAGCGGAGCGGTGTGAGGAGTATGGCGCTCGGCCTGGGCGCAGGCATCCTGCGCCCAGGCTCTGTTGCGTAATACGCCGACTGTTGCACAATGGGGAACGCGTCATCGCGAACCGCCGATGACGGCCCGACGCGCGACGCCCGGCGGACCAGGCGTGTGCGTCTGACATCTCCTGAGGTGACATCGATGACCACCACCAGTGTGTCCCCGAGCCTGATCTCCACGCTGTCGGGGGAGTTCTACACCGATCCCGAGATCTTCGCGGCGGAGCAGGAGCGGGTTTTCGAGGCCATGTGGTTCTGTGCGGCCCGGGCCTCCGAACTGGACAAGCCGGGGAGCTTCCGCACCTGCCAGGTGGGCCGGGAGAGCGTGCTGATCTCCCGCGCCCGGGACGGTTCGGTGAAGGCGTTCCTGAACATCTGCCGGCACCGTGGCGCGAAGCTGTGCACACAGGAGTCGGGCGAGGTCAAGCGGGCCTTCCAATGCCCCTATCACGCCTGGACCTACGGTCTGGACGGAAAGCTGGTGGCGGCGCCGAACCTGACGTCGATGCCGGACATCGACCGGGTCGGATTCGGGCTCATCAAGGTCCATGTCCGGGAATGGCTGGGGTATGTGTGGGTGTGCCTGGCCGACAACCCCCCGTCGTTCGAGGACGAGGTGATCGGTGCCGTGGTCGAGCGGCTGGGCGACGCCGAGTCCATCGAGAACTACGGGATCGACGGGCTGCGGCTGGGGCGCCGGATCACGTACGACGTGCAGGCCAACTGGAAGCTCATCATCGAGAACTTCATGGAGTGCTACCACTGCGCGACGATCCACCCGGAGCTGACGGAGGTGCTGCCGGAGTTCGCGGACGGGTTCGCCGCGCAGTACTACGTGGGCCACGGCGCGGAGTTCGGCGAAGAGGCCAAGGGATTCACGGTCGACGGCTCGGAAGGGCTGGACCGCATTCCCACGGTCGCCGAAGAACAGGACCGCCGCTATTACGCGATGACGGTCAGGCCGCAGGTGTTCATCAACCTCGTGCCCGATCACGTGGTCTTCCACCGGATGTATCCGCTGGCCGCCGACCGCACGGTGGTCGAGTGTGACTGGCTCTACCTCCCGCACGTGGTGGACAGCGGTGCGGACGTGGAGCGTTCGGTGGAGCTGTTCCACCGGGTGAATCAGCAGGACTTCGACGCGTGCGAGCGCACCCAGCCTGGGATGGCGTCCCGGGCGTACACCAAGGGCGGTGTCCTGGTGCCCAGCGAGCACCACATCGGTGAATTCCACGCCTGGCTCCAGGCCCGGCTCGGCGCATAGCGAGCACGTCCCACCCGGCACCACACCGATACGAGGAGCAGGCCGTCATGGCACGCAAGGCGCCGCGCGAGGACCCCGGCGAGGACGGACTGGAGGTGTCGGCGCCCAAGGACTGGGCCGCCGGGATTCCCGCGGTGACCCATGCGCTGCGCATGGGGTACGACCAGATGGGGGTGCGGCGCACCGCGCTGACCCTGCTGAAGGTCAACCAGAAGAACGGCTTCGACTGCCCCGGCTGCGCCTGGCCGGAGGGTGACCACCGCAGCGCGGCCGAGTTCTGCGAGAACGGCGCCAAGGCCGTCGCCGAGGAGGCCACCGTCCGCCGGGTGACGCGGGAGTTCTCCGCCGCGCATCCGGTGGGCGAGCTGGCGGGCCGCAGCGACTACTGGCTGGGCCAGCAGGGCCGTCTCACCGAGCCGATGTACAAGCCCGCAGGATCCGACACCTATGTGCCGGTGTCCTGGGAGGCGGCGTTCGACGTCGTCTGCCGGGAGCTGAGGGCGCTGCGAAGCCCCGACGAGGCAGCCTTCTACACCTCGGGCCGCACCTCCAACGAGGCCGCCTACCTCTATCAGCTCCTGGTGCGGCAGTACGGGACCAACAACCTGCCCGACTGCTCCAACATGTGTCATGAGTCGAGCGGTTCGGCGCTCACCGAGACGATCGGCATCGGCAAGGGCAGCGTCAGCGTCGACGACCTGTACCGCGCCGACCTGATCTTCGTCGTCGGGCAGAACCCCGGCACCAATCACCCGCGGATGCTGTCCGCGCTGGAGAAGGCCAAGCGGCGCGGCGCGCGCATCGTCGCGGTCAACCCGCTGCCCGAGGCCGGGCTGATGCGCTTCAAGAACCCGCAGAACGCCCGGGGTGTCGCCGGGGGCGGCACGGCCCTGGCGGACCGGTTCCTCCAGATACGGCTCGGTGGCGACCTGGCGCTCTTCCAGGCGCTGTCACGGCTTCTGCTCGACGCCGAGGACGCCGCCCCCGGCACCGTCCTGGACCACGACTTCATCACCGCGCACACCGACGGCTTCGACGCCTGCGCCGAGCAGCTGCGCAAGCTCGACTGGGACGACGTCGCCGAGGCCACCGGACTCGCGCGCGAGGACATCGAGGCCACCGCGCGTGACGTCCTCTCCGCCCCGTCGGTCTCGGTGTGCTGGGCCATGGGGCTGACCCAGCACAAGCACTCGGTGCCCACCATCCGCGAGGTGGTGAACTTCCTGCTGCTGCGCGGCAACATCGGCCGTCCCGGCGCCGGAGTGTGCCCGGTGCGCGGCCACTCCAACGTCCAGGGCGACCGGACCATGGGCATCTACGAGAAACCGGCGCCGGAATTCCTCGACGCGCTGCGGGACGAATTCGGCTTCGACCCGCCCCGCCACCACGGCTTCGACGCGGTGGAGACGATCCGGGCGATGGGCACCGGCGAGGTGAAGGTGTTCTTCGCCATGGGCGGCAACTTCGTCTCCGCCGCCCCGGACACGGGCGCCACCGAGCGCGCCCTGCGCAACTGCCGCCTGACCGTACAGGTCTCCACCAAGCTCAACCGCTCCCATGCCGTCTGCGGCCGGGAGGCCCTCATCCTCCCCGTTCTCGGCCGCACCGAACGGGACCGGGGACCGGACGGGGCGGATCGTTTCGTCACCGTCGAGGACTCGATGGGGATGGTGCACGCCTCGCGCGGCGGGCTGGCGCCCGCCTCACCGCGGCTGCTCTCCGAGCCCGCCGTGGTGTGCCGACTGGCCCGCGTCCTCTTCGGACCGGACGGCGACGTGCCGTGGGCGGCCTTCGAGGCCGACTACGACACCGTCCGCGACAGCATCGCCCGGGTCGTGCCCGGCTTCGACGACTTCAACACCCGGGTGCGCCACCCCGGCGGCTTCACCCTGCCGCACGCCCCGCGCGACGAGCGGCGCTTCCCCACCTCCACCGGCAAGGCCAACTTCACGGTCAACCCGCTGGAGGTGCTCCGGGTGCCGCCGGGGCGGCTGCTGCTCCAGACGATGCGCAGCCACGACCAGTACAACACCACCATCTACGGCCTCGACGACCGCTACCGCGGCATCCGCCGCGGGCGCCGGGTGGTCTTCGTCCACCCCGACGACCTCGCCGAGCGCGGCATCGCCGACGGCGCCCTGGTGGATCTCGTCAGCGAATGGGCGGACGGCTCGGAGCGGCGGGCGGAGGCCTTCCGCGCCATCGGCTACGACACCCCCCGCGGCTGCTGCGCGGCCTACTTCCCCGAGGCCAATGTGCTCGTCCCACTCGGCTCGGTGGCCGACACCTCCAACACACCGACGTCCAAGAGCATCGTGGTCCGGCTGGAGGGACACACGGCACGCTCCGACGGGGAGGCGCAGGCGGAACCGGCCCGCGGCTCAGGGCCCGGCCGGGCTCAGCCCGCGTAGCCCATGCGGTGGCTGATCTCCTCGGCGCCCTCGACCAGCACGGGCGCGAGCTCGGGGATGCGTTCCTCGGTGAAGCGGTAGGCGGGGCCGGAGGCGCTGACGGCGGCGACGACCTCGCCGTCTCCGGACCGGATCGGGGCCGCCATGGCGTGCAGCCCGATCTCCAGTTCCTCCAGCGTCACCGCGTACCCGCGCTCGCGCGTCTCGGTGAGGTTCTTCTCCAGCTTGGTCCTGGCGGTCAGGGTGCGCGGCGTCAGCTTCTCCATGCCGGACGCCTTGAGCGCCGCGGCGCGCTCCTTCGCGGACAGGTGGGCCAGCAGGATCTTGCCGCTGGACGTGGCGTGCAGCGGGGTGAGCTGCCCCACCCACCGGTGGGTGCCGACGGCGCCCGGGCCGCGCACCTGGTAGAGGTTGACCGCGTAGTGCTCCCGCAGGACGGCGATGTTGACGGTCTCGCCGATCTCCTCGGCCAGCCGCTCGCACACCGGCCGCCCCTGCTGGGTGATGTCGAGGCGGCCCATGACCGAGCCCGCAAGCCGCACGATCCCGAAGCCGAGCCGGTACTTGCCCCGCTCGGCCGCCTGCTCGACCAGACCGCGTGCCTCCAGCGCTCCGAGCAGGCGGAACGCGGTCGACTTGTGGACCTCGATCTCGGCGGCGACCTCGCTCACGCCCGCCTCGCCGCGCTGGGCGAGGATCTCCATGACGCTGACGGCACGGTCGACGGACTGCACCCCGGTCCCCGGCGGGGGACGTGTCGTTCCACCATCTGCCGTGTAGTTGCTCATAACGCAACTATACGTGCAGGTGAGCGCCGGTCCCGCCGGTCAGGGGCCACCGGAGGGCGTTGCTCGCCGGAAGCCGGTGGCGCCCTCGGAGTCCGGTCCTCAGCGGAAGACGACCGTGCGGTTGCCGTTGACCAGCACCCGGCTCTCGCTGTGCCACTCCACGGCGCGGGCGAGCACCTGGGCCTCGACGTCGCGGCCCATGGTGACCAGCTCGTCCGGGGCGCGCGAGTGGTCCACGCGGACCACGTCCTGCTCGATGATCGGGCCTTCGTCGAGGTCGGAGGTGACGTAGTGGGCCGTGGCCCCGACCAGCTTCACCCCGCGCTCATGCGCCTGCACGTACGGCCGCGCGCCCTTGAAGCTCGGCAGGAACGAGTGGTGGATGTTGATCGCCCGGCCGTCGAGCTGCTTGCACAGGTCGTCGGAGAGGATCTGCATATAGCGGGCGAGGACCACGAGGTCGACGTCCAGCTCGTCCACCAGCCGCAGCAGCCGCGCCTCCGCCTCGTGCTTCGTCTCCGGGGTCACCGGGATGTGGTGGAAGGGGATGCCGTAGTTCTCGGCCAGCGGCTCGAAGGTGCGGTGGTTGGAGACGATCGCCGGGATCTCGATCTTTAGCTGGCCGGTGGACTTGCGGAACAGCAGATCGTTCAGGCAGTGGCCGAACTTCGACACCATGAGCAGCGTGCGGGTCGGCGTCGTCGCGTCGTGCAGCTGCCAGCTGATCCGGTGCGCCTCGGCCACCGGACCGAAACCGGCCCGCAGGTCCGGAAGGGAGACGTCCGGGTCCAGGACGTCGAAGTGCACCCGCATGAAGAAGCGGTCCTGCCGCCGGTCGTCGAACTGCTGGCTCTCCAGGATGTTGCCGGAGTGGCTGACGAGATAGCTGGCCACGGCGTGGACGAGCCCGGCCCGGTCCGGGCACGAAAGGGTGAGGACGAACTCGCGGCCGGGCTGCGGACGAGGAGACATGGCATCCTCCGTTGGTGCGTATGGCGCAACGTTGTGGGTGATGCGCAACATGGTCCAGTGCGGTGGCCGGGCGGTCAAGGGGTCTTCCGCGGCCCGCCGTTTCCATGATTCGACCCTTGACACCACCCTGACCCCCCTGCACTGTGAGTTGCGCAATGCGAGGCACGTTGCGCTGAACGCAACTGGAGGTATGTGATGGCGGGACCGCGAGTGGTCATCATCGGCGCGGGCGTCGTGGGGGCGGCGCTGGCGGACGAACTGTCCTCCCGAGGCTGGACCGAAGTGACGGTCGTGGACCAGGGCCCGCTGCCCGCCACCGGCGGGTCGTCCTCCCACGCCCCCGGCCTGGTGTTCCAGACGAACGCGTCGAAGACCATGACCGAGCTGGCGCGCTACACCGTCGAGAAGTTCTGCTCCCTCGACGTCGACGGACAGCCCTGTTTCCTGGAGGTCGGCGGCCTGGAGGTCGCCACCAGCCCCGAGCGCCTGGCCGAACTCCACCGCCGCCAGGGCTGGCTCGACTCCTGGGGCATCGAATCCCGGGTGATCGGCCCGGACGAGTGCGTCGAACGGCATCCGCTGGTGGCGCGCGAGCGCGTCCTCGGCGGACTGCTGATCCCCACCGACGGCCTGGCCAAGGCGGTCCTCGCGGTCGAGGCCCAGCTCCGCGCCGCCCGCGTCCGTGGCGTGACGACCCTCGGCCGCCACGAGGTCCTCGACATCCTCACCGACGACGGCAACCAGGTCACGGCCGTCCTCACCGACCAGGGGGAGATCCCCGCCGACATCGTGGTGTGCTGCGCCGGGATCTGGGGCCCCAAGGTGGCCCGCATGGCCGGCATGGACCTCCCGCTGACCCCACTGGCCCACCAGCTGGCGTGGACCGGGCCGGTGCCCGCCCTCGCCGGGCAGGACCAGGAGGCCATCCGCCCCATCCTGCGCCACCAGGACGCCGACCTGTACTACCGCGACCGCTTCGACCGGCTCGGCATCGGCTACTACGGGCACCGGCCCATGCCCATCGACGCGGACGACATCCTCTCCGTAGACGCCGCCGAGGAGATGCCCTCCGTCCTGCGCTTCACCGAGGACGACTTCGCCGAGGCGTGGACCGAGACCCAGGCCCTGCTGCCCGCCACCAAGGAGGCGGAGGTCGAGGAGGGCATCAACGGACTGTTCTCCTTCACCACCGACGGACTGCCCCTGCTCGGCCAGTCGCGGGACGTCAAGGGCTTCTGGGTCGCCGAGGCCGTATGGGTCACCCACTCCGCGGGCGTCGGCCGCGCCATGGCCGAATGGCTCGTCGACGGCCACTGCTCGTCGTTCGACCTGCACGAATGCGACGTCAACCGCTTCGAGCCCCACCAGCTCGCCCCGGAGTACGTACTGGCCCGCGACTGCCAGAACTTCGTCGAGGTGTACGACATCCTCCACCCCCTCCAGCCGCCCGGCGCGCCCCGCCCCCTGCGCACCAGCCCCTTCCACCCCCGCCAGCAGGAACTGGGCGCGGTCTTCCTGGAGGCCACCGGCTGGGAGCGGCCCCAGTGGTACGAGGCCAACGACGCCCTGGTGGCGGGGCGGGACATCCCCGTACCGGGCGACTGGGCGGCCCGCTACTGGTCGCCGACCGTCGGCGCCGAGGCCCAGGCCACGCGGGAGGGCGTCGCGATGTACGACATGACCGCCCTCAAGCGCCTGGAGGTCACCGGCCGCGGAGCCGCCGCCTTCCTCCAGCACCTGACCACCGGCAACGTCGACAAGTCCATCGGCTCCGTCACCTACACCCTGACGCTCGACCACGACGGCGGAATCCGCAGCGACGTGACCGTCGCCCGGCTGGGCCGCGACCACTTCCAGGTCGGCGCCAACAGCAACCTCGACCTCGACTGGTTCACCCGCCACCTGCCCGAGGACGGCTCGGTGCAGGTGCGCGACATCACCGCCGGCACCTGCTGCATCGGCCTGTGGGGCCCCAAGGCGCGTGAGGTCCTGCAACCCCTGGCCGACCAGGACTTCTCCCACCAGGGCCTGAAGTTCTTCCGCGCCAAGCGCGCCCACATCGGCGCCGTCCCCGTCACCGCCATGCGCCTGAGCTACGTGGGCGAACTGGGCTGGGAGCTGTACACCACCGCCGACATGGGCACCAAGCTCTGGGACACCCTCTGGGAGGCGGGCCGGGAACACGGCATCATCGCCGCCGGGCGCGGCGCCTTCAACAGCCTCCGCCTGGAGAAGGGCTACCGCTCCTTCGGCCACGACATGACCTACGAACACGACCCGTACGAGGCCGGAGTCGGCTTCGCGGTCAAGCGCGACAAGGACGACTTCATCGGCAAGGCCGCGCTGGAGCGGCGCGCCGAGAACGTGACCCGCCGCCTCACCTGCCTGACGATCGACGACCCGCGCGACGTCGTCATGGGCCACGAGCCGGTGTACGACGGCGACCGCCCGGTCGGCTACGTCACCAGCGCCGCGTACGGCTACACCATCGGCAAGGGCATCGCCTACGCCTGGCTCCCCGCCGAACTCGCCACCCCCGGCCGGACCCTGCACATCGGCTACTTCGGACGGCGCGTCCCCGCCGCCGTCGCCGAGGAGCCCCTGTTCGACCCGTCCATGCGGCGCCTGCGCGGCTGAGGAAGAGGAACCCCATGAACGCACACGCTCTCGACGGACGCCGCACCGCGGCCGCGATCCGCGACGAACTCGCCGCGCGCGTCGCCACCCTGGCCGCCCAGGGCCACACGCCAGGGCTCGGCACGCTGCTCGTCGGCGACGACCCCGGCAGCCACGCCTACGTCGCGGGCAAACACCGCGACTGCGCCCAGGTCGGAATCGCCTCCATCCGCCGCGAACTCCCCGCCGACGCCACCCAGGAGCAGGTCGAGGCCGTCGTCGACGAACTCAACGCCGACCCCGCCTGCACCGGCTACATCGTGCAGCTGCCGCTGCCCCGCGGCCTCGACACCGGCGCCGTCCTGGCCCGCATGGACCCCGCCAAGGACGCCGACGGCCTGCACCCGGCCAACCTCGGCCGGCTCGTGCTCGGCGTCGACGGCCCGCTGCCCTGCACCCCGCGCGGCGTCGTCGAACTGCTGCGCCGCCACGACGTCCCGCTGGCCGGAGCGCGGGTCTGCGTCATCGGCCGCGGGGTCACCGTCGGCCGCCCCCTCGGGCTGCTGCTCACCCGCAGGTCGGAGAACGCGACCGTGACGCTGTGCCACACCGGTACCAAGGGCATGGCCTGGCACGTGCGCGACGCGGACATCGTCGTCGCGGCCGCCGGTTCCCCGGGGATCGTCACCGAGGACATGGTCCGGCCCGGCGCCGCCGTCCTCGACGTCGGCATCACCCGCACCGAGGACGGCCTGCTCGGCGACGTCCACTCCGATGTCGCCAAGGTCGCCGGATGGGTCGCCCCCATGCCGGGCGGCGTCGGCCCGATGACCCGGGCCATGCTGCTCGCCAACGTCGTCGAGACCGCCGAACGCGCCGCTGCCGCCGCCGCGCCCGCGCTCAGCGCGGCGCGGGTGTGAGCCGCCCACCGCGACCGTCCCCCCAACCTTCGGAGGTCAGATGTCCATCCCCGCCATCGACGAGGCGCCACTGAGCCGATTCCACCGAAAACTCACCTGGGCCTGCGCCGGAGGCCCCTTCCTGGACGGCTATCTGCTCAGCATCATCGGCGTCGCGCTGGTCGGCATGAGCAACGAGCTCCAGCTGACCACCGGGGACGAGAGCCTCATCGGCGCCGCCGCCCTGGTCGGCATCTTCGTCGGAGGGCTGTTCTTCGGTGCCGTCACCGACAAGCTCGGCCGTGAGGCGATGTACACCGTCGACCTGGCGGTCCTGGTGGGCGGATCGCTGCTGTCGGTGTTCGCCACCGAGACCTGGCAATTCGTCGTGCTGCGCTTCGTGCTCGGCATGGCCATCGGGGCCGACTATCCGATCGCGACGTCCCTGCTGGCCGAATGGGTGCCCAACCGGCACCGGGGCAGGCTGCTCGGCATCCTGACCCTCTCCTGGTACGTCGGCGCGGCCTCCGCCTATGTGGTCGGCTACGTATTGGCCGAGATCGGCGGCGACGGCACCTGGCGGTGGATGCTCGCCTCCGGCGCCGTACTGAGCGCCGTGATCCTGCTGCTGCGCGTCGGCACCCCCGAATCCCCGCTGTGGCTGGTGAACAAGGGCCGCACTGCCGACGCCCAGAAATCGATCAAACGGGCCCTCGGCCGCACCATCTCCATCGACGAACTGCTCGCAGCCTCGGCCGCCGAGCAGGCGGTGGAGAAGAACCAGATCCGTGACCTCTTCGAAGGCACCTATCTGCGGCGGACGTTGTTCTGCGGGCTGTTCTACATGTGCCAGATCACGCCGATGTTCGCCCTGTACACCTTCGGCCCCGCCATTCTGGATTCCTTCGGCCTCGGCGAGGGCCACACCAGCAACCTGGGCTCGGCGCTCATCAGCATCGTCTTCGTCCTGGGCTGCGTCCCCGCACTGCGCCTGGTGGACCGGGTGGGCCGCCGCCCCGTCATCACCTGGTCGTTCGCCCTGATGGTGATCCCGCTCCTGGTGCTCGGGGGCGGCTCCGCGCTCCCCATCGGGGTGGTCATCGTGTGCTTCTGTACCTACGCCCTCCTCTCGGGCGGTCCCACGGTGCTGGAGTGGACGTATCCCAACGAGCTGTTCCCCACCAACATCCGGGCCACCGCGGGCGGTGTGGCCACCTCCATCAGCCGCATCGGCGCCGCCGCGGGCACCTATCTGCTGCCGATCTCCCTCAGTGCGCTGGGCATCGGCACGACCATGCTGATCGGCGCCGGCATCACGCTGTTGGGCTGGCTGGTGTCCATGGCGTGGGCCGAGGAAACACGGGGCCGCACACTGGCGGAGACCAGCGCGCTGCCCGGCGACTCCCGGAGTTCCCGGCCGTCCTCCGCGGCCGAAGGGAAGCGGGGAAAGTTCGTGCGGCCAACTCCTTGACAGCGGTCGCCTAGAAGACAGATTGTTGCTCATAGTGAAGCAGCACGCGCCATGCGCAACAAGTCGCGACGGCTCGGGCGGAGTTCATTCCCTTCCCTCGCCGATCGTCCCCCGTGGAGCGGTCCGGCGTCCCCGCCATCGAAAACATCCGGCCGAAGCCCGCATTCGGCCGCCCCTCAACGAGGAGTGCGACAGTGACACACGAGGTACGCGCCGTCGTCGCCCGGCAGAAGGGCGCTCCGGTCTCGGTGGAGACCATCCTGGTGCCGGACCCCGGACCGGGCGAGGCGCTGGTGCAGGTGCAGGCTTGCGGTGTCTGCCACACCGATCTGCACTACCAGCAGGGCGGGATCAACGACGAGTTCCCCTTCCTGCTCGGGCATGAGGCCGCGGGCGTGGTCGAGGCGGTCGGCGAGGGCGTCACCCACGTCGTGCCGGGGGACTTCGTCGTGCTCAACTGGCGTGCGGTGTGCGGCCAGTGCAGGGCCTGCCGCAAGGGCAAGCCGTGGTACTGCTTCGACACCCACAACGCCACCCAGCCGATGACCCTGGCCGACGGCACCCCGCTGTCCCCGGCCCTGGGCATCGGCGCCTTCGCCGAGAAGACCCTGGTGGCCGCCGGGCAGTGCACCAAGGTCGATCCGACCGCCTCGGCCACCGCGGCGGGACTGCTCGGCTGCGGTGTGATGGCCGGATTCGGCGCCGCGGTCCACACCGGCGGCGTCGGCCGCGGAGACTCGATCGCGGTGATCGGCTGCGGCGGCGTGGGCATGGCCGCCATCGCGGGCGCCAAGGTGGCCGGAGCGAGCCGCATCATCGCCGTCGACGTCGACCAGCGGAAGCTGAAGTGGGCCGAGGAGTTCGGCGCCACCGACACCGTCGACTCCTCCCAGACCGACGCCGTCGAGGCCGTCCGCGGCATCACCGGCGGATTCGGCGCCGACGTCGTCGTGGACGCGGTGGGCCGCCCCGAGACCTACAAGCAGGCGTTCTACGCCCGCGACCTGGCCGGGACCACGGTCCTGGTCGGCGTCCCCGCCCCCGAGATGACCGTCGAACTGCCCCTGCTGGACGTCTTCGGCCGCGGCGGAGCGCTGAAGTCCTCCTGGTACGGCGACTGTCTGCCCTCCCGGGACTTTCCCGCCCTGATCGACCTCTACCAGCAGGGCCGGTTCGACCTCGGCCGCTTCGTCACCGAGGAGATCGCCCTGGACGACGTGGAGGCCGCGTTCGCCAAGATGCACCGCGGTGAGGTCCTGCGCTCGGTGGTGGTCCTGTGACGGCGCGCATCGAGCACCTGGTCACCTCCGGGACCTTCGAGCTGGACGGGGGCAGCTGGGAGGTGGACAACAACGTCTGGCTGATCGGTGACGAACGCGAAGTCATGGTCATCGACGCCGCACACGACGAAGCGGCCATCGCGGAAGCCGTCGGCGACCGGCGCCTGGTCGCCATCGTGTGCACCCACGCCCACAACGACCACATCAACGCCGCCCCCGCCCTCGCCGCCCGCACCGGCGCCCCCATCCTGCTCCACCCGGCGGACGCGGTGCTGTGGAAGTCCGTACACCCCCATGCCGAGCCGGACCGGGACCTGGTCGACGGCGAGCTGCTGAGCGTGGCCGGTACCGGGCTGTATGTGCTGCACACACCAGGGCACGCCCCCGGCGCGGTCTGCCTGTACGCGCCCGAGCTGGGAGCCCTGTTCTCCGGCGACACCCTCTTCCAGGGCGGCCCCGGAGCCACCGGCCGCTCCTACTCCGACTTCGGCACCATCATCGCCTCCATCCGCGACCGGCTGTTCACCCTCCCCGCCTCCACCGCCGTGCACACCGGACATGGCGGCACCACCGTGATCGGGGCCGAAGCGCCCCAGCTCGCGGCGTGGGTGGACCGGGGATATTGACGAGCCGTCAGAAGTCCCGAATTCCGAGGAGGACCATGAGCGCCCGCAGAACCCGCGCATTACCGGCAGAGAATCCAGAAGAGCCAGGACAGCCAGGGGAGACGGACGGATGGCCCCTTCGTACGACGTGATCGTCGTCGGCCTGGGCGGCATGGGCAGCGCGGCCGCCTACCACCTCGCCGCCCGCGGTCAGCGCGTGCTCGGCCTGGAGCGCTTCGGCCCGGCCCACAACCTCGGCTCCAGCCACGGCGGATCCCGCATCTACCGGCAGGCGTACGAGGACCCGGCCTATGTGCCCCTGCTGCTCCGCGCCCACGAACTGTGGGAGAAGCTGGCCGCCGACTCCGGCCACGAGGTGTTCACCCGGACCGGCGGCCTGGTCATCGGGCGTGAGGACAACGCGGCGCTCGCGGGCACCCTGCGCAGCGCCGAGCAGTGGGGGCTGGACCACGAAGTCCTCACCGCCGCCGACCTCCGGCGTCGCTTCCCCACCTTCAAACCGGCCGCCGAGGACGTCGCCTTCTACGAGAGCGGAGCCGGGGTGGCGCGGCCGGAGGCGACCGTCACCGCCCACCTGGACCTCGCCCGGATCCACGGCGCCGAACTGCACTTCGCGGAAACCGTCTTCGGCTGGCAGGCCGACGGCCCGGGCGGCAAGGCATGGGTGGTCACCGACCGCGGCATCTACACCGCTGACCGGCTGGTGATCGCCCCCGGGGCCTGGGCGTCGAACCTCCTCTCCGACATCGGCGTGACGGTCACGGTGGAACGCCAGGTCATGTACTGGTTCCGGCCCCAGGGCGGAACCGGCCCGTTCACTGCCGACCGCCACCCCGTCTACATCTGGGAGGACCCGGAGGGCACGCAGATCTACGGCTTTCCCGCCCTCGACGGTCCCGACGGCGGCGTCAAGGCCGCCTTCTTCCGCGGTGGCGTCCCCAGTAACCCCGAGACCGTCGACCGCCGGGTCCGCTCGGACGAGATCGCGGCCATGGCCGAGTATCTGCGGCTGCGCATCCCCACGCTGCCCGGCCGCTTCCTCAAGGCCACGGCCTGCATGTACGCCAACACCCCGGACCAACACTTCGTCCTCGCCCAGCATCCCGAGCATCCGAGGGTGACGGTGGCCTGCGGATTCTCCGGCCATGGGTTCAAGTTCGTACCCGTGGTCGGCGAAATCCTCGCCGACCTCGCCACCGAGGGCACCACCCAGCACCCCATCGCGCTCTTCGACCCCCGCCGCGTGCGCCCCTGACCGCGTTTCCGGGGGCTCTTGACAACCCCCGGAACCGTGGCAAAGCATGTTGCGTATAGCGCATCGCGTTGTTCCATTCGAGACAGTGTTCCGTTCGAGACAGAGGCGGACCGCCGTCTCTTCCACTCCGCCGCACAGCCGGGTGTCACCGCCCGGCAAGACGGCTTCCCATCCCAGTCGGGCACCGCAATCCGGAGGTACCCATGATCACGGCGTGCCGCATCGACGGCCACGTACTGCGCCACATCTTCGTCGGGGAGTCGGTATGAGGAGCATCACCGTCGTCGGAGCGTCACTGGCCGGCCTGAGCACCGTCCGCGCGCTGCGCACGGAAGGCTTCGACGGCGACATCGTCGTCGTCGGGGAGGAGCGCCACGCGCCCTACGACCGCCCGCCGCTGTCCAAGGAGTTCCTGAAGGGGGAGATCGGCCCCGACGAGCTCATGCTCAGCGACGCGGAGGAGTACGAGGAGCTCCAGGCGGAATGGCTGCTCGGCGAGCGCGCGGTGGCCCTCGACACCACGGCCCGGACCGTCACCCTGGCCGGAGGGCGCGAGGTGCGGACCGACGGGATCGTCGTCGCCACCGGCGCCACCCCCCGGGCGCTCCCCGGCACGGACGGACTCGCCGGTGTCCACACCCTGCGCACCCTGGACGATGCCCAGGCGCTGCGCGCCGAACTGCTCGACGGACTGCCCCGCGTCGTCGTCATCGGCGCCGGATTCATCGGCGCCGAAGTGGCGTCCACCGCCCACCGGCTCGGGCTCGACGTCACCGTCGTCGAAGCGCTCGACGTACCGCTGCAACGCCAACTGGGCCGCGAGATGGGGCTGGTGTGCTCTTCCCTGCACACCGACCACGGGGTGCGGCTGCTGTGCGGAACCGGCGTGGCGGGATTCACCGGCCACGACCGGGTCACCGGCGTACAGCTGGAGGACGGGCGGCTGCTGCCCGCCGACATCGTCGTGGCCGGGGTGGGGGTGCGGCCCGTCACCGACTGGCTCGACGGCTCCGGCGTGAAGGTGGACGACGGCGTGGTGTGCGACGCCGGATGCGCCACCAGCATCCCGGGCGTGGTCGCGGTCGGCGATGTCGCCCGCTGCCCCCACCCGTTCACCGGACGGCACGCCCGCATCGAGCACTGGAGCAACGCCACCGAGCAGGCCAAGACCGCCGCCCGCACCCTGCTCTCCGGCGTATCGGCGGACCCGCCGCGCACCGCGCCGCACTTCTGGTCCGACCAGTACCGGGTGCGCATCCAGCTCGCCGGACACGTCGTCCCCGGCGCCGAGCCCGAGGTGGTCGAGGGCGACGTCGCCAGCCGCTCCTTCGCCGCCGTCTACCGGCACGAGGGCGCCGCCGTCGCCGTGCTCACCATGAACCAGCCGAAGCTGTTCAACCGCCTCCGCCGCACCCTCACCGCGCCCACGGCGACCGCCCCGACATAGGCCCGACAACCCCGCGGGGGCGTGCCCGCGACACGTCCGGGCACGCCCCACCCACCCCACGGAGTACGGCGTGGCAATCAGCGTCTTCGACCTGTTCTCGATCGGCATCGGCCCGTCCAGCTCGCACACCGTCGGCCCCATGCGGGCCTCCCGCATGTTCGCCGCCCGGCTGAAGCAGGACGGCCTGCTCGCCCAGACCGCCTCGGTGCGCGCGGAGTTGTTCGGCTCCCTCGGCGCCACCGGCCACGGCCACGGCACCCCCAAGGCCGTCCTCCTTGGTCTGGAGGGCAACGAGCCGCACACTGTCGACGTCGCCCGGGCAGACCTGGACGTCGAGCGGATCCGCGCCACCGGGCGCCTCCGCCTGCTCGGCGCCGAGATCGGCCCGTCCCACGAGATCGACTTCGACGCCGCCTCCCACTTGGTCCTGCACCGCCGCCGGTCCCTGCCGTACCACGCCAACGGCATGACGCTCCTCGCGTACGACGAGACCGGTCATCCGCTGCTGGAGAAGACCTACTACTCGGTCGGCGGCGGCTTCGTCGTCGACGAGGACGCGGTCGGCGAGGACCGCATCAAGCCGGACGCCACACCGCTGGCTCACCCCTTCCGCACCGGCGACGAGCTGCTGCGCCTGACCCGCGAAACGGGTCTGTCGATCACCGCGCTGATGCTGGAGAACGAGAAGGCGTGGCGCACGGAGGAGGAGATCCGGGCGGGGCTGCTGGAGATCTGGCGGGTCATGGAGTCCTGCGTCTCCCGCGGGCTGACGCAGGAGGGCATCCTGCCGGGCGGGCTGAGGGTCCGCCGCCGCGCGGCCAACGCCGCCCGCGCCCTGCGTTCCGAGGGCGACGCGGCCGCGCGTGCGATGGAGTGGGTGACGCTGTACGCGATGGCGGTCAACGAGGAGAACGCCGCCGGGGGCCGTGTCGTGACCGCCCCGACCAACGGCGCCGCCGGGATCATCCCGGCCGTCCTGCACTACTACACCCGCTTCGTCCCCGGCGCGGACGAGGAGGGCGTCATCCGCTTCCTGCTCGCCGCGGGCGCCATCGGCATGCTCTTCAAGGAGAACGCGTCGATCTCCGGTGCCGAGGTCGGCTGCCAGGGCGAGGTCGGCTCCGCCTGCTCGATGGCCGCCGGTGGCCTGGCCGAGGTGCTGGGCGGCAGCCCCGAGCAGGTCGAGAACGCCGCCGAGATCGGCATGGAACACAACCTGGGTCTGACCTGCGACCCGGTCGGCGGTCTGGTGCAGATCCCCTGCATCGAGCGCAACGGCATGGCGGCGGTCAAGGCCGTCACCGCCGCGCGGATGGCGCTGCGCGGCGACGGCCGCCACCATGTGTCCCTGGACAAGGTCATCAAGACCATGAAGGACACCGGCGCCGACATGAAGGTCAAGTACAAGGAGACGGCGCGGGGCGGGCTCGCGGTCAACGTCATCGAGTGCTGACCCCCGTGCCCCTTCAGCGTGCGGGCAGCCGGACACCCAGTTCGGACGCCGCGGCCTGGAGCAGCGGCACCATGGCGACCAGGTCGTCCATGCCGCGGCGGAAGGCGGGCGCGGCGGTGGACAGGGCCGCGAAGACGCTGCCGTCCGGCCGCAGCACGGGCACGGCGACGGCGCGCAGCCCGCGGTGGTGTTCCTCGTCGGCCGTGGCGTAGCCGCGCTCGGCGGCGCGGGCGACGGCCTCGCGCAGGGCGCCGCGGTCGGTGATGCTGTTCGGCCCGTGCGGGGTCAGCTCGACGCGGTCCAGTAGGTCGGTGCGTACGTCGTCGGGGGCGAACGCCATCAGGACCTTGCCCATCGAGGTGCAGTGCAGCGGGCCGTGGCGGCCCGGGTCGCTGCGCACGCCGACCGGCTGGGGGCCGTCCACGTAGTGCACGTACAGGTGGCGCGTGCCGTCCAGGACGGACATGAGGGTGGCTTCCTCGGTCTGCCGTGTCACGCGCTGCATCACGGGCAGGGCGGTACCGGCGAATCCGTACACCTGGCCCGCCTGCTGGCCGAGCTGGAACAGCCGCAGCCCCGGCTTGTAGCGCTTGCCGGCGGCCTCGAACTCCACCAGGCCCTCCCGGCAGAGGGCGTTGACCAGCCGGTGCGAGGTGCTGACGGGGACGCCGCTCTCGCGGGCCAGCGCGGACAGGGTGATGCCGTGGGGGTGCTCGCCGACCAGGACGAGCAGCCGGATCGCCCGGCCGACGACATCGGCCGGGACATCACTGGTGCTCACGCTGTGCAAATTACCACTGAACGGAATCTATTTTCACCCAGTGGTTGACATCCGCCACCTGCGGTCCTGACGATACTTTCCGTTGAACAGATAGATTTTCCACTGAGTGGAAAAATTGAGGAGTGGCGTGATGACGCAGCGAGTGCTGACCACCCGGCCCGCCCTGCCCGGCGGCGGCCTGGACCGGCTGGCGGCCGGGTCGGACCTGGTGCGCTGGGACGGCGACGGCAAGCCCGAACCGGCCGAACTGCACGCCCTCGCCGCCGGTGCGGACGCCATCCTCTGCCTGGGCAACGACCGGGTGGACGCCGCCCTCCTCGACGCCGCCGGACCCTCGCTGAAGGTCGTCGGACTGGCCAGCATGGGATTCGACGCCGTGGACCGGGAGGCGGCGGCCGAGCGCGGAGTCGTGGTCACCCACACCCCGGGCGTCCTCGCCGAGACCACCGCCGACCTCACCTTCAGCCTCATCCTCATGGCCCGCAGGCGGCTCGGCGCCGCCCGCGACTCCCTCGCCGCCGGACAGTGGGGCCTGTTCCGGATGGACGACTACCTGGGCCTGGACATCCACGGCGCGACGCTCGGCCTCGTCGGCTTCGGCCAGATCGGGCGCGCCGTGGCCCGCCGCGCCCAGGGCTTCGGCATGCGCGTCATCCACCACGACCCGTTCGCGCCCGACGACACCCAGGACCCGCCCTCCCGGGCCGTGGACCTGCCCACCCTGCTCGCCGAGGCCGACGTGGTCTCGCTGCACGTCCCCCTGACCCCGCAGACCCGCCACCTCATCGGCGCCGCCGAGCTGGCGGCCATGAAGTCCACCGCCACCCTGGTCAGCACCTCCCGCGGCGGCGTCATCGACGAGGACGCCCTGCTGCGCGCCGTACGCGAGGGCGACATCCACTCGGCGGGCCTGGACGTCTACGAGCGCGAACCCATGGGCGCCGACCTGTCACCCCTGGTCGGCGAGGAGCGCGTGGTGACGCTTCCGCACATCGGCTCGGCCACCGAGGCCACCCGGGCCGCCATGGTCGACCTCGCCGTCGACAACATCCTCGACGTGCTCGCGGGCCGCCCGGCCACCACACCGCTGCCCGGCAGCGCGGCTCGGCCCGGCGCCCCGGCCCGCCCCTGAACCAACCTCACCGTCGGCGTCGCGCCGGGCGGGCACCCGGCCGGTCACCCGGTCCGCCGCGCGCAGCCAGTGCCGCTTGGCGGCCTTCAGCGCGCGGAAGCTCCGGGCGTGCGCGCGGATGGTCTCCGTCTGGAGGCGCGCCTCGGCGGTGCGCCAGATCTCGACCAGCCGGGTCCTCCGCTTGCACCGCACATCGGCGACCGCGGTACGGACCTCTCGGGCGGACGGCCGGGACGACGCCGCCCAGGCGTGAGCGTCGGCGACGCTCAGGGGATCGGCGTGACGGAAGCCCGCCTCGCGCAGACAGGCGCTCCACGCGCGCACGCCCCGGCGGACGGCCGCGTCGCGCCGGGACCGCTCGAAGGTGCGCGTCACCAGCCGGTTGAACAAGGCGTGATCGGACGTCGGCGCGCCGCGCAGCAGCCGCGCGTGCGCCGCCTTCCAGCACCCGCCCGTGCCGTTCCTCCCGTACGCGGCCCGGCGCTGCCGGGTCGTCAGCCGCGCGTCCCGTGCGGTGTCCGCCGCCTTGCGCCGTGCGACGGTCGGCAGGGGAGGGGGAGCGTGGTAGCCGAAGCGGCGGGCGACCTCGGACTCGACCGGTCCGTACCGGGTGCGGTTCGGCGGCGCCAGGTCCCTGCCCGCCGCGCGGGGCAGCAGCTTCCAGCCCATGCCCCGATCGCGCATGCAACGGCGCAGCAGGAGGTCTTCGGCCGACTCGATCGTGTGGATGTCCCGGTCGGACAACTCGTAGGCGTCGAAGGGCAGCGTGAGGCTCCGGGCCTCGGCGCCGACGGCCGGAACGGCCACCTCGCCCTGGGACGGCCGCTGGGCCGGTGCCGTGGCGGCGCACCCGGCGGCCCCGGCCACGGTGGCGCACAACAGCAGCAGGCCCGCGCCCGAGCGGACCGCGCTGGAACGGATGGTCATGGCCCCTCCTCAGCTCCCTTCCGGTGGGCCCGTGCGGTGGGGGTGGCGCCCGCCCGTCGGTATGGGCGCCACCCCCACCCGCGGTCCTAGCGGAAGATGACGCAGCTCAGCCGGTTGTCCTTGATCGCGTCATTGCTCAGGTTCTTGTCACTGGTGCCCGGGTACGACGTCGTGTGCGCGCCCGTGCACCGGCCCTGGGCGTTGGCGACGTTCTGGTACAGGTCCACGTACTTGCGCGTCTGGTTCTTCACCGAGCTGGTGCCGTTGTCGACCTTCCCTCCCCGGTCCCAGTAGTTGTTCCGGAGGTCCTTGTCGGTGCGCGTGACGTACGCCCAGCCGCCCTCGCGACCCTTGTTGTAGTTGTCGTGCTGGTACATGTGGAAGCCACCGGCCTGGGCGCCGCGGGCGGCGGCAGGGGAGTCGGCGGCGGACGCCACCGGCACCGCGGCGAGGGCGGTGCCGCCGACGAGCGCGACAGCTGCCAGGGCGGTGCGGATCGTGATCGACATGGTGAGGTTTCCCTTCGGTTCCGGCCCCCGGGACCTGCGCGGTCCGGGGCGCAGCGGTTCTCCGTCCGACGCGTCGCCCGGCCCGCTGTGAGCCGGGCGACGCCGTACGCCAACGACTCTCCGCGGCGCCGACCTTGTTGCGCAGCCCCGGTCCGCAGCCCGCAACAATCACGTCGTCACAGCTGAGGCAGTCACCGAGGGCGACGCCCTGCCCCCGGCGCGGCCTTGTCCAGGCATCTCGCGGCTCCCTAAGTTGTGGACGACGGGGAAGCGGGGAGAGGGGATCCCGATGGGCCGACCGGAAGCGCCACTCGATCCGGGCGCCGGGCCCGTACAGCGGTTCGCGCTGGAACTGCGCAAGCTGCGCCAGGAGGCCGACGGGGTCACCTACCGCGTCCTGGCCCAGCGCACGCCGTATACCGTCTCCACCCTGTCCAGAGCCGCCTCGGGCGAACAACTGCCCTCCCTCCAGGTCACCTTGGCCTATGTCGAGGGATGCGGGGGAGACCCGGAGGACTGGGAGCGGCGCTGGAGGCAGGTGGCCGAGGAAGCGGCCGCCGAGGCGGCCGAACAGGACGACGCCGAGCCGCCGTACCAGGGCCTCGCCCGCTTCGAACTCCGAGATCACGACCGGTTCTTCGGCCGCGAGGAGCTGGTCGCCGATCTGCGGGAGCTGATGCGGAAGCACCGGCTCACCGCCGTCGTCGGCGCCTCCGGCAGCGGCAAGTCCTCGCTGCTGCGCGCCGGGCTGATCCCGGCCCTCCAGCACGCCGCCCCGGAGGAGGAGCGCCCGGCGGCCATCCGCATCTTCACCCCCGGCGCGCACCCCGCCCGCACTCACGCCGAACGGCTCACGCCCAAGGACGGCGACGGCGACACGGTGGTCGTGGTCGACCAGTTCGAGGAGACCTTCACCCTGTGCGCCGACCCAGCGGAGCGGACGGCCTTCACCGACCTGCTGCGCGCGGCATGCGAACCCGGGAGCCGATTACGCGTGATCATCGCGGTGCGCGCCGACTTCCTCGGCCGCTGCGCCGAGCACCGCGGGCTCGGCGCAGCGCTGCGGACCGCCACCCTGCTGGTCGGACCGATGAGCCCCGCCGAACTGCGCGAGGCGATAGTGAAACCGGCCGCCGCCGCCGGACTCATCGTGGAGCGCGCCCTGACCGCCCGGCTCATCGAGGGGGTCACGGACGAACCCGGGGGACTGCCCCTGCTGTCCCACGTCCTGCTGGAGACCTGGCGCCGCCGCCGCGGCCGGGCGCTGACCGAGACGGCGTACGAGGCGGCGGGCGGCCTGCACGGCGCCATCGCCCGCACAGCGGAACGCGCCTACGCCGAGCTCACCCCCGAACGCGCCGGGATCGCCCGCCTCGTACTGCTCAGGCTGATCACCCCGGGGGAGGGCGCCCAGGACACCCGCCGCCCCGTCGACCGGTCCGAACTGGACACCATCGCCGCCCCCGAAGACCTCTCCCTCGTCCTCGAACAGCTGACCAGCGCCCGGCTGATCACCCAGGACGAGGACGCCGTGGACCTCGCGCACGAGGCACTGATCAGCGGCTGGCCCCGGCTGCGCGGCTGGGTCGAAGAGGACCGCGAGCGGCTGCGCGCCCACCGCCATCTGACCGAGGCCGCCCGGGCCTGGGCGGAGCTGGAGCGCGACGCCGGCGCCCTGTACCGGGGCACCCGGCTCGCGGTCCTCCGCGACTGGGCTTCCCGCGACGGCAGCCGAGCCGAACTCAACGCGGTGGAACGGGCGTTCCTCGACGCGAGTGTCGGCCTGGCGGACAGCGAGCGGGCCGCGGCCGCGCGGCGCCACCGCCATCTGCGCCTTCTCGCCGCGGGCCTCGCCCTGCTGCTGCTCGTGGTCACCGGCGTCAGCGTGGTCGCCCTGCAACAGCGCCGGGATGCCGTACGGGCCCACCGCATCGCCGTGTCACGGCAACTGGCGGCCGAGGCGCTCGGTCTCGTCGAGTCCCGTCCGGCCGCGGCCATGCTGCTGAGCGTGGAGGCGTTCCGTACCGCGCGGACATTCGAAGCGCGCAGCGCCATGCTGTCCATCTCGGCACATCGGTACTACCGGGCCGAGCTGTCCGGCCACGCCGACGCCGTCTCCGAGGCGGCCTTCAGCCCCGACGGCACGCTCGCCACCGTCAGCCGCGACCGTACGGTGATGCTGTGGGACACGAACACACGGCGGCGGCTCGCCACCCTGACCGGACACCACACCTGGCTGCGCGCGGTGGCCTACAGCCCGGACGGCCACACCCTGGCCACGGGAGGCAACGACGGGAAGCTGATGCTCTGGGACGCCGCGGCGCGCACGCCGTCGGCGGCCCTGACCGGCCACAAGGGGCAGATCAAGAGCATCGCCTTCAGCCCGGACGGCCGGACCGCGGCCACCGCGGGCGCCGACCACAGCGTCAGGCTCTGGGACACCGAGCGCCGGACCCGGAAGCGCACCCTCGCCGGCCACACCGGCATCGTCTGGGCGGTGGCGTTCAGCCCCGACGGCCGCACCGTGGCCACCGCGGGCGCGGACCACAAGGTGATGCTGTGGGACACCGCGACGGGCAAGCGCACCGCCACCCTCACCGGCCACACCGAGTCCGTCGGCGCCGTCGCCTTCAGCCCCGACGGCCGCACCCTCGCCACCGCGAGCGACGACTGGACGGCGAGGCTGTGGGACGTACGACGCCACACCGGCGTGGCCACGCTGCGCGGCCACCGGGGAGAGGTCAGAGCGGTGGCCTTCAGCCCGGACGGGCGCACCCTCGCCACGGGAGGGCACGACAAGTCGGTCATGCTGTGGGACGTCGGCAGCGCCACCCGCCTGACCACGCTCACCGGGCAGACCACCAACGTCTACACGCTCGCGTATCGCCCGCGAAGCTCTGTTCTCGCCTCCGCCGGGGAGGACGGCAAGGTCGTGCTCTGGGACACGGCCCGGATTCCCCTCTCCGGCCACCGCGACCGGGTCAACGACGTGGCCTTCAGCCCGGACGGCCGCACCCTCGCCACCGGCGGCGCCGATGACACCGTCGTGCTCTGGGACACCAGGCGCCGCACCCGCCGCGCCACTCTCCCCAGCGGCTCCGGGTCCGTCCACGCCGTGGCGTTCGCCCCCGACGGACGCACCATCGCCACGGCGAGCGGCGCCGACGCGCGGCCCGCGAGCGCCCGCAACCACGTCCTCACCTTCTGGAGCGCTTCGGGCCACGGTCCGCCCGCGAGGCGTACCGGGCATTCCGGCAGCGTCACGGATGTCGCCTACAGCCCGGACGGCCGCCTCGTCGCGACGAGCGGCGCGGACAAGAAGGTCATCCTCTGGGACGCCGCCCGCCGCACCCGGCTGGCCTCGCTGACCGCGGCGTCCGGAGAACCCGGGACAGCCGTCAACGGCGTGGCCTTCAGTCCCGACGGCCGGTTTCTCGCCACCGCCAATCACGATCGCAAAGCGACGCTGTGGGACGTGGCGAAACGGACCAGGCTGGCCACCCTGACCGGGCACACGGGACAGCTCAGAGGCGTGGCCTTCAGCCCGGACGGCCGCATGCTGGCGACCGCGGGCATCGACCAGAAGGTGATGCTGTGGGACGTGGCCAGGCGCACCCGCGTCGCCGACCTCGCCGACAGCACCGGACCCGCGTTCGCCCTGGCGTTCAGCCCGGACGGCCGCACCCTCGCCACGGCCAACGCGAACAAGTCCGTGATGCTGTGGGACGTCGCCCGGCGCAGCCCGCTGGCCCAGCTGACCGGCCACACCAAGCAGGTCAGATCGCTCGCCTTCAGCCCGGACGGCCGCACGCTGGCCACCGGGGGCGACGACCAGTCCGTCATGCTGTGGAACGTCGACCTCCGGCGCACCGCCGCGGAGCTGTGCCGCACCGCGGGCCGCAACCTCACCTCACAGGAGTGGCACCAGCTGATCCCCGGCACGGCGTACCGCACGACGTGCCCCGCGGCCTGACCGGGCCGCGGGGCACGCCGTCGATGCGGCCGTGCGGGCGGGCCGGTCAGCAGCGGATGTCGACGATCTGGATCTTCTGACCGTCCCGCACCTTGTGCCAGCCGGGCCCGACCGTCCTCAGCCCCAGCGACCGCTTGACCTTGCACCCGGGGCCGACCCAGTAGCCGTCGACATCCTTCACGCCCACGTGGTGTCCGTTCTGGCCGGGCTTGAGGACGCGCCAGGTCGAGGAGTTGCGATGCTTCCCCCAGTCATTGGTGATCATCAGCGTGTACCGGTTGTCGCGGTTGTAGACGTTGCCGCAGATGTGGCCGCCGATCGCACAGGTGCCGAACGGGCGGATCTCCGCCCCTGTCCGCTCCACGCCTCCCGAGCCCCCACCGGCCGCGGCGTGCGCCGCGGTCGCACCCGGGAGCGCGACAGCGACCCCCGCCGCCAGAGCCACGATGACTGAGCGCTTCGAACGCAAGGGTTCCTCCACTGATGTGCGGTGCCGAACTCGTCCCGTCGGGCCCTCCCCCGTTCCACTGACCGGGCCCGCGTTCTTCGAGGCTGGCGCCTCCCGGAGTTGTTGCGCAGCCCGTTCCACCGCGCGAAACAATCCGCGGCGCGCGCCCGATCTGAGTACGTACTGAGTATCCGAACGGATGTGGCAACGACCACGGCCGCCGATCCTTTGCCCATGAGTGAGACTCCGGTCAAGCAACAGAGCACGACCGCGTTCTACGGTCAGGCGGTCGCCTCCTTCTCCATCGCCATGGCGGCCACCGCCATCGGCATCTTCCGGCTGAGCGCCGACGCCTGGGTACGCGGCTTCCTGGCCATCGCCGTGCTCTACCTGGTGACCTCCGCCTTCACCCTGGCGAAGGTGATCCGGGACCGGCAGGAGGCCGGGCAGATCGTCAGCCGGGTCGATCAGGCGCGGGTGGAGAAGCTTCTCTCCGAGCACGACCCTTTCGAAAAGCTCTGACCCCGTAAAGCTCTGAACTCTGATCCCAGTCATGAGCTGAGCGGACGACTCGGCGGCCGGCGCCGTCGCTGTTCAGCGCCTGATCAGGCGCTGAGGGCGGCGGCCTGGTCGCCGAGTCCGCGTAGCGCCAGCCGCAGCAGCGGATGCCCCTCGCTGCCGCGCCGCACGGCGGTGAACACCCGCCGCGTCGGACGGGGGCCCCTGACCGGGCGCGCGACGGCGCCGCCGAAGGCGATGCCGTGGAGCGCCGAACGGGGCACCAGCGCCACCCCGGAACCGGCCGACACCAGCGCGCACACCGCCCGGGAGTCATCGGCCAGGCACTCCGCCCGAGGCTGGAAACCGATCGCTTCGCAGGCGCTCAGGACGACGTCATGCACCGGATTACCGGGCCACGGCGTGATCCACGGATCCGCCTTCAAATCGGTCAGGTCCACCTCCGCGGCCGAGGCCAGCGGATGGTCGGTCGGCAGGACCACATCGAACGGTTCCGCGTACAGCGGCTCGCGCAGCAGCTGGTCACCGTGCTGGCCGGGGGAGTCCCGGTGCTCCACCGCCAGGGCGATGTCGACGGCGCCGTCGACGAGGAGCCGCCTGCTCGCATGCCCCTCGGCGTCCTTCACGCGGATCCGCACCTGCGGGGCGTGCTTCCGCAGCGCCGCCACCGCAGGGGCCACCACTTCGGTGATCGCACTCGCGAACGCGGCGATGGTCACCTCGCCCGCCAGCCCCTCCGAGCTGGCGGCCATGTCGGCCTCCGCCTGCTCCAGCTGTGCGGCGATCTTCATCGCGTGGTCGGCCAGTAGCGCGCCCGTGGGAGTGAGCCGGACGGTGCGGCCGCGCCGCTCCAGCAGCACATGCCCGACCTCCGCCTCGAGCGCCGCGAGCTGCTGCGAAGCCGCTGATGGGGACAGGTAGAGGGCCCGGGCGGCGGCGGTGACGGTGCCGTGCTCGGCCAGAGCCTGCAGCACCCGGAGCCTTCGTGGATCGATCACAGGGGGCAGTTCACCAGACGGGAAGGCGTCTGTGAAGTAGAGCTTCACAGGCAACCTGGGAAATTGCCGATGGACTTCACAGGATCGGCTCTCCAAAGTGGTCTTCCATGAACGCAACGGCAAGGACCGCCGTTGGCCCGGTGTCCGCAGGGGCGCCGGACAGGTCCTGATCACGCGGCGTTGATGCGGTCGCCGTCATGCCCTCCTTCACCCGAATCCCCACCACCCCTCCCCAAGGAACTGATGTGTCCATGACTGCCGGTTGTCGCCGTGAACACGATCTGCTCGGCGACCGGGACGTCCCCGCCGACGCGTACTGGGGCATCCACACCCTGCGCGCCTCGGAGAACTTCCCCATCACCGGTACGGCGATCTCCGCGTACCCGCACCTCATCAACGCGCTCGCCGCCGTGAAGGAGGCGGCGGCCCGCGCGAACGAGGACCTGGGCCTGCTGGCTCCGGAGAAGGCCGACGCCATCGCCACCGCGTGTCAGGAGATACGCCGCGGCCAGCTGCACGACCAGTTCACCGTGGATGTGATCCAGGGCGGCGCCGGGACCTCGACCAACATGAACGCCAACGAGGTCATCGCCAACCGGGCGCTGGAGATCCTGGGCCACGCCAAGGGTGAGTACGGCATCCTCCACCCCAACGAGGACGTCAACCTCAGCCAGTCCACCAACGACGTCTACCCGACCGCCGTCAACGTTTCCACGATCATCGCCGTACGGGAACTCCTCGACGCGATGACCGTCCTGCGCGAGGCCTTCGGGGCCAAGGCCGAGGAGTTCGGCGACATCCTGAAGATGGGCCGCACCCAGCTCCAGGACGCGGTGCCGATGACACTGGGGCAGGAGTTCTCCTCGTACGCGGTGATGCTGGAGGAGGACCAGAGCCGACTGGGCGAGGCCGCCCTGCTCATCCATGAGATCAACCTCGGCGCGACCGCGATCGGCACCGGGCTCAACGCCCCGAAGGGCTACGCCGAGGCCGCCCGCGGGCATCTGGAGGACATCACCGGGCTGCCTCTGATCACCGCCGCGAACCTGGTGGAGGCGACGCAGGACTGTGGCGCCTTCGTCCATCTCTCGGGTGTGCTGAAGCGGATCGCGGTCAAGCTCTCCAAGAGCTGCAACGATCTGCGGCTGCTGTCCTCCGGGCCGCGTGCCGGGCTCAACGAGATCAACCTGCCGCCGGTGCAGGCCGGTTCGAGCATCATGCCGGGCAAGGTCAACCCGGTCATCCCCGAGGTCGTCAACCAGGTGGCCTTCGAGGTGATCGGCAACGACGTGGCCATCACCATGGCCGCCGAGGCCGGACAGCTCCAGCTCAACGCCTTCGAACCGATCATCCTCCACTCCCTCTCGGAAAGCATCACCCACCTGCGCGCCGCCTGCCTCACCCTCGCGGAACGCTGCGTGTCCGGCATCACCGCCAACACCGAGACCCTGCGCGCGAGCGTGGCGAACTCGATCGGGCTCGTCACCGCCCTCAACCCGCACATCGGCTACACCGCCGCCACCGGCATCGCCAAGGAGGCCCTGGCCACCGGGCGCGGCGTCGCCGAACTCGTCCTGGAAAAGGGCCTGTTGCCCGCCGACCGGCTCGCGGACCTGCTGCGCCCGGAGCACATCGCCGGGACCAGGGCCTGATGCCGGTCGCGGACCGGACTCCCCGGACACAACACACAACGCACCAGCAGAGGAAGTCGGCCATGGCAACGGCGCCCAGCGTCTCGTACTCGATGACGGTCCGGTTGGAGGTGCCCGCGAGTGGTACCGCGGTCAGCCAGCTGACCACGGCCGTGG
>NZ_JBIRQF010000020.1:0-168815 GCF_044333065.1 Streptomyces sp. NPDC021115
GCCTCGAACAACTCGACTGCCCGAACACGACGCGCCTCCGCCAACTGAGGCCGCGACAAAGGAGGAAGAGAGGAGCCGGCAACCGAAGGGGAAGGTTGATACGCCACCCCGACAGCCTCCCACCCATACGGCCACAACACCCACCGAACTTACGAAAAGATCAGTAGACGGTGTCCTATGTGGTGATCGCTCGTTGAGCTGTCTGTGGGGCGGGGTACGTGGAGTCGGATTGTTCCGGACGGGCTGTGGGAGATCGCCGAGCCGCTGATCCCACTGTCGAAGGTGCGGCCACAGGGCGGCGGAACGCAGGACACGCCTGAGGGTGCCGGAAACCGTGTCACCCTATGCGGCCTGCTTGTATTCGTGAATGAGGCCACCGAGCCGATCAAGCCGGGAGACCATTGTGCGGTCGCTGGCCGACCGCGGTTCTCGGCGATCAACTGGTCTGGTGGATGTTGTCCAAGGGATCGGTGCGGCCGGTGTCTGTTGTAGTGATCCGCGTACTCACTGACGACGAGGCGTAGGTGGCGCTGCCCGGTGATCAGGACGCGGTCGGTGGCCTCGCGGCGGCATGATCCGATCCAGCGTTCGGCGATGGCGTTCATCCGTGGCACGGCGGGCAGGGTGGGGGGACCACGCGTATGCCGGTCGCCTGGAAGACGGCGTCGAAGCTGTCGGTGAAGTAGGCGCCGCGGTCCCGGATGAGGAAGTAAGCCAGTCGCAGCAGCACGATCGATCATCTTGGCGCGCTGACGGCAGCAGCGCGAGAGCGCCGACTCGAGCGACCGCGGCCAGATTTCGGGAAACCCGAAGAACGGTCCCCACCAGGGCGGACGAGGTTTCCGGCAAGGGCAGGGTGCGAGGGCCGTCAGCGTGGAGAGTGCCACCGTCACGTGAAGAAGCCTGCCTGTGTGCGTGTCAGCGTTCTGTGGGGTGTTGTTCGGGCCATGTGGTCTGGGTGACGTGGTCGTGGAAGTCGGCTCGCAGGGTCAGCTCGCCGCCGAGGGCGGTGATGTAAGCGGCCATGGTGTCGATCTGCGGGGTGCTGGCTCCGTTTTCGATCTGTGCGATCCGGGCCTGGCTGACGCCCAGTTCCCGGGCCAGCGCGCGCTGGCTCATCCCGCGGCTGCGTCGGGCTCTTTTCAGGAATGCCCCCCAGGTGTGGGTGGTGGTTTTGTCAGGCGGTGCCGCGTCGGTGTGCTTGGCTGGGTGTGTGGTGTAGTCCATGGTGGCCGTTGTCCTTGTCAGTTGACGCTGCCGCGTGGGGCGATCCACTGGTGGGGTTGTCCGGTCACTTTGGCGATGGTTTCGAAGTCCGCGTCGTAGTGCAGCAAGGTCAGTCCGCATAGTTCTGCGGTGGCGGCGGTCATCAGGTCGACTGCTCCTGGTCCCTGGTGCCAGCTTGTGGCGACGAGGAGATCTTGCACCTGCCGGGCCCGGGTGAGTGCACGGTCGGGTACGGGGGTCCAGCCGAAGGCGTCGTGGAGGTAGCGCTCCAGTACGGCCCGCTCGTCGCGGCCGCCGGTGGCGCGGACCAGTTCGAGTTCGGTGATCTCGCACACGGCCACTCGGCCCTCGTCCAGGATGCCCGCCCAGTGTCGTTCCACGGCGGGGCTGCGGAACAGGCGGTTGCAGGCGCTGGTGTCGATCAGATGAGACTCGCTCACGCCGGGCGGGCCTCGCCGAAGGCGCCGCCCTCACCCGCGAGCTCGCTCAGCCGCTGCCGGGCCGCGCGACGCTGGTAGATCGCACCAACCGCAATATCCACCGCCTTGGCCACGACCTCGGTGTCATCCTCGGTGTGCAGGAGTTGCTTGGCCTCGGCGAGGCGCTCCTCGTCGATCTCAATGGTGATCTTGGCCATCATGTCCTCCCTGAATGCCTGGGCACCTTACCAATGATAACAAATCCCTTATCGACGGTGCTGGCGCAGGTGTCGCGTGGTCGACGTCAAGGCACCTCGGCTGGGATGCCCCGCGTCGGCTCCCATGGGCGGGGGAGGGGGCTCGGGCCCACGCGGTCGAAGTCGCCGGACCGTGGTCCGCGTCATTTGAAGGAGAGACGCGTCGCCCGACTGCGCCCCGGGAGACGCCGGCTGGCGCGTAGTGTGCGGGGTGCGTACTTCTCGGGCTTCGTGTGGCGGCGTATGGCCCTGAATGGACTGCTACAGAGTGGTACGGATGGTTGCGGAGAGTTGCCGCTGGGGGGCAAGGGGTCGCAGGTTCAAATCCTGTCGTCCCGACGGTGTTATTGCAGGTCGGAGATCGCCTCGTTGCGCTGGGCGAGCCGGTGGAGTTCTTCGGGGGTGGGGAGCCGGTCGCTCTTCGCGCTGTTGCACGCTTGGTGTGCGGGCGCGAGGTTCCAGATGACGTCCAAGTCCGGTCCGTGCCAGCCGGATACGCCGCCGAAGCGCTGCATACTTCAAAGGCCGGAAATTCTCGAACGGGACCTGGTTGTGCATCGAGTGGCGCGGCGGCCGGCAGCCGGGTCTTGGACGGCGGCGCGATGCCGGCCAGGTCACCAATACCTCGGCAGTTGGCCCCTGTCATCCAATCGAGGCGTTTGATAGGAAACGTAGTCGTTCGGGGTGCCGGAAACACGACGTCCAGGGCCCCCGGCGAGAAGGCCGGGAGTGTCGCGTGTCAGACGTGGCCACCGCACTACCCGGAGACTTCGACTTATTCCGGGAGTCCTGCGGTGGCGACCAGCAACGATGGAGGGAAGCTCGGAGGCTGTCCGGTTGGTACCGCCCGACCGGATTGATGTAGGTGGCCGGGTGGGTGGCGCCGTCCTGCTTGAGGATCTGGCCGCCGAACGGCCACCTCAGGGTGAAGTGTTCCGTCTCGTTCGGCGGTGTGACCAGGAACTTCGCCGGTGCCAGGTTCGCCGTGAGACTGTCCGGGTTGATGGTGGACACCTAAGCGATGGGCCGGGGCACGACGACCGAGGTCAGCAGCGTCGATACGCATACGGCCCAGTATCCGCAACCCCGGCACCCCCACCCCAACGACACCCCACTGCGCTGTTCGGGCATAGGGCGCTCGCAGCTGGTTCAGTCGACGACCGGCATGGACGGGGCTTCGGGCGGCATGTTGAACGGCGTGACCACCTGGATCGGCGAGGGGAGGGCGGGGCCGTCGTCGGGGAGTGCGTTGTGGGCGCGCATGATGATCTGGCAGGCGCGGCGCATGTCTTGGCGCAGGTCGTGGTGGAGGACCGCGGAGAGGCGGCGTTCGCGCAGCAGGCGGGTGTTGTCGTGGTCGAGGTCGTGGGCGATGAACACCGCGCACTCGCGGCCGAGCGTGTCGAAGGCGTCGAGGGTGGCGAGGTTGCCCCCACCTACGGAATAGACGGCGACAATGTCTTCATCACGCTTGAGCGCTGCGAAGACGAGGTCGCGCTGGGTGGCGTCGAGGCCGTCGCTGTCGGTGACCTCGATCAGGGAGCGCTTGGAATGGGCGAGGCGCATCGCACTGCGGAAGCCCATCTCGCGCTCCTCCTCGCCGCGGAAGGAGCCGCGGCTGATGGTGGTGAGCACCTTGCCGGGGCGGTTGCCGAGCCACTGTCCGAGGAGGTAGGCGGCGGTGGCGCCGGCCGCGCGGTTGTCGATGCCGACGTACGCCAGGCGCGCGCTGTGCGGCAGGTCGGTCACCAGGGTGACGACGGGGATGCCGGCGGCGACCAGCCGTCCGACTGCGGCTGCGATCTCCGGTTCGTCGGGGGCCTTGAGGATCACGCCCTGGGACCCCCGCTTGGCGATCTTGTCGAGGGTGCCGATCAGCTCGCTGGAGGGGCAGGTCTCACGGAAGTGGAAGCGTGAGCGCACGATGGCGGGATGCAGGGAGGGTAGTTCGGCCTCCAGCGCGTCACGTACGGCGGTGGAGAACCGCTCCGGGGTTTGCATCACGATTTCGATCATGAAGGTACGCCCCCCGAGCCGGACCTGGTTCCGCTGGCGGTCCAGGTCCTTGATGGCTTCCCTCACCTCCCTGATGGTGCTCTCCGTGACATTGCCCCGCTCATTGAGGACACGGTCGACCGTGGCCGTGCTCAAACCTGCCTGACGGGCGATTTCCCTGATCGGGTAGGGGTGCCGCATGACTGATCCCAAATGCCGATGATGGACTTTTGATGTATTGAGAAGCATTGAATGATGGGTTCGGGTTCTCAAGACTGGCAGAAAAGCACGGACTGCGAAAGGACTGGGAATGCCCCCCACAGCCGCGGGAGCGGGGACTCGGCTGACCGAGGCGGACTGCGACCTCGACACGTTCCGCTCCCTCGTGGAGCGGAACACCGACCCCGCCGAGCACCCCTCGGCCGAGCGGGTCGAGCAGAACGTGCCGCTCTACGACAGCGCACGGCTCCGCTCACTGACCGCATCCCCGGAGGACCGCCGGACGGTGCAGGACGAGCTGGTCCGGGCACTGCTGGACGGGCCGGGCATCGTCGACCTGAAGCGCGCCTTCACCGACACCGGTGTCGTGGACGGCATGTCCCGGGCCTGGCCTGATCGAGGAGGAGCACGCCACCGGCGCGGCTCGCGGAGACCACTTCGCCAAGCCCGGCGCCAACGACCGGGTCTGGAACGCGCTGGACAAGGTGGCCGTGCGGGCGCCGGAGGTGTTCGCGGACTACTACGCCAACGACATGCTCGCGCTGATCGCCGATGCCTGGCTCGGCCCCGCATACCAGCTGACCTCGCAGGTCAACGTGGTCAACCCGGGCGGCGCCGCGCAGAGTGTGCACCGCGACTACCACCTCGGCTTCCTCTCCCAGGAGCGGGCGGCCGCCTACCCGGCGCACGTCCACCGCCTCTCCCCCGTGCTGACCCTTCAGGGCGCGGTGGCCCACTGCGACATGCCCGTGGAGTCCGGCCCGACGCTGTACCTGCCGCACTCGCAGAAGTACGAGCCCGGCTATCTCGCCTGGCGGCTGCCCGAGTTCGTCGAGTACTTCGGCACCCACCACATCCAGCTGCCGCTGGAGAAGGGCGACGCGGTGTTCTTCAACCCCGCGCTCTTCCACGCCGCCGGGCACAACCGCTCGAGCGACATCCGGCGCATGGCCAATCTGCTCCAGATCTCCTCGGCCTTCGGCCGGGCCATGGAGACCGTCGACCGCGAGGCGATGGCGAACGCGCTCTTCCCGGTGCTGCTGCGCCGCAAGGCCGAGGGCGCCTCGGAGGACTGGCTCGACCGCGTGGTCGCCGCCAGCGCCGAGGGCTACGCCTTCCCCACCAACCTCGACCTTGACGCGCCGGTCGGCGGCCTCGCCCCGCCCTCCCAGGCGGACACCCTCCGGCAAGCGGTCGCCGAGGGCTGGGCCCCGCAGCGACTGCGCAAGGAACTACGGGCGGCTGCCGAGCGCCGCCAGAGCTGACAAGCCCGAGCGGAAAAGCCCGAGCGGGAAATGCTGGAAGGGACACAGCACTCATGGGATTGCTTGAGGACAAGGTCGTCCTCGTCAACGGCGGCAGCCAGGGCGTCGGCGCGGGCATCGTGCGGGCGGCCGTACGGGAAGGCGCGACCGTCGTCTTCACCGGGCGCCGGGCCGATGCCGCCGAACCGCTCGCCGCGGACACGGGCGCCCGCTTCGTACGGGCGGACCTCGCCGATCCGGCGCAGGCGCGCGACAGCGCCGTCCAGGCCGTTCAGGCCCACGGGCGTATCGACTGCCTGGTCAACGCCGCGGGGCTGACGTCGCGCGGCTCGCTGCTGGACACCACGCCGGAGCTGTTCGACCAGCACATGGCGATCAATCTGCGCGCGCCGTTCTTCGCGATGCAGGCGGCGGTGGCCGATATGACGGCCCGCAAGGCGCCGGGCACCATCGTCAACATCATCTCCAACTGCGCCCACGGCGGGCCGCCCTACCTGGCGCCGTACTCCGCGGCCAAGGCCGGACTGGCCGGTCTGACCCGCAACGCGGCCCATGCCCACCGCTGGGACCGCGTCCGGATCAACGGCCTCAACATCGGCTGGACGGACACTGAGGGCGAGGACGCCACCCAGCGCGCCTTCCACGGGGCGGACGACGGCTGGCGGGAGGAGGCCGCCAAGGCC
Source organism: Streptomyces sp. NPDC021115 (assembly GCF_044333065.1). NCBI lineage: Bacteria > Bacillati > Actinomycetota > Actinomycetes > Kitasatosporales > Streptomycetaceae > Streptomyces > Streptomyces sp. NPDC021115. The sequence goes on from NZ_JBIRQF010000020.1 coordinate 6,066, forward strand.
CAGCCCATGGGCAAGCTCGGGCAGGTCGACGAGATCGCCGACTTCGTCGTCTTCCTGCTCTCGGACCGCAGCGGAGTGGTGACCGGATCGGTCATCGACTGGGACCAGGTCGTCATCGGCGGCCTGGACTGAGCCGCCCTCGGACAGAAGGAGCACGATTCTCATGCGTATAGGCATCATGGGACTGGGCCGGATCGGCGCCTTCCACGCGGAAACCCTCTCCGGGCTGGACGCGGTGGACTCGCTCGTGGTCACCGACCCGGTGGCCCCGGTGGTAGCCCTGGCCACCGAACGCTTCGGGGCCACCGCGGTGGACTCCCCCGAAGCCGTGCTGGCCGCTGGTGTCGACGGCGTGGTGATCGCCGCCGCGACCGACGCGCACCCCGGACTCATCCTCGCCGCCGTCGAAGCGGGCATCCCCGTCTTCTGCGAGAAGCCCGTGGCCCGCGGCGTCGACGAGAGCCTGAAGGTGCTGCGGGCGGTGGAGGGCAGTGGCGTCGAGGTGCACATCGGCTACAACCGGCGCTTCGACCCGGGCTGTATGGCCGCGCGCCGGGCGGTGGTGAGCGGTGAACTCGGCGATCTGCACACCGTACGGTCCACCACGCTCGACCCCGCCCCGCCGCCACCCGCCTACGTGGCCGTCTCCGGCGGCATCTTCCACGATTGCAGCGTGCACGACTTCGACATCGTGCGCTGGGTGACCGGCCGCGAGGTGGTCGAGGTCTACGCGACCGGCGGCAACCGGGGCGCGGAGTACATCCGTGAGGCGGGTGACGCCGACACGGCGTCCTCCCTGCTCACCCTCGACGACGGCACCATCGCCGTCATCTCCAACTCCCGCCACAACCCTTGCGGTTACGACGTGCGTCTGGAGTTGCACGGCATGAAGGACAGCATCGCGGTCGGCCTGGAGGACAAGCTGCCGCTGCGATCCGTGGAACCGGGCACTGCCTTCCCGGCGGGCCCGCCGCACACGTTCTTCATGGACCGCTTCGCCGACGCCTACCGCGCCGAACTCACCGCCTTCACCGAGGTCGCGGCGGGCACCCGCCGGTCCCCCTGCACGGTGGCGGACGCCATCGAGGCGAGCTGGATCGCCGAGGCGTGCACTCTGTCGGTCCGCGAGCACCGGCCCGTACGACTCGACGAGGTGCGCACGGGATGACGGACGAGCCCCTGCGCATCGGCGTCCTGGGCGCGGCCCGGATCGCCGAGCTGTCGATCGTGGGTCCGGCCCATGCGGGCGGCCACCGCCTCGTCGCGGTGGCCGCCCGCGACCGGGGCCGCGCCGAGGCGTTCGCCGCCGCCCACGGCGTGGAACGCGTCGTCGACTCGTACGCCGACCTGATCGCCGACCCCGAGGTCGAGGTCGTGTACAACCCGTTGGCCAACGGCCTGCACGGGCCGTGGAACCTGGCCGCCCTCCAGGCCGGCAAGCACGTCCTCACCGAGAAACCGTCCGCGAGCAACGCGGAGGAGGCGGCCGAGGTCCGCGACGCTGCGGCCGAGGCGGGCACCTCCTTCATGGAGGGCTTCCACTACCTGTTCCATCCGGTAACCCGGCGCCTGCACGAGCTGCTGGACAGCGGCGAGCTGGGCGAGCTGCGGCACGCGGAGGCCATGGTCGCCATGCCCGCGCCACCGGACAGCGACGTACGCTGGTCGCTGCCGTTGGCCGGCGGTGCGCTGATGGACCTCGGCTGCTACAGCCTGCACGCGCTGCGGACGCTCGCTCCCTGGGCCGGCGGCCCGCCCCGACTGGTCGCAGCGCGCGGCGGGGAGAAGGCCGGGGCCGCGGGCGTCGACGAGTGGCTGTACGCCGATGTGGAGTTCCCGGGAGGCGTCACCGGTACGGCCAACTGCCACATGGCGTACGACACGTGGCAGATGAGCTGCCGCATCGTCGGCACGTGCGGCGAAGCCACGGCGATGAACTTCGTGCAACCGCACCTGGACGACCGGGTGGTGGTGCGCACGGCCGCCGGCGAGCGCACCGAGGATCTCGGCCGCCGGTCGTCGTACGCCTTCCAGCTGGAGGCCTTCGCGGCTCATCTGCGGGGCGGTGCACCACTGGCCCTCGACGCGGAGGAGGCGCTGACCACCATGCGTCTCATCGACGACTGCTACCAGGCGGCCGGGTTCCCGGTCCGGCCGCGTACGGTGGTTCCGGCCACCGGCTGAAGAATGACGCACAGCGGGAGAGGGCGGTACCGGACCGGTACCGCCCTCTCCCGCTGTGCGTGCCGCCTACTGGTAGAAAGCGGGTCGCCCGATCATCTCGACCTCGACGCGCCGCCCCTCCCGCTGGGACAGCACGCCCGCCTCGCACACGGCCGCGGCCGCATAGCCGTCCCATACCTCGGCCCGGTCGTCTCACCGCGCCGCGCGGCGTCCACCCAGGCCTGAACCTCGCGGTCGCAGGCGTCCGCAAAACGCTCGAGGTAGTCCGGTGTGACACGGCCACCCCAACGGCCGTCGGCGCTCAGCCTCGGGCCGTGTTCGTCGTCGATCCGTACGGTGCCGCGTTCGCAGACCGCTTCGGCTTGCACCTGGTAGCCGTAGCCGCAGTGACCGAAGATTTCGACATCGACGAGAGCACTCGACTCGGTTTCGAAGAGCACGAACTGCGGGTCGTTCATACCGGCAGGGATACGACGTCGAGGCGGGCTTGTGCACGGTGACCGCCGTGATCTCCTGGTCGAGGAGCTAGCGGGTCACGTCCATCTCGTGCACCACCGAGTCGTTGATGAGCATCTCGTTGGTGAACCACGATGGCATGGCCGGGTTGCGGTGCCGGTGGTGCAGCATCAGCGCCCTGCCCAGCTCCGCACTGCCGAGGAGCCGCTTGAGCTTCGTGTACTCGGCGTCGTACCGCCGCATGAAGCCCACTTGGACGCGCCGGTGCCCGAGCCTCTGTTCCGCCTCCAGGATGCGAATGGCGGAGGCAGCGTCGGGGGTGAGCGGCTTCTCGCACAGCACCGGCAGGTCACGGTCGAGGGCTTCGAGCAGGGCCGCCTCGTGGGCGGGACCCGGGGAGGCGATGAGGACGGCGTCCACGTCCTGCGCCGCCATGGCTGCCGCGGGTTCGGTTTACGCCGTGCAGCCCTCGATCGCGTCCGCGAGCGGCCCGGCGCGTTCGGCCTCGATGTCGACGACGGCCGTCACGCGGGCCCCGCCGACGAGACGATGAAGTCTGCGCGCATGGTCCACGCCCATCTTGCCGGTGCCGACGACGGCGACGCCGAGTGCTCGCTCAGATGGCATGTTCTGATGTCTCCGTGGTGGGTGAAGTCAGTTGGCCTGAGCTGTGCCGGCCTGAAGTGCGTCATGTTCGGGGAGTTCCTCGACGTCGACGCCGCGGACCTGCGCCAGCTCATGCTTGAGGGCCACGAGTTCGGCACCGCCGGCCATGTGGTTGGTCAGCTCATCGAGCGTGATCTCGCTGCGGGAGGCGGACAGTTCCATCGTGCCCAGGCGCAGCACGCTGAAGTGATCGCCGACCATGTAGGCGTGGTGCGGGTTGTGGGTGATGAAGATGACGCCCAGACCGCGGTCGCGGGCGGCGGCGATGTACTTGAGCACGACGCCGGACTGCTTGACGCCGAGTGCGGCGGTGGGCTCGTCCAGGATGAGGACGCGGGCGCCGAAGTAGACGGCGCGGGCGATGGCCACGCACTGCCGCTGGCCGCCGGAGAGGGTGCCGATGGGTTGTTCGAGGTCGTCGAGGACGATGCCCATCTCGCGCAGCTCGTGGTCGGCGGTCGTCTTCATCCGCTCGATGTCGAGGCGGCGGATCGGCCAGGGCCCCTTGGTCATTTCAGAGCCGAGGAAGAAGTTGCGCCACACCGGCATCAGCGGCACGGTGGCGAGGTCCTGGTAGACGGTGGCGATCCCCTTGTCGAGGGCCTCGCGGGGGGTGGAGAAGCGCACCGGGGTGTTGTCGACGAGGAAGTCGCCCTCGGTGTGCCGGTGCAGTCCGGAGATGATTTTGATCAGGGTGGACTTGCCCGCGCCGTTGTCGCCGAGCACGCAGGTGACCTGGCTGGGATGGACGCTCAGGCTCACCCCGTGCAGGGCGCGGATATTGCCGTACGACTTTCCGGCGCCGCGCAGTTCGACGGTGGGGCTGTCCTTGTCCGCGGCATGGTCTGGGGCGTTGTCCGCGAGGATCGCGCCGTGCGTGCCGGATTCGTTGCTGGATGTCATGGGTCGGTTACCTCCTCCTGGTCGCCGACTGGCGGACCCACAGATTGATCAGGACCGCGCCGAGCAGCATCACGCCGAGGAAGGCCTTGAACCAGTCGGGGTTCCAACCGGCGAACACGATGCCCTGGTTGACCATGCCGAACATGAACGCGCCGAAGACCGGTCCGATCGCGGAGCCGTAGCCACCGGTCAGCAGACAGCCGCCGATCACCGCCGCGGCGATGTAGATCAGCTCTTGGCCCACGCCCTCGCCCGACTGCACCGTGTTGAAGGTGAACAGCTGGTGCATCCCGACGAACCAGGCACCGAAGCCGACCAGCATGAACAGGGAGATCTTGGTGAAGGTCACCGGCACGCCGACCGCCCGTGCGCTCTCCTTGTTGCCGCCGACCGCGAAGATCCAGTTGCCGTACCGGGTGCGCAGCAGTACCCAGGTGGCCAAAGCGGCGAAGGCCAGCCAGTAGAACACGGTGATCTTCACCTGGACGCCGCCGATGGCGAACGAGGAGGCGAAGATCTTCTGTGCCTGGGCGAAGCCCGCCATGTCGCTGATGTCGTCGGTGGCCACGTTGCCGGTGACCAGCTTGGCGACCGCGAGATTGACGCCCTGGAGGATCAGGAAGGTGCCCAGGGTGACCAGGAAGCTGGGCAGGCCGGTCTTGACCACCATCCAGCCGTTGAAGAAGCCGATCGCCAGCGACACGATCAGCGCCACGAGCACACCCGTCCACACGTTCAGGGTGAGCTGGTAGCTGAGCATGCTCGCGGTCAGCGCAGAGGTGATCACCGCGACACCGGACGACAGGTCGAACTCGCCGCCGATCATCAGCAGCGCCACCGGCAGCGTCATGATGCCGATCGTCGACGACTGGTACAGCACGGTGGCCATCGAATTGCCGTCGCGCACCGGTGGCGCGGCGACCAGGAAGAACACGTACACCGCGGTGGCACCGAGGAAGACACCCACCTCCGGCCGCGCCAACAACCGGATGGCTGGCGGCCGTTCGGATGTGCGGCCGTCCTTGTCACTGGCCTGCGGGGCCGGCGACGGGGAGCCCGTCGCCGCATTCGTGGTCTGGGCCATGGCCATCACCGGGTTCCCTTCGCGGCGAACTGGGCGATCTTCTCGACGTTGGACTTGTCGACGAAGGCCGGCCCGGTCAGCACCGGCGCGGTGCTGCCGCCGCTGAAGTTGCCGTTCGTCTTGTACAGCCACAGGGCGTCGACCGACAGGTAGCCCTGTAGATACGGCTGCTGGTCGATGGCCCATTGGATCTTGCCGGACTTGATGGCGCCGACCGCGTCCTTGTTGAGGTCGAACGTGGCGAGCTTGGCCTTGCTGCCGGCGTCGGCGATGGACTGGATGGCGGTCATCGCGAACGGGGCGCCGAGGGTGGTCACGTAGTCGATGGAGCTGTCCGTCTTGAGCTTGGCGGTGATCGTCGATTTCACGGACGGCATGTCGGTGCCGTTGACGTAGAGAATGTCGGTCTTGCCGGAGAAGGTCTTCTTCACACCGGCGCAGCGGGCCTCCAGAGCGACCTGCCCCTGCTCCATGATCACGCAGACCGTGTGCTTGGCACCGACCTTGTTGAGCCTGCGGCCGTAGGCCTCGCCGGCGATGCTCTCGTCCTGGCCGAAGTACTCGAGCAGACCCTGCTTCTTCCAGTCGTCGACGCCGCTGTTGAAGCCCACCACGGGGATACCGGCCTGTTCGGCCTTGGCGACCGCGCCCTTCACGGCGCCCGGTTTGGCCAGAGTGACCGCGATGCCGTCGACCTTCTGGTCGATCGCGTTCTGGATCAGGTTGGCCTGGTTGGGGCCGTTGGGGTCGCTGGAGTAGATGAGCTTGACGTTGTCCTTGGCGGCGGCGGTCTGGGCACCCTTGCGGATCGTGTCCCAGAAGGTGTCACCGGGCGCGGCGTGCGTGATCAGGGCGACCGTCATGCGGGGTGTGGTGGCCTTGCCGGCCGAGATGTTGTTCCCGGCCTCGTCGGCCTTCTTGCCGCCGGAGCCGCTGGAGCATCCGGCGACCAGCAGGGCGGCCGCAGCCGCCGCGGCAACGACGGGGGTGAATCTTCGGGAACGGGGGCGAGTCAAACGGTCCATCTTTCCGGCACCTCACTGTGCGGCAGGGGAGGGGAGAGGCGGCTGATCGAGCAAACGCTCCGGATCACATGCCGTTAACACGGTTGTTTCGTATGACGAGATAGAACCCTCAAGCCACTCCTGGGTCAACGCTTGTAAAGACATCATTTGCCCATCAGGGCAAGATGTCAGAACAATTGCTTGACGCTGGTTACGCGTGACCTCTACACCTGAAATGGTCAGGCGTATCGCCGCGTCAAGCCACGAGATGCAATAGCCGCGGATTGAGCGGGGTCGACATTATCCGTTCCTGAGTCCGGCTGCCCGAAAGGAAACCCGCACCCGATGAAGAGCCTCCGCCCCGGGCGCCGGAAAGCCGTGGGCAATACGGCTGGGCTGGGCATCGTCATCGACCGCAAGAGCCCGGTACCGCTGTACTACCAGTTGGCCCAGCAGCTGGAGCAGGCCATCGTCCGCGGCCTGCTCCTGCCGGGCGACCTGCTCGACAACGAAGTGGAGGTCGCCGAGCGGCTCGGCCTGTCACGGCCGACCGTCCGGCAAGGCATCAGCGCCCTGGTCGAGAACGGGCTGGTGGTACGGCGCAGGGGCATCGGCACCCAGGTCGTCCACAGCACGGTCAAGCGCCCGCTGGAGCTCACCAGCCTCTACGACGACCTGGTGGAGGCCGGGCAGCGACCGAGCACACGGGTGGTACGCAACGATGTCGTCCCCGCGTCCGCCGAGGTGGCCACGGCTCTGGGCATCAGCCAGGGTGACAGTGTGGCCCGGCTGGAGCGGATCCGGTACGCGAACGGACTCGCCGTGGCCGTCCTGCGCAACTTCCTTCCCAGCGATCTGTCGCTCGACCTGGACACCGAAGTACTGGAAACCACAGGTCTGTACCGGCTCCTCCGCGCGGCCGGCATCGGTCTGCACAGTGCCCATCAGGCGGTCGGCGCCCGAACGGCCACTGCCGAGGAGGGCGAACATCTCGGGGAACCCGCGGGTGCGCCGCTGCTCACCATGCGGCGCACGTCGTACGACGCCGGCGGGGCGGCCGTGGAGTACGGCACGCACCTCTACCACGCCACGCGGTATGTGTTCGAGTTCCAGCTGCTGGTACGGACGTAAGGGGCTGGTTGCGTCCGACGCGCGGTGGGCGGGTTTAAGCAGGGGTGGTGAGGACGACCGTGATTCCGTCCTCACCACCCCTGCGGCTCTTGCATTTCCTGCATTTCTCATGTTCGGAAAGAGGTCGACGCGCCAACTACGGCAATGCCCGCGAACAGACATGAAGTTGCGTCGCAATTCTTGGACGCCCTGCGCACGCTGGTCAACCCCCGGAGAGCCATCAAAAACACATCAGGCTCATAAGCGGTCACGCGACGCCGCGCAGCACCGAGCGCAGATGTTCGGCACTGGCCCATACGTCGTCGACCGGCCCCTTTTCCTTGGGTTCCTCGGTGAGGATGGTGTCCTGTTCCAGGACGTACCAGCCGTCGTATCCGCGGGCGGCGAGGTGCGTGATGATGGCCTCGACATCGACGTCGCCCGCGCCGAGCGGGCGGTACATGCCCTCGCGGACGGCCTCGGTGTACGGGAGGCGACCGGACTGGACCTTGGCCGCGAGGGAGGCGTCCACGTCCTTCATGTGGGTGTGGGCGATCCGCTCGGGTGCCTGGCGGGTCAGTTCGGCGGGGTCGGTGCCGCCGATGAGCAGATGGCCGGTGTCGAGGCAGAGGGAGATCGCCGAGTGCTCCAGGACCCGCTGGACCTCGTCACCGTTCTCGATCATCGTGCCGACATGCGGGTGCAGGACGGCGTGTACGCCACGTTCGGCGGCCAGGGCCGTCAGGCGGTCGAGGTTGGACAGCAGCCGCTTCCAGCCCTCCTCGTCGAGTTCGGGGCGGGAGTCGTAGCCGTCCTGCCCCGTGATGGCCGACAGCACGAGTACGTCCGCGTTCGAGGCCGCGTAGCTCTCCAGGAGCCGTTCCACCTCGGGCAGCGGGTCATGTTCGGGTACGTGCAGCAGCAGCGGAGTGAAGCCGCCTACCGCGTGCAGGTCGTGGTGGGCGAGGGTCTGGGCCATGGCCTCGGGCTCGCCGGGCAGGAAGCCATCGGGGCCGATCTCGGTGGCGGCCAGGCCGACCTCGCGCATCTCCTTCAGTACCCGGTCGGGCATCAGCTGATAGCCCCAGCCGGGTACTTCGCACACGCCCCAGGAGATGGGCGCGCCGGCGATCCTGTTCAGGGACGGGGTGGTCATGCCGTGGCCTTTCGGTGGTTCCAGTCGGGGTTGGCGACCGCGGGCGGCTCCCGGCCCGCGAGAACGTCCGCGACACCGCGGGCGGCGTCGCGGAAGGTCAGGGTCATAGCCCGGCGGGTCATGCCCATCAGGTGCGGGGTGAGCACGACGTCGGGGTGGTCGAACAATGGGTGGTAGAGGGCCGGCTCGGGGTCGAACACATCCATACCGACGCCCGACAGCCGGCCCGACTCCAGGGCGGCCAGGGTGGCGTCCGGATCGAGCATGCCACCCCGGCCGCAGTTGATGAGGATGGCCCCCGGCCTGACACGGGCCAGCAGTCGCTCGTTCACGAGGTGCCGGGTGCCATCGGTGAGCGGGGCGTGCAGGGTGACCACGTCGCTCGACTCGACGAGTTCGTCGAGGTCGGCGCAGGCGAACGCGGGCGGAGGAGGACTGAACGGGTCGTACGCGAGGGTACGCATCCCGAACGCGGCGGCGAGTTCACCCACGCGCCGGCCGATGCGGCCGTAGCCGACGATCCCCAGGGTGGCACCGTCCAGATCGCCGACCGGCACGGTCGACCGCTCGACCCAGCGGCCGTCCCGTACCAGGTCGGTGAGCGGTTTCAGCCTCTTGGCCAGGTGCAGGGCCATGGCGAAGACCCCCTCGGCCACCGCTCGGGTGCCGCTGTGGGGGGTGATGACGACGGGGATGCCGCGGGCGGACGCCGCCGCGACATCGACCAGGTCGACGCCGACTCCGGTACGGGCGATGACCCGCAGCCGTGGCGCCTGCCGGAGGAAGTCCTCGTCGACCCGGCGGTCGGCGCGGACGATGGCGGCCTCGGCGGCCGTGAGGTCGTCGGGCGTGGGGTCGGTGACGAGGGTGGCGCGCTCGCCGAGGACGGGGCACACCGTGTCGGGGTCGACGGGGCCGAGGGCCACGACGAGGTGTTCGGACATGCGATCAGCTCCGTGCCGGATGACCGAAGTTCGCGCCCGGCACCTGAGGCACCCGCTGCCACGAGCCGCTGTCCGCGGAGGCCGCTGCCGCCGCGATCACCTCGGCGACGGCGTGCGCGTCTTCGATGGTTGAGTTGTGGTGCTCGATGCCGGCCACGGCGGCCAGGAACTTCTTGGCCTCGATCACCTTCAGATCGTCGTAGCCCATGCTGTTGCCGGGACCGGGCTGGAAGCTGGCGTAGTCGCCCATGTGGCCGTTGCCGAGCACCGTGGTGTAGCCCTGGTGGGGGCCGCCGCGGCCGAGGGCAACGTGCAACTCGTTCATCCGCTCGAAGTTCCAGGCGACTGAGCCGTCGGTGCCGTAGATCTCGAAGCCGATGCCGCACTGGGGGCCGACGATGACGCGGGACGCCTCCAGGGTGCCGACGGCTCCCTGTGTGTGGGGGCCCGGGGCGAACCTGACGAGGGCGGCGGTGTAGTCGTCGTTCTCGACCTCGGCCATCTCACCCTCCTCGATCACCGCGAAGTGCGTGCCCGAACCCATCGGCAGGACCGGACGCTCGGAGTAGACGGTGCTCGTGAGCGCGGAGACCTCGTCGACCGGGGCGACGACGTAGCTGACCAGGTCCACGACGTGGCTCATCAGGTCACCGAGCGCGCCGTGCCCGGCCAGGTCCCGCTTGAAGCGCCAGGACAAGGCGCCCTTGGGCTCGGAGGCGTAACCGGAGAAGAAGGTGGCGCGCACGTTGGTGATACGGCCGAGCCGCCCTTCGGCGATCAGCTGCCGGGCGTGCTCGACCGCGGGAGCGTTCCGGTAGTTGTAGCCGATGGAGGTGACCACTCCTGCCGCGCGGGCCGCGGCGGCCACCTCGGCGGCCTCCTCGGCGCTGCGCCCGACCGGCTTCTCGATCCAGAACTCCTTGCCGACCTTGGCGGCGGCGATGCCGATCTCGTGATGGAGCAGATTCGGCGCGCAGATCGACACGACCTCGACGTCCGGGTCGTCGAGAACGGCACGGTAGTCGGTCGAGGCCCTCTCGTAGCCGAGGACGTCACGGGCGTAGGCCGCGCGGTCCTCGGCCGTGTCGGCAGCATGGACGAGACGGGGCTTGATGCCCAGCTCGGGGTAGACGGACGGCAGTGCCTGGTAGGCGCGGCTGTGCAGCTTGCCCATCCAGCCGACGCTGATCAGTCCGACGCCGATCTCGCGCGCGGCGCCCGGGGTGGTGGGGGGCATCATGTCTCCTGATGGTGCGGGGCCCGGGCCTCTCCGAGCGCGGTGGACAGGGCTGCGGCGAGCAGAGTGGAATCGGAGCCGATGGCGATGAACGTCCAGCCCGCGGCCCGTTTAGCGGCCGCGGCCGGACCGTCGGGGACAAGGAGGCCGCACGCCTTGCCGTGGTCGGCGGCGGCCTTGCGGACGCGCTCCAGGGCTTCCTGGTAGACGGGCTCGGTGAACATGCCGGGCACGCCGAGGTCGTGGCTGAGGTCGCGGGGGCCGACGAACAGCACATCGACGCCGTCCAGCGCCGCGATGGCCTCGACCTCCGCCAACGCGCTCGCCGACTCGATCTGGACCACGCCGAGGATCTCGCCCTCCCGGTCCAGGGCCGCGGAGTCGAGCCCGAAGCGGCAGGCGCGGTTGTAGGTGGCCACGCCCCGGTCCCCCGCGGGCGGGTACCTCAAGTGCCGCAGCGCTTCCCGGACTTCGGCCGCCGTGTCGAGGCGCGGCAGCATGATCCCGGCAACGCCGAGATCGAGGACCCGGCCGATGCGAATGCGGGCCGCCGACTCGACGCGTACGACGGTCGGCACGCCGTAGGCCGCCGCGGTGGGGACGGTCGTACGGACCTGTTCCTCTCCCCCGGCGCCGTGTTCGAGGTCGAGCAGCAGCCAGTCGGGCCCGGCCGCGGCACACACCTCGGCCGTGACCGGGGAGGCGGTGCCGACGAACGTGCCCAGCGTGGTCTCGCCGTCGGCGAGCCGGGCGCGCAGGTGGCCATGGTCCAGAGGTGAGGGGGCCAGGGGTGAGGGGTCCGGGTGTGAGCGGTCCGGGGGTGAGGGGGTCATCCGTACCACCTCTGGGAGGCCAGGCCCTCTTCGTACTCACGGCGCAGCTGGGCGACCGATTCCTGCTCGGAGACTTCGGCCGGGGCGACATCCCACCACGCGCCGGCGCCGGGGAGATCGGCATGCGGGATCACGGGGACGACGAGGACGACCGGGCCGTCGTGGTCGCGGGTATCGGCCAGGGCGGCGCGTACCTCGTCGGCGGTGGTTGCGCGGAGGGCGCGGGCGCCGAGGCCCGCCGCGGTCTGGACGAGGTCGACCTGGAGGTAGTCGCCCTCCAGGCGGGCGGGCTTGCCGACGCCGATGTCGAGGCTGCCGTCGCGGTAGCGGAACTCGTTGCCGAACTCCTGTCCGCTGCGGATCATTTGGAGGCGGTGGATGACCTGGTAGCCGTGGTTCTCCGGGATCACGATGGTGAGCGGGAGCTTCTCCTGGGCGGCCGTGACCAGTTCGGTCGGCGCCATGAGGAACGTGCCGTCGCCCAGCAGGGACAGCACCCGCTTCGACGGGTCGGGCTCGGCGAAGCGGACGCCGATGGCGGCGGGCAGTTCGTAGCCCATGCACGAGAAGCCGAACTCCAGGTGGGCGAAGCGGCCTTCGGTGGCGTCCCACACCTTCAGCAGATCGCCGGGCGGCCCGCCGGCGGCAGCGATGAGCGTGTCGCCACCCTGTGCGTGCTCCTGGATCAGCCCGATCAGCTGGCCCTGTGTGAGGACCGCGTCGGTGTCGCTCACGACGTCGGAGTCATCCGGCAGTGACGCGAAGTCGAAGGGGGTGTCCGGGTCGAGCGCGGCGGCACGCTGCTCTCGCCACTGCTCGTCCAGGCCGCGCACCTTCTCCTGCCAGTCCGCCGGGGCGCTTTTGCCGTTTGCGCGTACGGCGTCGGTCAGCGCGGCCAGGGCCCTCTTGGCGTCGGCCACGATGCCGGTCGCGCCGAGGCGGCCCGCGTCGTGCACGTTGACGTTGATGCTCGCGAAGCGCACGTCCGGGTTCTGGAACATGGAATGCGAGGCGGTGGCGAAGTCCGTCAGGCGCGAGCCCACGGTGAGCACGAGGTCGGCTTCCCGGGCCAGGGCGTTGACCGCCGGAGTGCCCTCCAGACCGATGCCTCCGAGCTGCCACCACGCGCGGCGCTGGACGGCACCCTTGCCTGCGAACGTCTCCGCAATGGGGACGCCCGCCGCATCGGCGAGTGCCTCCAGCTCCTCGGTGGCACCGGAGTGCACGACGCCACCACCGGCGATGATCAGCGGCTTCTCCGCCTCGGCGAGCATCCGCGCCACCGCCGCGACCTCGTCGGCGTCCGGCGCCGGACGGCGGATCGGCCAGTCGCGCTCGGCGAAGAACTCCACCGGGTAGTCGTAGGCGTGGGACTGAATGTCCTGCGGCAGGGAGACGACGACGGCACCGGTGTCGACGTCGGTGAGCGCGCGCATCGCCGCGGGCAGCGCGGTGAGCAGCTGCTCGGGCCGGGTGATGCGGTCGAAGAAACGGGAGATGGGGCGGAAGGCGTCGTTCACCGAGGCGTCGGCCTCGACGGGGTGCTGCAACTGCTGGAGGACGGGCCCCTGGTGGCGGGTGGCGTACGTGTCGCCCGGCAGCAGCAGGACGGGCAGCCGGTTGACGGTGGCCAGACCGGCGCCGGTCACCATGTTCAGGGCGCCCGGGCCGATGGAGGCTGTCACGGCGAGGGCGGAGTGCCGCTTGGTCGCCTTGCCGTAGGCGGTCGCGGCATGGACGAGCGCCTGCTCGTTCCTCCCCTGCACAAAGGGGAGTTGGTCACTGAGCTGGTCGAGGGCCTGCCCGAGCCCGGCCACGTTGCCGTGGCCGAAGATGCCCAGCGCGGCCGGGATGAGGCGGCGGCGGTGGCCGTCGGCCACGGAGTGCTGCCGGGAGAGGTAGGTGACGACGGCCTGGGCGACGGTGAGGCGCACCGTGCGCTGTTGCGTCCGGTCAGTCATGAGTCGGCTCCTGATCGGGGTATACGAGCGGGCGCCCGGGTCACCAGGGACGGCCGTGCAGGACGATGGTCTTGGCTTCGGTCATCTCGCTGACCGCGGCACGAGGGCCTTCCTTGCCGTAGCCACTGCCCTTGAGGCCGCCGTACGGCATCAGGTCGGCGCGCCACAGGGGCGTCCAGTTGATGTGGACGGAACCGGCGTCGATCTCCCGGATGGCGCGGACCGCTCCGGCGACGTCGGAGGTGAAGATGCCTGCGCCGAGGCCGTAGGCAGTGCCGTTGGCCTGGGCGATGGCGGACTCCCAGTCCGCGGCCGGGCTGATGGCGACGGCGGGGCCGAACAACTCCTGCTGGCTGAAGGGCGATTGGGGGTCGACATCAGCGACAACGGTGGGCTGCACCACGGCTCCGTCACGCGTACCGCCGGTCAGGACGCGGGCGCCGTCCGCGCGGGCCTGGGCGATGGCCTGCTCGACGCGCTCCGCCTCGGTGGCGGTGATGAGGGCGCCCATCGTCGTGTCCGGGGACGAGGGGTCGCCGGCGCGGATGGCCTCGACCTTGGGGACGAGGGCGTCCAGGAAGTCCCCCGTCACGGCCGGGTGCGTGATCACCCGCTGGACGGAGATGCAGACCTGTCCGGCGTTGACGTAGCCCCCTGCGGCGACGGCGCTCGCCGCGGCCTCGATGTCGGCGTCGGGGAGGACGACGACCGGGCAGGAGGCGCCGAGTTCGAGGGACAGCTTCTTCACACCGGCGACGCGGGAGATGTGCTCGCCGGTGTCCGTGGAGCCGGTGAAGGAGATCTTCCGGACGCGGGGGTCGGTGACGAGGGCGTCGCCCAGCACCGAGCCGGAGCCGACGAGCACCGAAAGCACGCCCTCCGGCAGGCCCGCGTCCACGAAGCACTCAGCGAGTTCGAGGGCGGTCAGCGGCGTGCTGCTGGCGGGCTTGAGGATGACCGCGTTGCCGGCGGCCAGGGCCGGGGCGAGCTTGTGCAGGACCAGCAGGGCCGGGTAGTTGAACGGCGTGATGGCCACGACGATGCCGCAGGGCTGGCGCAGGGTGAAGCCGACCTTGTCCTGGCCGGTACCGCGATTGGCGTCCAGCGGCAGGGTCTCGCCGTAAAGCTGGGTCCCCTCGAAGGCCGCCAGCCGGATCAGGTCTCCGGAGCGGGACGCCTCGCCGGTCGCCTCGGTGATCGTCTTTCCCGACTCCGCGCTGATGGTCTGCGCCGTCTTGGGGGCCCGCTCGTCGGCAAGCTCCGCCGCACGCAGCAGGATGCGCATGCGCTCATGGGCAGGCGTACGGCGCCAAACCGACGCGCCCCGCTCCGCCACCGCGAGGGCCGCCTCGACGTCCTCGGGACCGGCGAGCGCCACCGTGCCCACCGTCGAGCCGTCGAACGGCGACTTGACCTCCCGGGTCCCCGCACTCCCCTTGGCCGCCTGCCGGCGACTACCGATCAGCAACTCCACGGGCGCCATCGCCCTCTCCCTTCGGGAAGCCATCAAAGCGAGGCCGTCCCGGACACGTCAGGGCGTGTCGCACGGCCGACGGCCAGGCCGTTTACGTGCTCGCAACGCTAGGTCCGCGCCTGGAGTTACTGAAGCCCTCGAATCAATCATTTAGCCGTCATCGATGGCATCTTTTTTCCATCATCATGAGAAGGGCCCCGCGCTCGGCCTGCCTTCGGAACAGGCGTCGCCACGGGCATGCGAATGCCCGGGCCGGGCGGCCGTACGACGTCGTACGGCCGCCCGGCCCGGTGGTGGTGTTCTGCCGGTTGGCGGGCTCAGGCGGTGGCGAGGCCGGCCTTGAGGGCGGTGGTGATGCGCACGACGCGCTCGGCCTGGACGCGGGCGGCCTCGCGGGTGGTCTGGTCGACGGGGTTGTTGCCCTGGGCGTCGACGTGGGAGGTGCCGTAGGGGTTGCCGTCGGCGAACTTGGCGGGGTCGGTGTAGCCGGGAGCGACGACAATGCCGCCGAAGTGATGGAAGGAGTTGTACAGGGCGAGCAGGGTGGATTCCTGGCCGCCATGTGCGGTGGCGGAGGAGGCGAAGCCGCTGTAGACCTTGTCGGCGAGCTTGCCCTGGGCCCACAGGCCGCCGAGGGTGTCGATGAACTGCTTCAGCTGCGAGGCGACGTTGCCGAAGCGGGTGGGGGAGCCGAAGATCACGGCGTCGGCCCATTCGATGTCGGCCGGGGTGGCCTCAGGGATGTCGGCGGTGGCGGCAGCGTTGGCAGCCCAAGCGGCGTTGGCGTCGATCACGTCCTGCGGGGCCAGTTCGGCCGCCTTGAGCAGTCGGACCTCGGCGCCGGCCTTCTCCGCGTACTGGGCGATCTGCTTGCTGACCTCGGTGTTCGTACCAGTGGAGGAGTAGTAGACGACGGCTACCTTGATCGGGGTGCTCATGGTTGCGGTCTCCGTTCCGTTGGTGTCGTTCGTTCGGTTGCGGCTGAAGATGCCCATGACAGATTTCATCCTTGGGGTCTGTGCCCGCCGACCGGACACTAGTTGAACCGTAAACCATATGGAAGGCGATCCCCCTGAGGGGTGGCGGGAATAACCCTGCCTCTAGTGTTGTACAACATTCAACTATGCACCGGGGTCGGCACTCCCGGCCGCACGAACAGCAAGGACAGGAAGGACAGCACCATGACCCGCCCCCTCGACATCCGGCGCGCCGACGAGCGTTTCCGCACCCGCACCAGCTGGCTCGACTCGCGCCACTCCTTCTCCTTCTCGCGCCACCGAGACCCCAAAAACACTCATTTCGGGCTCCTGCTGGTCTCCAACGACGATGTCGTAGCACCCGGCACCGGCTTTGAGACCCACCCCCACCGGGACATGGAGATCATCACCTGGGTCCTCGACGGCGGCCTGGTCCACCAGGACTCCGAGGGTCACAACGGGGTGATCTACCCCGGCCTCGCACAGCGGATGAGCGCCGGCACCGGCATCCTGCACAGTGAGAAGAACGACTCCTGGACCCTTACCGGCCAGCCCGAGCATCAGGACCCCGTCCACTTCATCCAGATGTGGACCATCCCCGACGAGGCCGGTATCCGCCCCGGCTACGAGCAGCTCGACATCAACGACGAACTCGCCCTCGGCGGCTGGGCCACTCTCGCCTCCGGCATGCCCGGGCACGGCAACCAGCGCGCGATCGGCATCCGGCAGAAGCACGCCGCCCTGCACGTCGCTCGCATCCGCCCCGCCGAGACCCTGGAGATCGCCACCGCCCCCTTCGTCCACCTCTTCATCGCCCGCGGCAGCGCCGAACTGGAGGGCGCGGGAGCACTGGCCACCGGCGACGCGGTCCGGATCACCGGCGCGGAGGGCCAGCGCGTCACCGGCGGCCCCGACGGCGCCGAGGTACTCATGTGGGAGATGAACGCCGCCATCTCCATGACCTGACCCCAGCCTGCTGGACCACCCAGCAGGCTCGACAGTGCCTGTGCCAGCTCGGCGACCGTACCGCCGCATTCACCGTCGGCTGGCGTGCTCGATGACCGCCAACACGTAGAGGGTGGCTCCGGCAGGGTGACTGTTTCCAGGAAGTGGCAGGCCAGCAGGTCCCTCGCCAGACTAAGGGCCAGGGCCCGGACGGAGCGCACTGTGCGCGGCCTTCCCTGACGCTTGGGGCGGGAGGCTGCTGCGTGGCGGCGTGCGACCAGGGTGCGGCGCCAGCGCAATACCGTGTCGGGACGGACCACCAGGCGCAGTCTGCGCAGCACGTCCCGTGGCAGCCGGTACAGCAGCGCCGCCAGGTACGCCCGGTCGCTCGGGGTGAACCGCCCCCTCTTCTCGCCGAGTTGTCGCTCCAGCACCATGTGCTGGTGGCGCAGGGCGAGGATCTCCGGGTCTTTGTCGCGGTCGCTCATCGGTAGCAGGCGAAGCATGGCGAACGCGTGAGTTACAGCCGGGTAGCCCAGTCGCAGCAGCACGGTCGACCATCCTTCCGCGACGATCGACAGCCGCGCGAGGGCAGGGGTTCGAGCGACCTCCGACGAGGCTATCCGCCCCCCACACCGGCTCCCACCAGGTCGGATGGGGTTTTCGGCAAGCGCAACGTCACGCGGGGGATCGCCAGGCGGACGCGCTGCTCGAATCGGTTCGCATGACGCTTCGCGCTGAGTCCGGCTACCGCGAGTTCGCCCTTCGCCGCCAGACCTACGCGGAGTTCCTCGGAGCCGCAGAGGCGAGGATCCTCACCGAGCGGAACGGACGGGGCCAAGCCGACGACGACGTCCTGCTGCAACGCGCCTTGGGCGGGGTGCTCCTGGAAGACCCGCCCGACGCCGCTGCCGCGGCCCAGCCCCTCGTCGACTGTCTGCGACGCCATGAGAGCCGGACGAACTCAAGGGTGCGAAGTTGGCCTTCGTCTCGGTGGCGCAGGAGTGCTGCCGGTCCCGGTGACCTTCGCAGAGCCGTCGGCGGAATAGCCGGACCGGCTGTGCTGTTGCCAACCGGCAAGGTGTGTGTGCGTGGTCGGACGATTGCGCCGCGTCGCGGCGTTGCGTAGCGTTTTCGAAAGCCGCGGACGGGACCCGGGTCCCGGCGGGCGGAGGGGCGGAGGTGAGGGGAGTGCGGCCGGTGACCTGTCTGTGTGTCCTGGTCATAGCGCCCCGCCGTCGTGTCCGTCTGTACTCCCGGCCCCACATCGATCTGCAGCGGGTGGCCGCCGCCCTGTGTTGTTCCTGATCCGTTTCTCCCGTCGGCCCTGAAGCGAGGCCGACGGTCCCTTACGGTCGATCAGGAAGGCACTTCTTGTCGTGTCCGCATCTTCTGCACACCCTTCGCCGCTCCATCTCGCCGTCGCGCTCGACGGTGCCGGCTGGCACCCGGCCGCATGGCGCGAACCGCAGGCCCGGCCCCGGGACCTGTTCACCGCCACCTACTGGGCCGATCTCGTCGCCGAGGCCGAACGCGGCCTGCTCGACTTCGTGACCTTCGAGGACGGGCTCGCGCTGCAGTCCTCGCACCGCACGGAGCCCGACGACCGCACCGACCAGGTCCGCGGCCGGCTGGACGCGGTGCTCATCGCCGCCCGGGTCGCGCCGCTGACCCGGTACATCGGCCTGGTGCCGACCGTCGTCGCCACGCACACCGAGCCGTTCCACATCTCCAAGGCGATCGCCACCCTGGACTACGTCAGCACTGGTCGCGCGGGTCTGCGGATCCGGGTCTCGAGGCGCCGGCACGAGGCGGAGCACTTCGGACGCCGTACGATCCCGCCCCTCGACGCCGAGAACCTGGACACTCCGGCCGCCCGGGAGCTGACCGCCGAACTCTTCGCGGAGGCCGCCGACTACGTCGAGGTGGTGTGCCGTCTGTGGGACAGCTGGGAGGACGACGCGGAGATCCGGGACGTCGCCACCGGCCGCTTCATCGACCGCGACAAGCTGCACTACATCGACTTCGAGGGGAGGCACTTCAGCGTCAAGGGCCCCTCGATCACCCCCAGGCCGCCCCAGGGGCAGCCCGTCGTCACCGCGCTGGCCCACCAGAGCGTGCCGTACCGGCTGGTGGGCCGCTCCACGGACATCGGATACGTCACCCCCCACGACACCGGCCAGGCCGAGGCCGTCGTGGCCGAGATCCGCGCCGCGCAGGCCGACGCGGGGCGCGCGGACGAGCCCCTGCACGTCTTCGGCGACCTGGTGGTCTTCCTGGACGACGAACCCGGCGCGGCGGCGAGCCGGCGAGAGCGTCTGGACGGCCTGGCCGGCTCCCCGTACACCAGCGACGCGAAGGTGTTCACAGGCACCACCGGGCAGCTCGCCGATCTGCTGCTGGAGTGGCAGCGCGCCGGCCTCTCCGGCTTCCGGCTGCGCCCCGGTGTCATCGGCCACGACCTGGAGGCGATCACCCGCGGACTGGTGCCCGAACTCCAGCGCCGCGGTGCCTTCCGCACGGCGTACGAGGCCGACACCCTGCGCGGGCTGCTGGGGCTCGAGCGCCCCGCCAACCGCTACGCCACCGTCTGAGCAGTCGGAGGGACCACCGACCATGAGCAAGCCGCTCAAGCAGATCCATCTCGCTGCCCACTTCCCCGGCGTCAACAACACCACCGTATGGAGCGACCCACGCGCCGGCAGCCACATCGAGTTCAGCTCGTTCGCGCATTTCGCGCGCACCGCCGAGCGCGCCAAGTTCGACTTTCTCTTTCTCGCCGAAGGGCTGCGCCTGCGCGAACAGGGCGGGAAAATATACGACTTGGACGTGGTGGGGCGGCCGGACACCTTCACCGTCCTGACCGCGCTCGCCGCCGTCACCGACCGCCTCGGCCTGACCGGCACCATCAACTCCACCTTCAACGAGCCGTACGAGGTGGCCCGTCAGTTCGCCAGTCTCGACCACCTGTCGGACGGCCGGGCCGCGTGGAACGTCGTCACCTCGTGGGACGCCTTCACCGGCGAGAACTTCCGCCGCGGCGGCTTCCTGCCGCAGGAGGAGCGGTACTCCAGGGCCAGGGAGTTCCTGGACACCGCCACCGAACTGTTCGACTCCTGGCGCGGCGACGAGATCGTCGCCGACCAGGCATCCGGCA
This sequence comes from Streptomyces sp. NPDC021115, assembly GCF_044333065.1. Lineage (NCBI taxonomy): Bacteria > Bacillati > Actinomycetota > Actinomycetes > Kitasatosporales > Streptomycetaceae > Streptomyces > Streptomyces sp. NPDC021115. The sequence continues at coordinate 26,157 of NZ_JBIRQF010000020.1, forward strand.
CCTTCCTCGACGACGCGCGGGCCGGAGCCTTCGCCCACCAGGGACAGCACTTCGACATCGCCGGGCAGTTCAATGTCCCGCGCAGTCCGCAGGGCCGTCCGGTGATCTTCCAGGCCGGTGACTCCGACGAAGGCCGGGAGTTCGCCGCGGCCCGCGCCGACGCGATCTTCGGCCGGCACGGCACTCTCAGGGAAGGGCAGGCGTTCTACACGGACGTCAAGAGCCGCCTCGCCCGCCACGGCCGTACCCGCGACCAGCTGCTGATCCTGCCCGCGGCCACCTTCGTCCTCGGTGACACCGACGCCGAGGCACAGGAGCTGGCCCACGAGGTGCGGCGCAAGCAGGTCAGCGGCGCCACCGCGATCAAGCATCTGGAGTTCGTCTGGAACCGTGACCTGTCCGCGTACGACCCGGACGGGCCGCTCCCCGACATCGACCCGGACCCCGGCGAGCACACCATCGCCCGCGGCCGCGCCCAGGTACGGATGTACCGCGATCCGCTGGCCGTCGCCCGGGAGTGGCGGGAGCTGGCGGAGGCCAACAAGTGGTCGATCCGGGACCTCGTCATCGAGACCGGCAACCGCCAGACCTTCATCGGCTCCCCGGTCACGGTCGCCGAGACCATCAACTCCCTCGTCCAGGCGGATGCCGCCGACGGATTCATCCTCGTCCCGCACATCACCCCCGGCGGCCTCGATGTCTTCGCCGACACCGTCGTCCCGCTGCTCCAGGAACGCGGCGTGTTCCGCACCGAGTACGAGGGTACGACCTTGCGCGACCACCTCGGCCTGGCTCACCCCGGCGCCGGGGCGCACGGGGAACGGGCGGTGTCATGAAGTTCCTGGCCATCACCCTCATCGTGCACGCCCCGGACCCGGTGACCGGCGTACAGAAGCCGACCCATGAGCGCTTCCGCGAGGTGATCGCCAACGCGCTGCTGGCGGAGGAGCTCGGCTTCGACGGCTTCGGCGTCGGCGAACGCCACGAACGGCCGTTCATCTCCTCCTCGCCACCGGTCGTGCTCAGCCACCTCGCCGCGCTCACCTCCCGGATCCGGCTGTTCACCGCGGTGACCACCCTCAGCCTGCTCGACCCGGTGCGGGCCTACGAGGACTACGCCACCCTGGACCACCTGTCCGCCGGCCGCCTCGAACTGATCATCGGCAAGGGCAACGGCACCGCCCAGCGCGAGCTGTTCCACGTCACCCCCGAGGACCAGTGGGACCGCAATGCCGAAAGCTATGAGCTGTTCCGCAGACTGTGGCGCGAGGACAAGGTGACCGCCTCACCGCGCTTCCGCCCCGCGCTGGCCGAGGCCGAGGTGTGGCCGGAACCCCTCCAGCGGCCCATCCGGGTCTGGCACGGCAGCGCCACCAGCCGCGAGTCGGTCGACCTCGCCGCCCGCCACGGCGACCCGCTGTTCTCGGCCAACGTCACCCATCCCATCGAGCCGTACGCCGAACTCATCCGCCACTACCGGGAGCGGTGGGCCCACTACGGCCACGACCCCGCCCGGGCCGTGGTCGGCGCGGGGACCGCCGGATACTACGCCGCCCGCACCTCACAGGAGGCCATCGCCGCCTACCGGCCGGTATTCGAAGGCCGTCTCGCGCTGCAGAAGCGCATGGGCGTGGAGTCGGTGTTCCCGACCCTGGAGGACTTCGTCGAGCGCAGCTCCGCGCTGATCGGCAGCCCCCAGCAGGTGATCGAGAAGGTGCACCGCTACCACGAGGAGTTCGGACACACCGTGCTGCACCTGCACGCCGACGCGGACGGGCTCACCGACGCCCGGCACCAGGCCTCGCTCGAACTCTTCCAGTCCGACATCGCGCCCGTGCTACGGCGCGACATCCCGGATCCGCCGTTCGACTGGGCGCCGGTGCTCGCCGCGCCCGGACCCGCCGCCGAGCCGGCCTCCGGGCCAACTGCCGAGACCGCATCCGGGCCCGCCAACCGCTGAGGAGACCCCGACCATGTCCGGCATCCCCCTCGCCGTCCTCGACCTCGTCCCGGTCTCCTCGGGATCCACCGCCGCCGACGCACTGCGCAACAGCATCGACCTCGCCCAGCAGGCCGAACGGTTCGGCTACGCGCGCCACTGGTTCGCCGAACACCACCTCAACCCGGGCGTCGCCGGGACCTCGCCCGCAGTCGTCCTGGCCCTGACCGCTTCCGCCACCTCCACGATCCGCCTCGGCTCCGGAGCCGTACAGCTCGGCCACCGCACCGCTCTGTCCACCGTGGAGGAGTTCGGCCTGATCGACGCCCTGCACCCCGGACGGCTCGACCTGGGGCTCGGCCGCTCCTTCGGGCGCCCCGTCGACCGGAGCGCGGACGCGCCGCCCACCACGACACCCGTCGTCGACGGACGTACCCCCGGCGGCCTGCGCATCCCGCCCAAGTTCTCCTTCCAGCGACTGCTCGGATCGCCGCGTATCGCGCTCCAGCGGCAACTCCTCCAGCAGCCGGGCGCCGAAGCCCAGGACTACGGCGAACAGATCGACGACATCCTCGCCCTGCTGCGCGGTGACTACCGGTCGGCCGACGATGTCGAAGCACACGCGATCCCCGGCGAAGGCGCCGACGTGCAGGTGTGGATCCTCGGTAGCAGCGGCGGGCAGAGCGCGCTGGTCGCGGGCCGGGGCGGCCTGCGCTTCGCCGCCAACTACCACGTCAGCCCGGCCACCGTCCTGGAGGCGGTCGAGGCGTACCGCGCCGCGTTCCAGCCGTCCGAAGTCCTCGACAAGCCGTACGTCAGCGTCTCCGCCGATGTCGTGGTGGCCGAGGACGACGCGACCGCCCGCGAGTTCGCCACGGGCTACGGGTTGTGGGTCCGCAGCATCCGCACCGCCGAGGGAGCCATTCCCTTTCCCACCCCCGAACAGGCCCGCGCCCACGTGTGGTCCGAAGCGGACCGGGAGCTGGTCGCCGACCGCGTGGACACCCAGTTCGTCGGCTCGCCCGCGCGCGTCGCCGACGAACTCGAACGACTCCAGGAAGCCACCGGCGCGGACGAGTTGCTCATCACCACCATCACCCACCGCCACGCCGACCGGGTGCGCTCCTACGAACTGCTCGCCGAGGAGTGGCGACGCCGCTGAGCCGGGTACGACGAGCCGCGCCGTTCCACGGTCACGCGGCGACGGCGTCGGCGGAACCCGGGCCGCTCAGCACCGCCGAGAACTGGTCGACGACCTGTTCGAGTCCTGCACGTGCGACGGCGTCCACCACGACAGCTCCCTCGTCCCGGGCTTCGATGTGCTTGTCCAGCACGAACCAGCCCGGCGTGATGTGTGCCGCCCCCATGGAGGCGAGCACCGGCCGCAGCCCGTAGTCGATGGCCAGCACATGAGCGGTGCTGCCGCCGGTTGCCAGCGGCAGCACGGTCTTGCCTTCCAGCGCGTACTGCGGCAGCAGGTCGAGCAGCGACTTCAGCAGCCCCGAGTACGCGGCCTTGTAGACCGGGGTGCCGATGACGACGGCGTCGGCCCGTGCGACGAGCTGCGTGGCGCGGACGATCTCCGGATGCCCGAAGTCCGCGTGCAGCAGGGCCTCGGCCGGAAGCGTGCGGACGTCCAAGGGGATCACCTGGTGCCCCTGTGCGGCGAGCCGGGAGTCCAGCCCGCGCAGGAGACGGGCGGTGCGGGAGGTGGCGGAGGGGCTTCCGGAGACGGACAGGACGGTGGACATGGAGGTCACCTCGAAATCGTCGGTGCGGGGTACGGGAAACAGTCAGAGCGCCTTGCCCGGGTTGAGGATGCCGTGCGGATCGAAGGCCGCCTTGATGCGGTGCTGGAGCCGGTGCTGGTCCGGTCCGAGCTCGTCGGCGAGCCATCGCCGTTTGAGGGTGCCCACGCCGTGTTCACCGGTGAGCGTGCCGCCGAGGCGGAGGGCGGCGCTGAAGATGTCACCCGCGGCCCGCCAGGCGGCGTCCGGGATGCCAGGGAGAGCCGGGTCGAGAACGAGAATGGGGTGGAGGTTGCCGTCGGCGGCATGGGCGAAGGTGAAGATCCGCACCCCGTGGCGGTCGGCCGCGGCGTCGATCTCGCGCACGGCGGTGGCCAGCCTGTTCCGGGGTACGGCGATGTCCTCGATCAGGACCCGGCCCAGCCGCTCCAGCGAGGGCAGGGCGAGCCGCCGCGCGGCGAGCAGCCGATCCGCCTCGGCCGGATCCCCTGAGACCTCGACCGAAGTCGCCCGTCCGCGCAAGCACCGTACGGCCGCCTCGGCCTCGGCCGCCGCGCCCCGCCCATCGCACTGCAGGAGCAGCAGCGCGCCCCCGCGCGACCGCAGAGCCGTGCCCTGGGCATCGTCCACCGCGCCCAGTACCGGGCCGTCGAGCAGCTCGGCCATGGCGGGCTCGACACGGGCGGCGGTGAGCGCGGAGACGGCCTCGGCGCCTTCAGCGAACGTGGCGAAGTACGCGGCGACCGTGACCGTCTCCTCGGGCACCGGACGCAGCCGCAGGGTAGCGGCGGTGATCACCCCGAGGGTGCCTTCGGAGCCGGTGAGCAGGCCGGTCAGGTCATAGCCGGTGACGCCCTTGACCGTGCGCCGTCCGGTCCGTACGAGTGTCCCGTCCGCGAGCACCGCGGCCAGGCCCAGGAGCGCGTCCCTGGTGACCCCGTACTTGGCGCAGCGTAGCCCGCCCGCGTTGGTCGCGATGTTCCCGCCGATGGTCGAGATCGCCGCGCTCGCCGGGTCGGGTGCGTAGCGCAGCCCGAACTCGCCTGCCGCGCGGTCCAGTTCGGCGGTGATGACGCCCGGTTCGGCGACGGCGATCTGCTCCTCGGGGCTCAGCTCCAGGATGCGGTTCATGCGTGACAGATCGAGGACGACACTGCCCGCCCCCGCGCTCGCCCCTCCGGACAGCCCTGTTCCCGCCCCGCGCGGCACGACCGGTACCCGTAGGTCGTGGGCGTGCCGCAGAGTCGCCTGAATGTGCTCGGTGCGCGTGGCGTGGACGACCGCGAGCGGGACGCCGTCCGGCCTGCTGCCGGAGCGGTCGGTGGCGTAACGGCCGGTGGCCTCGGAACCGGTGGCCAGCGCCTCGTCCGGCAGGTCGCGGCGCAGGGCCGTCAGCAGCGCGGCGGAGGCATCCGTATCGGTGGCATGCGTGGGTGCGCCGCCCGCGCGGTCGGCCGTGTCCGGATCGGACAGCGGAACGGTCATGTCGGCCTCTCACTTCCTGTGCCGAGCGCGACCGCGCCGATGGCGAGCAGCGCCGTGTCTTCCTGTGGGGCGTGTACCGGGGCGCACTGGACGTCCCGGAAGTGGCGCTCCAGGGGGTTGTCGCGGGACAGCCCCGGATTCCCCAGCAGCCGCAACCCCAGGGCGACCGCCTCGGTGGCGTGCCGGTCCGCCAGGACCCGGGCGCCCAGCGCGTGTTCGGGGGCGTACGAACCGTCGGCGCCGTCGACCCGCTCAGCACCCGTGAACACCAGATGTTCGGCCGAGTCCAGCCGCAGAGCGATCTCACCGGCCACGCGCCGGAAGCGCTCGGTACGGGCCACCGGATGGCCGAGGTTGGCGGGGATCCGCTCGTGGGCGAAGCGGTGGACGTAACCCTGGGCGGCGCGCGCCACACCCAGGTAGAGGGCGGCGAGCGGCAGGTGGAGGGCCGCGCCCGCGCGGTTGTCCTGCTCCGCCTCGGCGCCGTGCCCGGCCAGGTCGATGACGTTTCCCTCGGGGATCTCGACGTCGTGCAGCGCGATGTCGTGGCTTCCGCTGGCGCGCAGCCCCAGATGGTCCCAGCGGTGGGTGATCTCGATCCCGGGGGCGGTGCCGGGCACCACGAAGGTGCCGACCCGTGGCGTGGGCTCGTCCGTGGTGGCCCACACCAGCAGCCAGTCCAGCCCTTCCACACCGGTCGCGAAGCGCTTGCGGCCGCTGAGCGACCAGCCGTCGGGGGTGCGCCGGGCCACCGTCGAGGGCAGTCCACCGCGCGCGGGCGAGCCGAGTTCGGGCTCGACACGGACGTGGTTGAGCAGCACCGGCCGCGAAGCGGCCTCGGCCAGCACCTGCCCGTAGAGCTCTTCCGGCCAGTGCGGCCGCATGGCCTGGCGGCGGTGGACGGCGAGGCTCATGGCGGCGATCAGCGCCACCGACGGATCGCCTTCGCCGAGCGCGTGCAGGATGCGCGCGGTGTCCGCCACCCCGAGGGCGGGGCCCCCGTACCGCTCGCCGACGGTGGCGGTGAGCAGCCCGGCCTCGTGCGCTGCGCGGATCCCCTCGGCCGGAAACGTGCCGTCGCGGTCGTACGCGGCCGCGGTCGCGGCGAGCCGTCGCGTCACGGAGGCCAGCGAGGAGAGATCCGGGACGGGAAACGGAAAGTCGCCGGTCATGAGGCGAGTTCCCGGCGCAGCAGCGGAGTCAGACGGTCGCTCCAGAATTCGCTCACCGTCAGCTTCCGCTTCACCGCGCCGAGGTCACCGAAGGCGTCGGCCACCTTCTGCTCGGAGGCGGTGGCCCCAGGGCTCACCGGCCGGATCCCGGTCCCGCGCTGGGCCTGTCCCGCCGTGAACTCCTCCAGCGCCTGATCCACCGGCTGGTGGGTGGCGGCGGCGATGACCTTCGCGTATTCCTTCTGGCGCCCGTCGCGCACATAGGCGTACGCCTTGTCGAGGCGGGCCAGCAGATCCGCCAGCGCTCCGCGCCGGGCCGCGCCGCCGAGGGTGTCGTCCGAGGCCGTCCACAGGAAGTTGCCGGAGAGGATGTCCTTGCCGGAACCGATGGTGCGGGCACCCCGCTGATGGGCGGTGATGACCGCGTTGCCGTATCCGGCGAACGCGTCGACGGAACCGCCGTTCAACGCGGCGATCCCCTTGTCGGGATCCAGCGGGGCGGCCTCGATGTCGTCCCAGCCGAGCCCGGCCCGCTTCAGCAGCTCGTAGAGGAAGTAGTGGGCGGTGGTGTTCTTGACGTAGCCGACCCTCTTGCCCCGCAGCTGCGACATCGAGGTGATCGTGGACCCCTTGGGGGCCACGACCTCCTGGTTGAGGGTGTTGCCGCGCTCCACGGCGACGACCTTGAAGTTCGGCTTTCCGTCGGCCGCCGCGAAGACCGGCGGGATCTCGCTGGAACTCGCCACGTCCAGGGCGCCGGCGCGCACCGCCTCCAGTTGCCTGTCGCCGCCCTGGAACAGGCTCCACTTCACCTGGTAAGGGGTGTCGTCCAAGTGCGCGAACTTCAGCAGCGCCTCCTCCTCCTTCCAGCCGGTCGCACCGACTCGGAGGGTGACGGAGGATCCCTTCCCGCCCCCGTCCGCGCCCGCGGTGCCGCCACAGGCGCTCAGCGCACCGGCGGCCAGCGCCACGACGGCGGCGAGAGCGGTACGGGCGCGAGCGCGCCGGGGACGGGAGCGGGCCGGTGGCCTGGACATCCGGGTGATGCCTTTCATGAGGAGAACGGTGAGACGAGGAGAAGGGGGTGAAGGGGGTGAAGACGGTGGCCGGACGTCAGGCGGCCGAGGTGGCGGCGCGGTGCGCCAGCTCCTGATGGACCAGCGGCAGTACATGACGCCCGTAGTCGATGGCGTCGTTGAGCGGGTCGTAGCCACGGATGGACAGCAGCTCACAGCCGATGTCGACGTAGTCGAGCAGCGCCTTGGCGACCGTCTCCGGGGAGCCGACCAGTGCCGTGGAGGCACCGGCGGCGTTGGTGGCCGCGGCGGGTGCGGTCCACAGGCAGCGGTCGTGCACCTCGCCGCGCTCGGCGACGGCCAGCAGCCGCTGCGATCCGACGTTGGACGGGGTGCCCTGGCCGACCGCCGGGTAGTGCCTGCGCTTGGCCCGCTCGGCGTGGTTGGCCTTCACGGCGCCCAGGGTGCGGTGCGCCTTCTCCCATGCCAGCTCGTCGGTGGGGGCGATGATCGGCCGGAAGGACACCCAGATGCGCGGCCGGGGCCGGCCCGCGGCGTCCGCGTACGCGTTCACCGAGGCGATCTGCTCGGCGGTCTCCTTCAGCGGCTCGCCCCACAGCCCGAAGATGTCGCCCTGCTGCCCGCCCACCCGGTACGCGTCCCTCGACGAGCCGCCCACCGAGATGGGGATGGTGCCGTGGTACGGGGCGACATCGGAGCGGAAGCCCTCGAAGCGGTAGTACGGGCCCTCGTGGGAGATCGGCCCGTCGGCCTCCCACACCCTGCGCAGGATCCGGATGTACTCGTCCGAGCGGGCGTACCGCTCGCTCTTGCTCAGATAGTCGCCCTCGCGGTGCTGCTCCTCGTCGTTGCCGCCGGAGATGATGTGCACCACCAGCCGCCCGGCGCTGATCTGGTCCAACGTGGCCAGTGCGCGGGCCGCGTGGGTGGGGAACACCACCCCGGGGCGGTGGGCGAGCACCGGTTTGACGCGCTCGGTGTGATGGGCGACGAACTGGGCCAGCTGCAGCGCGTCCGGGGCGGCCGAGTGGTAGGTGACCAGGGTGTAGTCGAAGCCGGAGTCGTCCAGAGCCCGGGCGTAGCGGCGGGCGTAGTCCACATCGATCCCGGAACCCGCGGTGGGGTCGCCCTCGGTGGCGGGGTTGGGGTGGACGGCGCTGATGAACTCGACGGGCATGGCTGCGGTCACTCCTTGACGAGGCTGGTGTCGACGTGGTCGGCGAGGGTCGGCTCGGGGGTGAGCACACCGATGCCGTGCATGGTGTCGCCGACTTTCTGCACGGACCGGATCACCGGCTCACTCACCGGCAGCAGTTCGCTGTTGGCCTGGTCGACCAAGTCCTTGGCCACCGTGGCCGAGGCTCCGTTGGTGTGCTGGATGGCCTTGGCGTATTCCGCGGGGTGCCGGCGGGACCAGGCCAGCGCCTTGTCGAGCCGGCGCAGATAGTCGGTGATGGCCTTCTTCTTCGCCGGGACTTCAAGGGCCTGCTCCGAGGCCCCGATGAAGCCGTAGCCGCTGACCCGCCCGTTCGCCCCGTTGACCAGGAGACGGCCCCCGTGCTGCTCGGCCACCGTCTTGTACACGCCGAACGTGGCCCACGCCTCGACCTTGCCGGAGGTGAAGGCGGCCTGTGCGTCGGTGGGCAGCAGGTACTGCACACGGACGTCCGAGTAGCTCAGCCCCGCCTGCTCCAGCGCGTGCGCCAGCAGATACTCGGCGATGGACCCCTTGGCCGAGGAGACGACGACCTTCTTCCCCTTGAGGTCCTTGACGCTCTTCACCGGTGAGTTCTCGCGGACCACGATCCCGGTGTGGGTGCCGTCGTTGTGCAGCGCCCCGACGGCCTTGACGCGTACCCCGCCGGCGAGTGCCTGGAGGGTGGGCAGATCGGCGGCGTACGAGGTGTCGGCGGCCCCGGCCTGCACGGCTTGGAACAGCGGTGCGGCGCCCTCGAACTCGGCCCACTTCACCTTGTACGGCGTTCCCTTGAGGGCGCCGGAGGCGTCGAAGAGCGTCTTCAGGTTCTTGGCCTGGTCACTGAGGGTCAGTGTCACCTTCGACGGATCGGTCTCGGACGCCGCCCGGCTGTCGCCCGCGCACGCGCTGGTGGCGAGGAGGGCGGTGAGCGACAGCGCGGCGCCGAGCGCGCGCGCCGCGACCGAAGCCTTGCGGTTCCCGGCGTTCAAGCAGGTCAAGCGGTTCATGCGGTCACCTCTTCCCGATGGTGCGAAAGCGCCGAGGCGTCGTCGACGCCCAGCCGTCGCAGGAGTTCGCCGCGCAACGCCACGAAGTCGGGGGAGCCGAGGTCGCGCGGGCGGTCGAGGCCCACCCGCGCCTCGTAGGCGATGCGCCCGCCGTCCATCACCAGCACCCGGTCGGCCAGCAGCAGCGCCTCCTCGACGTCGTGCGTGACCAACAGGATCGAGCAGCGGTGCCGCTGCCACAGATCGGCCACCAGCCGCTGCGCCTTGCCGCGGGTGAGCGCGTCCAGCGCGCCGAACGGCTCGTCCAGCAGCAGCAGTTCGGGTTCGTGCACCAGCGCACGGGCCAAGGACACGCGCTGGGACTGACCGCCGGAGAGCGTCCGGGGCCAGGCGCCCGCGTACTCCTCGATGCCGACCTCGGCCAGATACCGCTCGGCGAGCGCGCGGTCCCCGCGCGGCAGACCGAGCACGACGTTGTGCCACACCCGCAGCCACGGCATCAGCCGTGGCGACTGGAAGGCCACCGAGCGCCGCTCCGGTACGTCCACTTCGCCCTCGGTCTCGCTGTCCAGCCCGGCGAGGATCCGCAGCAGTGTCGACTTCCCGCAGCCGCTCTGGCCGAGCAGGGCCACGAATTCGCCCTCGCGGATGGTGATGTCGAGCCCGTCGAGCACCGTCTTGTCACCGAAGGCGCGGGTCAGTCCGCGGACCTCCACGCTGTTCGTGCCGTTCACCGCGGTCATGCTCCCTCCCCTTCGAACGAGGCGCGCCAGTCCAGCAGCCGCCGGGACAGCAGCCGCACCGCGAAGTCGCAGAGCAGCCCGAGCACCGCGTACACGGCCAGGCACAGGACGATGACGTCGGTTTGGAAGTACTGCTGGGCGTTGCTCATCAGATAGCCGATACCGGCGTCCGCGTTGACCTGCTCGGCGAAGACCAGGGCCAGCCACGCGGTGGACAGCGCGTATCGCAGCCCGACCAGCGCGCCGGGCAGCGCGGACGGCAGGATCACGTACCGGATCAGTCCGATGCGGCCCAGGCCCACCATCCGCCCGGCCTCGATCAGCTGCGCGTCGGCGGAGCGGATGCCGCCGTAGATGTTGAAGTACAGCGGGTAGGTGACACCGAGCGCCACCAGCGCGATCTTCGGTGTTTCGTCGATGCCGAACCAGACGATGAACAACGGGATCAGGCCCACCCAGGGGATGGCCCGGAACATGCCCATGGAGGCGTCGATGACGTCCTCGCCCAGCCGGAACAGCCCGGCGGTGAGTGACAGGGTGAGCGCCACGGCCGCACCGATGAGGAAGCCGAGGGCCGCGCGACGGCCGGAGGCGGCGATGGCCTGCGGCAGCTCACCGGTGCCGATGAGGTCCGCCCCACGCCGCACGACGTCGATGGGGGAGGCCAGCACGGACTCGGGAAGCACGCCCGTAGCGGCGGCCAGGAACCAGAGCAGCAGCAGCCCGAGGGGCCCGGAGGCCCGCCGGACCCCGCGCGGCACCCGCAAGCGGGGCCGGGACCGGGTGCGCCTGGCGGCGGGGCGGGATGTCCGCGCAACGGCGGGCTCGGCGGGCGGAGTCGAGTCCTCCGCCGCACCGGGGGGTGGGGGTGCGGAGGTGTGCGGGGGCGGTGAGGCCCCGGACACAGGGGAGTGCGGGGAGGGCATGATGCGGCCTCTCGGTCGGGAAGTGTTCACAGGAGATGTGCGGGCGGCGGATCAGCCCGGCGTCGCGCCCACGGCCGCGGGGCGAGCGGTGTCGGCGGACCAAGCGGACCAGGAGCCGGGGTAGAGCGCGGCCGTGATGCCGACGCGGGCCAGGGCCGCGACCGTGTGGGCCGCGGTGACGCCGGAGCCGCAGTAGACACCGACCTTCGTCGTGTCGTCGGCGCCCAGCGCGGCGAAGCGCCGCGCGAGTTCCTCCGCGCTGTGGAATGTGCCGTCCGGCGCCAGGTTGTCGCCCGTCGGTGCGGACAGGGCGCCGGGAATGTGCCCGGCGCGCGGATCGACAGGCTCGGTCTCGCCCCGGTACCGTTCGGCTGCCCGCGCATCCAGCAGTACGCCGGTGCGCGCCACCTCGGCTGCCACGTCGGCGTCGAGCACCGGCAGTTGCCCCGTGATGAGCACGACATCCCCCTCGGCCGGCGGGGCGGGCTCGCCCGTCTCGACGGGCAGTCCGGCCGCGCGCCACGCGGCCAGCGCCCCGTCCAGCAGCGAGACCCGCTCGACCCCGGCCCACCGCAGCAGCCACCAGGCGCGAGCGGCGGCGGTGTTGCCGTTGTCGTCGTACACCACCACCGGCCGGCCGGTGGTGAGTCCCCAGCTGCGCGCGGCCCGCTGCAAGGCGACGGGGTCCGGCAGCGGATGGCGGCCGCTCTCCGGGGTGGGGGGAGCGGCGAGTTCGGTATCCAGGTCGACGTGAACCGCGCCGGGGATGTGCCCGGCGAGGTAGCGGTCATGGCCGTGCGGATCGCCGAGCCGCCACCGTACGTCCAGGACGACGGGCGCCGGATCACCGTGGAACAGCCGGGAGTACAGCTCGGCCGGAGTGGTGAGGACGGGGGTGCTCATACGAGGTCCTCCGTGACGGCGACGGGTGACAGACCGGAATCCATCCGCAGCCGCTCCAGGAAGAGGACCACCGTGGCGGCGGCGGTGCGGTGGGTCACGTCGTTGAGGACGTCGTGCCGCGTGCCGGCCAGGCTCACCAGCTCCGCGCCGGGCTGGCCGCGGAACACATGGCGGACCTCACCGAGGGGGCTGACGGTGTCCTCGGCACCGTGCAGCCCGAGCACCGGAACGGAGATCCCGTCCAGCACCGGCGACTCCGGTGCCGACGAGCCGGCCAGGGCGCCGCGCCGAAAGTCCGCGTCGGCGGTCAGCCTGCCCCGGTGCGTGGGGCAGGCGGTGCGTCGCTCCAGTTCGTCCTCCCAGTCCGAAGCGGCCACCTCGGTGGAGTGCGGCCGGGTCGGCAGTCCGGCGAGGATCAGCGCGTCCAGCCCGGGCGGCTCGAGGGCGGCGAGCCGCGCCGCGTGGGACGCCCCGGTGTCGGAGCCGACCAGTACCCGAGGGCCGGGGAGTGTCTCGTCGCGCAACAGCTTGATGGCCGTCTCGGTGATGGCCTCCGGGTCGGACGAGGCGTCCCCCAGGGCACGGACGCGATAGCCGTCGGCGGAGATCCGGTGGCCGAACCGCTCGTACACACCGCCGTGTTCGCCCCGCCCCGGAAGGAGCACGAGCGTGCCACGCGGGGCGATTCCGGCTGGTTCGTCCCATGAGCGGACAGGCTGAGCAGAGGACATGAGAACTCGATTCATCGACAGCGACGCCCGCCCCCCACGAGCGAGGCGGAGCGGCCGTGCGGGTGCGGAGGCGCGAATGGGAAAGGGTGAGGCGAAGGCAGGAAACACATGCCGACGCGCGAGGAGACGCACATGCGGCGGCGAACGTGCGGCGGCGAACGGGCGAAGGCCTGGCGGCGAGCGCCCGGGAAGCCGTCGGTCAGCGACAGCGCATGGCGCCGGTACGGCCGAAGTCGACCACGCGTCGCCGGGTCAGCCAGGCGCACGTGGCGCGGCACACCACCGGTCCGGCGGCCGAAGGCCCGGAGCCGGTGCGGTGCGTGCGCGGCCTACGGGCCGCCACGAGCTGTGTGCGTGGCATGACCTCAGAATGCACGAGCCCGGAGTCGGCCGTCCAACGATGATTTGCCATCAAAACCGATCGTGGTTCGCGATCGATCGGTGCTAGCCTGCGCACATGCTGCCGGTACTGGACATCGTGGCGTTGCGCAGCCTCATCGCCGTCGCCGAATACGGAGGGTTCCACCGCGCCGCCGGCGCACTCGCCCTCAGCCAATCCACCGTCAGCCAGCACATTCGGCGGCTGGAGAAAACACTCGGACGCCCCATCGTCGAACGCGACGGCAGGAAAACCCGGTTCACCGCCCACGGCACCCGACTGCTGGAAGAAGCCCAGCAGATCGTCGGCGCACACGACGCCGCCCTCCGCCGGCTGATGGGGGAGGACCGGCCCGACGAAGCGCCCGTCGCCATCGGCGCCACCGAGCACGGCGCCGACCAGATCCTTCCCGTACTCACCGCGGCCGTACGCGACACCCGGCCCGGCGCCGAGGTCCGCGTGCGCATAGACCGCTCGGCACGGCTGACGGACGCCGTCGCACGTGGCGAACTCGACCTCGCCGTCTACGTCACCGAGGCGGCACAGGCCCCGGGTACCCCGGTGGGCGAACTCCCCCTGCGCTGGTACGCCGCCCCGGGCTGGAAACCACCCGCCGCCCCCGCCCCCTTGCCGCTGGTCGCCATCAGCGACCCGTGCGTGATCCGCCGCCGCGCACTGACCGCGCTCGCCTCCCACCACACACCCGCCACCGTGGTCGCCGAGGCCGGGTACCTCGCCGGAGTCCTGGACGCGGCCCGCGCCGGACTCGGCGCCGCGCTGCTCGCCATCCCCGGCAGCCCGTACCCCGACGGCCTCACGCCACGCCACGACCTCCCCGCCGTCCCCCCGGTCCGCCTCAGCGCCCGGGCCCGCAGCGGCTTCGACCCTTCCCTGACCCGCGCCACCATCGAGGCGGTACACGCCCTGCTCACCTCCCGCGAGGCGGACACCGCGGGGTGAGCCGACGCCGCATCGGCAGTCTCGTCGTCCGGCGGGACGGTTGCGGGCCGGCGCGTGTGCTCAGGCGCTTCGGACGCGGCGGATGAGGAGGTACATCTCGCAACCGAGGCAGTAGCCGAAGGCCGCGTTGAGGAAGGCCGCTGCCAGGGCCAGCCCGGTCGCGGCCATGCCCAGCCAGTGATCATCGGCGAGGTAGCCGACGGTGCCGACGAAGCCGAAGGCGAAGCCGACGCCCTGGGCGGAACGGGGTGGCCTGGCGTCCTCCAGCTCGTTCGGCGGGGAGAGCCTGGGACGAATGGCGACTTGGTACAGCCAGCCGTACGGAGAGTACAGCAGGCCGGCGAACGCACCGACCGCGAAAATCACGGTTTGCAGGGCGAGCAGCGCAACTGCTGCCGGTGATCAGTGCGGAGCACAGGACGATGGTGGTGAGCGCGGCGGCGAACCGGGGGCCGCGCGGGTCGATCTGCATGGATCACGGTAGTCGCGTGGCATCGAGGGGCGATGGCCAGGTGGCGGCAGTCATCGCCCGGGCGACCGGGGCCTCCGTACGCTGTGGCAGGGGGTCGGCGCCGAGGAACAGGACCACCCCGGCAGCTCGACGCGGCGGGGTGGAGGCCCTGATCCCGGAAGAACACCGTCCTTGCCGGGCGTGAGGCTGCCTGTGCGGGCGGTGAGTCCCAGCGCGTGGGCGCCGTCGACGGTGGCGAACTCCAGCAGCTCCCGGGAGTTGAGGCCGCCGTCCAGGCCGCGCTGTACCACGAACGCGGTGCGCATGGTGGCGAACATGTTGCCGCCGACGGAGGGGACGTCGTCGACGGAGAGTGTCGGGCGCACGCCTGCGGCCAGCATCCGGCCGGTCATCGGCCAGCCGAACCCCATCCTCAGCTCGACGTCCGGGCTGATCGACACCGAGCTGCCGGCGTCGGCGAGCATCCGCAGTTCGTCGTCGGCGAGCCCGTTGGCGTGCACGAACGTCGTGGTGTCCCGCAGCAGCCCGTGCTCGCGCAAGTCTGCGATCGGGCGTTGGGTGCCGTCGGAGGTGACGTGGACACTGGTCCGCAGGTCCAGCTCGGCCGCCAGCTTCAGCTCCTCGGCGACGGTGTCCATGCTGGTGTCGTCCGCGCCGCGCAGCCCGAGCGCCATGGTGACCAGCCCGTCCCCGGGAAGTGCGGAACGGACGCGTCGGACCTCGGCGTCGACCGGGCCGGTGGTGCCCCATCCCGCGCCGTGGCAGAAGACCGAGCGTCCGGCTGTGTCGCGCAGCGCCTCGACGGCGGCGTCGGCGTGCTCGGGGCCCTGCGCGCAGTGGAACCAGTCCAGCATCGTGGTCACGCCGGAGTGGAGGGCCTCCAGTCGGCCGAGCAGGGTGCCCAGGTAGACGTCCTCGGGCCGGTAGTGAGGCTTGAGCGTGCCGTGCATCGCCACCGCCCACTCGGGGAAGGTCCAGTCGGCGCCGATGCCGCGGAACGCGGTCTGCCAGGTGTGCCGGTGGGTATCGACGAAGCCGGGCATGACGATCCGGTCGGTCGCGTCGATCACCTCGGCGTCCTGAGCTTCGATCGCCTCGGCCACCTCGGCGATCACGCCGTCCTCGATCAGCACGTCACCGCGTTCGAGATCGCCGACAGCCGGGTCCATGCTGACCACGGTGCCGCCGGTGAGCAGGATCCTCATCTGAAAATTCCTCCACGAAAAGGGGTTGCTTGCTCGGGTTGATGACTCGGTCGAGTGTTGTTGTTCAGTACGTCGGCGTAAGCCGAGCTCGGCAACTTCGGCACGAAATTGCGCCAGAGCAGGGCATGAGGTTGTGGTACATGAAGGGATTGAGCAATAGTCTGCCCTTATGGATGATGTAGATCGGTCCATCCGCCCGTGCTCGAAAAGCACGGGCGGATCAGCAACGCCGAGCTCGCCGCTCGGGTCGGCCTGTCGCCGTCACCCTGCCTGCGGCGGGTGAACCGGCTCGAGGAAACCGGAGTGATCCGCGGCTACCGGGCGGAGGTCGACCCCGCCGCCCTCGGCCGCAGCCTCCGCGTGTTCGCCGGTGTCCGGCTCATGAGGCACAAGCGCGCCGACGTGACCGCGTTCGAACGGGCGGTCATCCAACTGCCCGAGGTGGCCCACGTCCATCACGTCACCGGCAACTACGACTACCTGCTTCAGGTCGAGGTCGCCGACCTGGCCGCCTACGAGGACTTCCACGCCAACCGGCTGGCCGACCTTCCCGGCGTCGCCATGGTGAACAGCTACGTCACCATGAAGACGCTCACGGCGTCCTGACGCGGTCACCAGTGGCGGCCACCGCGTCGGCCGCGGCGAGTGCGTCGGCGACCAGGTCGGCCGTATCCTCCGTGCCCGCGGCCAGCCGGACCAGGCCCGGCGGAACCGAGGCGGCGAGCTGGTCTTCGTCGAGCATTCCCCGCCACATGGACGCGGGGTGCACGGCCAGCGATTCCATGCCGCCGAGGCTGGCCGACCGGCGGGCGTAGCGCAGTTGGCCCAGGAACGCGTCGGCCGCCTCGTAACCGCCGGTGAACTCGATGCCGAGCACCCCGCCGAACCCCCTCATCTGACGTGCGGCCAGCTCGTGCTGCGGATGGGACGCCAGGCCGGGGTAGTGCACACGGCTCACGGCGGGGTGGTCGTGCAGGGCCTCCGCGAGCGCCTGGCCGTTGGCGTTGTGCCGGGGCATCCGCAGCGGAAGGGTGCGCATCCCGCGCAGCAGCAGCCACGCGTCGAACGGGCCGAGGACGGCACCGGTGAGCAGGCCGGCATCCCAGATCCGGTCCAGGAGCTCTGCCGGGCCGGCCACCGCTCCGGCGGACACGTCGGAATGACCGTTGAGGTATTTGGTCGCGCTGTGCCAGACCAGATCGATGCCGAAGTCCGCCGGGCGCTGGTTCAGCGGAGTGGCGAAGGTGTTGTCCGCCAGTGTCAGTACGTCCTGCGCGCGGGCCAGGTCCGCGACGGCGCGCAGGTCGGTGATCTGGAGCAGCGGATTGCTCGGGGACTCCATCAGGATCAGGCGGGTCTGCGGGGTCAGTGCCTTTTCGAACGCCTCCGGGTCGGTCTGGTCCACCAGGGTGGTCGACACGCCGAAGCGGGCAGCAGGTTCAGCAGTACCGACGCCGTACCGCCGTAGGTGGACCGCTGCCCGATGACATGGTCACCGGTGGACACCAGGGTCAGCACGGTGGTGGTCAGCGCGGCCATCCCGGACGCGGTGACCATGGCCGCCTCGGTGTGCTCCAGTTCCGCTACGACGGCCGCGACCTGAGCGTGGTTCGGATTGCCGAAGCGGGTGTAGAAGTCCTGGCCCCGCCTGTCGACCGCGGCCTGGGCGAACGTCTCCGCGTCCGCGGCCGAGAACGCCGCCGTCTGGTAGATGGGCGGCGCCACGGCGTGACTGGGCCGGACCTCGCGATCGGGGTGGACGGTGACTGTGCTGCTGCCCGGCATGGCTGCCCCTTCGTGGTCCATCGGCAAGACGCCATCAAGCGTGGCCGACGGGCACGTCGAATCGAACCAATCTCAGCAACATTGGCAGCATATTGCGTCGGGTCAAGGCGCTGAATTGTGCTAGAGAGGCGATTCGAGCAATCCTGTGCTCGCCCAGTACCCGGGTGGGTTCATGGAGCCCGGCCCCCGGCTTGTCGACCACGACGGCGTACTTCTCCAGGGGCGGGATCGGCAGTTCGCGGGTCAGCAGGCCCCCGTTGGCCCGCGGATTGGCCCCTAGACGGCGCTCGCCGTCCGGCACACAGGCCAGGACCGGCTCGCGGGGACAGCCGTGTTCGTCGAACAGCTCGGCCGGCCGGTAGGACCGCAGCCACCGCTCCAGCTGGCGCAGATGATCCGGATGAGTGCGGACCTCGGCCAAGGGCACCTGGTGGGCCTGCCAGGTGCCCTCCACCGGGAGTCCGTCCACCTCGGCCGGTCCGGTCCAGGCCTTGGGAGTGCGCAGCACGATCATCGGCCATCGCGGGCGCTCGGTGACGCCTTCCTCGCGGGCGGTGCGCTGCAGGAGGGTGATGTGGTCGAGGGCCGTGTCCATTGCCGCGGCCATCTCCCGGTGGACCGCCGGCGGATCGTCACCGGTGACGTGGAGCGGATGGTGGCCCAGCCCGCGCAGGAGTTCGTCGAGCTCTTCCTCGGGAATGCGGGACAGCACCGTGGGGTTGGCGATCTTGTAGCCATTCAGATGCAGGATCGGCAGGACGGCGCCGTCGTGGACCGGGTCGAGGAACTTGTTGGAGTGCCAGGCCGTGGCCAGCGGACCGGTCTCCGCCTCCCCGTCACCGACGACGCAGGCCACGACCAGACCGGGATTGTCCAGAGCGGCGCCATAGGCGTGGGCGAGGGAGTAGCCGAGCTCGCCGCCCTCGTGGATCGAGCCGGGGGTCTGCGGGGCCACATGGCTGGGAATGCCGCCGGGGAAGGAGAACTGCCTGAAGAGCCGGCCCATGCCCGCCTGATCGCGGGTGACGTCGGGATAGGTGTCGGTGTAGCTGCCTTCCAGCCAGGAGTTGGCGACGACCGCGGGCCCGCCGTGCCCCGGGCCCCAGGCGCACATCGCGTCCAGACCCCGTGCCTTGATCACTCGGTTGAGGTGGGTGTAGACGAGGTTCAGCCCTGGGGAGGTGCCCCAGTGGTCCAGCAGACGGGGCTTGATGTGCTCAGGACGCAGCGGCTCGGTCAGCAGCGGATTGGCCATGAGATAGATCTGCCCGACTGACAGGTAGTTCGCCGCTCGCCAGTGCGCGTCCAGAGCCACCAGCTCCACCTCGTTCAGCGGGGTGGGGGCGCGGAGCCGGTGTTCGCGCCGGATGCGTGCTGGCCGTCCTGGAGCATGGTGGGCCTTTCCCTCTCGATGATCGTTTTTTGATGGTATGCGTCGAGTCAGGGGTTTTCTCCGGGAAGGCGGCGGCCCGGCACGGGTCACTCGTGCCCGCCTCCGGCGAACCCGCCACACCCGATCGGGTTGTGTGACCGGGAGGCGTGCGCTGTCCGGACCGGTCCCCGGGTGCGGTTTCCACCGGTGGAGACGAGGATGAAGGCATGACCGCCATCGCTCCCTGTCTCGATGCCTTCCGATGGGCAGCGGCCCTCATGTGTTGATGCCCGGTGACGGCGGCCGCGGACCGGCGGCCGTTCCGGGGGCGGACGGCCCGGCGGTACAGGCCCTGCCGGCCGCGGAGGTCTTCGTCGCCCTCGGCTCCTCACCCCGGGGGCTCGCCTCGGGGACCGCGCGCACGAGGCGGGAACGGTTCGGTCCCAACGAGTTGCCGCATGCCCGGCGGTGGGGGGCGTGGCGGCGGCTCCTCGCGCAGTTCACGGATCTGTTCGCGGTCGTGCTGCTCATCGCGTCGGCCATCACCTTTCTGGCCTACGGACTGGAACACCCCCATGATGTGGGCACGCTGCAACTGGCCCTGGCGATCCTCGGCGTGGTAGTGCTGAACGCGGCGATCGGCTTCGGCCAGGAGTACTCGGCGGAGCGCACAGCCGAGTCACTGCGGGCGATGGTGCCGCACACCAGTCGTGTCCTGCGCGACGGAGAGCGAGCGGAGGTGCCCGCTCGTGATCTGGTTCCGGGGGACGTCGTGGCCCTGGAGGCCGGGGACGCGGTGTCGGCGGACTGCCGACTGGTGGAGACACACGAGGTCACGGTGAACAACGCTGCCCTGACCGGGGAGAGCGATCCGGTCGGCCGATCGGGGGAACCGGTGGCGGCCGGCCCCGTGCTTCAGGCCCGCAACTGCGTCTTCATGGGCACCGCTGTCGTGGCGGGCTCCGCGAAGGCCGTGGTGTTCGCCACGGGCGCGGCAACGGAGTTCGGGCGCATCTTCCGGCTCGCCGCGGCGGCGCCGCGGCAGCGGACCCCCCTTCAGCTCCAGGTCGCTTCGATGGCCCGCCGGGTGGCGGGGGCGGCGCTCGCGATCGGGGCGGCGCTTTTCGCGGTGCGCCTGCCCACCGGGCAGGGGCTCGTCTCCTCGTTCGTCTTCGCGCTCGGAGTGATGGTGGCACTCGTCCCCGAGGGACTGCCCGCCACCTTGTCCGTCTCGCTGGCCATCGGCGTACGGCGCATGGCACGCCGGCACGCGCTCATCAAACAGCTGCTGGCCGTTGAGACGCTGGGATCCACCACCGTGGTGTGCACGGACAAGACGGGCACGCTGACCCGGGCGGAGATGACCGTCGCCCAGGTGTGGGCCGGTGGAGTGGCGCACACCGTCTCCGGGGTGGGGTACGCCCCGGTGGGGGCTGTTTCCGACCCCGAGGCGGTGCTGGCCGTTCTCCGGGCGGCAGCGCTGTGCTGCAACGCGCGGCTGGTCCCGCCGTCCGGGCGGGAGGGCTGGCGTGTCCTGGGTGACACCACCGAGGGGGCGTTGCTGGTCGCGGCGGCGAAGGCGGGCCTCGACGTGGAAGCGGAGGAGGCCGCGGCTCCCCGGGTGGCGGAATATCCCTTCGACTCGGTCCGCAAGTTGATGAGCACGGTGAACAGTGACCCGGAGGGCGGCGGCTACCGGGCGTTCGTCAAAGGCGCTCCGCAGGAACTGCTCGCGCGCTGCGACACCGCTGACTGGAGAGGCGAACGGCTGCCACTGACGGACGAACTGCGCGCGGCGGTGATCGCCGCGAACGATGAACTGGCCTCCCGGGGGCTGCGGGTGCTGGGCGTGGCATGGCGTCCGGTGACCGATCGCCGCCCGGCCCAGTACGACGTTGAATCGGGGCTCTCCCTCCTGGGCCTGGTCGGCATGCTCGACCCGCCGCGCCCGGAGGTCAGCGAAGCGGTCGAGGCATGCGGGCGGGCCGGTATCCGGATCGTCATGGTCACGGGGGACCACCCGCTGACCGCGGAGGCGGTCGCCCGCCGGGTGGGCATCGTCCGGCGGCCCGCCCCCACTGTCATCACGGGCGCCGGGCTGGACGCGCTCGACGCTCCGGCTCTGGACAAGCTGCTCACCGAGTCGGGTGAGCTGCTGTTGTGCCGGGTGAGTCCCGAGCACAAAATGCGAGTGGTCACCGCACTGCAGGGACGCGGCGACGTCGTCGCGGTCACCGGGGACGGCGCCAACGACGCCCCCGCCCTCAAACACGCGGACATCGGCGTCGCGATGGGCGTATCCGGTACCGATGTCGCCCGGGAAGCCGCGGTGATGGTGCTGCTCGACGATTCGTTCGCCTCCATCGCCACGGCGGTGAGACTCGGCCGCTCGGTCTACCAGAACATCCGTAAGTTCCTGATCTACCTCTTCAGCCACAACATCGCCGAACTCGTCCCGATCCTCGCCGCCACCTTCGCGGGGTTTCCGCTGGTCCCGATCAGCGCGGTGCAGATCCTGGCGATCGACCTCGGTTCCGACGTGCTGCCCGCCCTCGCGCTCGGGGCCGAGCCGCCGGAGCCCGATGCGATGGACCGGCCGCCCCGATCCCGGCGGGAGCGGCTGTTCTCGGGCGCCGTCGTGGGCCGCATCCTGTTCCTCGGCGGTATTCAGGCACTCGGCGTGTGCGCGGTGTTCTTCTGGCACATTCACGCCTCCGGGATTCCTTACGCGGACTTCACCAAGGACACCCCGGTCTACCGGGAGGCGATCACCATGGTCCAGGCCGGAATCGTGGTCAGCCAGTTCTTCAACGCCCTGGCGGTGCGCACCGAGCAGCAGAGCGTCTTCCGGATCGGGCTGCTGTCCAACCCGTGGCTGCTGGCCGCCGGATGCGTCTCCCTCGGGCTGATGGCGGCGATCAGCTACCTCCCCGCGCTTCAGGCCGTCTTCAACACCGCTCCGCTGGATCCGTCCGACTGGGTGGTGCTGGCGGGATTCGGAGTGCTGCTCCTGGGCGTCGAGGAAACCCGCAAGGGGTGGGTACGGCGCCGCGTCACCCGGAACCCGAAGGGAAGTACACGATGAGAGTGATCATCGCGGGGTGCGGGCGGGCGGGATCCAGGCTCGCCGTCGACCTCGTCGCCGAAGGCCATGACGTGCGGCTCATCGACCTCTCGCCCCGGGCCAGAAAGCTGCTGCCCGATGGTTTCCCCGGTCAGTTCCACGAAGGCAACGGATACAGCCGGGCAGTTCTGGAAGCCACCGGAATCCAGCACGCCGACGCGTTCGTCGCCGTCACCTCGGGAGACAACAGCAATATCGTCAGCGCCCGGACGGCCAAGGAGACCTACCGGGTCCCGGTCGTCCTGGCCCGCGTCTACGACCCCCGCAGTGCCGACATCTACCGCGACCTGGGCATCCCCACCATCGCCAGCGTGCGCTGGACGGTGCATGAGATCCACCGGATGCTGCTGCACCGCCATCTCACACCTGAGGTCACCTTCGGCAACGGGGAGACAGTGCTGGTCCGCAGCCTGCTTCCGGCCTACCTCACGGGGCGGCGCCTGACCGAGTTCGACGTCGACGGAGAGATCCGCGTCGTGGAGGTCACCCGGGCCGGTCGCTCACGCGTGCCCGCCCACGGCACCCCGGCGGAATCCGGCGACCTGGTCACCTTCGCCGTCGCCGCCACCGCGCTCGGCCGGCTGCGGGCCTTCCTGGACAAGGAGCTGGGTACGTGAAAGCCCTCATCGCCGGCGCCGGCCGGCTCGGCACCCAAATCGCCCAGGTGCTCGCCGCCGCAAGGAACGAGGTCACCCTCGTCGACGTCGACGAGGACCGGGTTGCCGAGCTCCGGGGCCGCGTTCCGGTGCGCCTGGTGGCCGGGGACGCCTGTGACCCGGCCTTCCTGGAACACGCGGGCGCGCTCACCGCCGATCTGATGATCGCCGCCACCGGCAGGGACGAGGACAATCTCGTCATCAGCCTGCTCGCCAAGCGCCAGTTCCAGGTGGAGCGCGTCGCCGCCCGCGTCAACGACGTGGACAACGCCTGGCTGTTCGACCGGCGGTGGGGCGTGGATGTGGCCGTCCCCGCCGCCACACCGCTGATCTCCCTCATTGAAGAAGCCACCGGGGCCACCGACACCGTCGCTCTTCTCCGGCTCAGTAAAGCAGGCGTCAACGTGATCGAGACCACCATCACCGACCGGTCCCGGGCCGTCGGCCGTACCCTCGCCGATATCGGTCTCCCCGCCGGTTCGGTCATCGCCACCGTCGTCCGAGAGGGTCGGCCCACCGTCCCGGCCGCCGGGATGAGGCTGCGGCCGGGTGACGAACTCCTGGTGGTCTCACACACCGCGACCGAGCAGGAAATCCACGCCGCCTTCCAGTGAGGGCCACGGTCGTTCGAGCCCCGGGAGAACCATCACCCCGCCGTCGCAGGTTGTCCTGGCCGCCCACCGGCGCCGTATCGGGTGATCGGAGTGCCGCCCACCACCGCGTTGCTCTCCCCGAAGACCGGTGGACCACCGTCGACCGGCTCACCCCGACGGGGAACGGGATCTGAGGCGCCGTGACCGGCCGGAGCGAGGCCGAGTACACGGCCGTGCGCGAGCTGCGCGGCCCGCTCACCGCGGTGGAGGGGATCTCGGGAGCCGAAGGCCACCTGTCACGAGGGGGCGGATGAGCTTATCAGCAAGACGTCAGGAAAGGCTGCGGCCGTGGTCGGCTTCGTACGCGGCGAAGACCTCCGCCGGTGTTCCGCCGGTGTGGAGGAACTGCTCGTCGAGGACCGTGGCAAGGGCCTCCAGAGCACCGGCGAGCATGGCCGCCGCCAGACGCACATCGGGATGGCCTGCCGCCCGCCCGCGCTGGGCGAGCTCAGCGGCGTAGCCGACGCTGGAGGCCAGCGGCGCGTGGTTTTCGCCGTCGTGGAAGTAGTACGCCTCGGCGTATTGGGTGAAGTCGACACGGACGCGTACCACTTCGGTGGCCACACTCGCCAGTAGCGAGGCTCCCAGAGCGCCATCCAGTCGTTGGGCCGAAGGGTCCGCTTGGCGCAGCAGCGCCAAGCGGATCGCCAGGACCCTCCTCCGGGCGAGTGCCGGGTAGATCTCGAGCACCCAGGTGACCGTGGCCGTCAGCAGAGCGAAGCCGATGAGGGCTTCCAGCGGCGCTACGATGCGCAGCCAGTCCTCGGTCGGCACGATGTCCCCGAGCCCGAGGGTGGCGATGGTGACGAGTGAGACGTAGAGGGCGTCCAGCAGGTCCGCGTGCTGGGCGGCTTTCAAACCGCTTCCGAAGGAGAACGCCTCCGGCATGTGGGGCCAGTAGATGATGGCCCACCCCAGGATGATGGTGCAGGCCCACATCACGACCACGGTGACCATGGCCAGCGGTCCGACGAGCCCCGCCACCCGCTTGCGCGCGGGGACATGCTGGGACGCTCTCCACAATGCCGACATGATGAGGCGGCTCAAGCCTCCCCGACGAGTCGGGTGCCAGAGCGTATGGAACAGGTCCCGCAGCGCGGCCATGACCAGCCCGGCTCCGGTCAACGAGACCAACCACTCCATGCGCGTCTCCCACGGCGCTGTTCGGTGCGTCGACCGAGGGCGGCCTGGCATGACCCTATGGCTCAGCGACCACTGGGGAACGCAGGCTCGCCGGACTGTGGCCGCGAGCCGAAGGCCGGCCGCCGGCGAGGCAGCCGACGTGCGCCGTCGGCGCGGGATTCCCATCATGGGACGAGGAGATGAGTGCCCGTGCCGGAGTGGACCTGGGAGTACCGCGGCTACGATCCCGCCGCCGAGCGGCTGCGGGAGGCGCTGTGCACCTTGGGGAACGGCTATACCGCGACCCGTGGCGCGGCGCCCGAGAGCAGGTCCGATCCGGTGCACTACCCGGGGACGTATGTGGCGGGCTGCTACGACCGGCTGCGCTCCGACATTTCGGGTCACGAGGTCGAGAACGAGGACATGGTCAATCTGCCGAACTGGCTGCCGCTGCGCTTCCGGCCGCTGCCCGGGGACGTCACCACCGGCGCGTGGTTCTCCCCGGACCATTGCCTGCTGCTCGACTACCGGCAGGTTCTGGACATGGGGAGGGGGACGCTCACCCGGACGATCAGTTACCGGGACCACTCCGGGCACCGGCTGGGTGTGGAGCAGACCAGGCTGGTCCACATGAGTGATCCCCACGTGGCCGCGCTGCGGACCGTTCTGACGGCGGAGGGCTGGTCGGGACGGGTCGAGGTCGAATCGGCGCTGGACGGCGATGTGCGCAACGCAAACGTGCGCCGCTACCAAGGGCTCAGCGAACAGCACCTGACCGAGGTGCGGGCCGGTGGAGCCGAATCCGGCGCCGTATGGCTGCGGTGTCGGACCCGGACGTCGGATGTCGGCGTCGCGCTCGCCGCGAGCACGCGGGTCGCGGGGGCGGAGCCCGAGTCGTCCCGTCTGCGTACCGGCCGCCGCCGTATCGGCCACCGCTTGGTGATACCCATCGAGCCGGGCCGGCCGGTCACCGTGGACAAGGTCGTGGCGTCGCACACGTCACGGGACCTCGCGACCGGCGATCCGCTGCGGGCGGCGGTGGAGCGTGCGGAGGCGGCCGGGGACTTCCCGGAACTGCTCACCTCGCACGCCGCGGCCTGGGCCAGGCTGTGGCGGCGCGCCGAACTCCACGTGCCCGGGGAGCCGGGCCGCATCCTCCGGCTCCATCTGTTCCATGTGCTCCAGACCCTCTCGCCGCACACCGCCGACCTGGACGTGGGTGTCCCGGCGCGCGGTCTGCACGGCGAGGCGTACCGGGGGCACGTCTTCTGGGATGAGCTGTTCGTCCTGCCCTATCTGAACCTGCACTTTCCCGAGGTCTCCAGGGGGCTGCTCCGCTACCGCCACCGGCGCCTGCCGCAGGCGTGCCGTGCCGCCCGCGAGGCGGGACACCGGGGAGCGATGTACCCGTGGCAGAGCGGCAGTGACGGCCGGGAAGAGACACCGCGGCTGCACTACAACCCGCGGTCGGGGCACTGGCTGCCGGACCACTCCCGGTTGCAGCACCACGTCAACTCCGCGGTGGCGTACGACGTGTGGCAGTACTGCGAGGTCAGCGGCGACACCGAGTTCCTGCACACCGAGGGCGCCGAGATGGTCCTGCAGATCGCCCGCTTCTGGGGAGACCTCGCGGACTTCGACGGCAGCCTCGGCCGTTACCGGATCCGGGGCGTGGTCGGCCCGGACGAGTACCACGACGGCTACCCCGGCGCCTCTCGGCCGGGCCTGGACGACAACGCGTACACCAATGTCACCGCCGCCTGGGTGCTCGGCCGGGCGCTCGACCTCGCCCGGAGCCTGCCCGCGTGGCGTCGCCAGGAGCTCTTCGAGAGGCTGGACCTGGAGAGCGGTGAACTCGAACGCTGGGACGAGGTGTCCCGGAGGCTGTTCGTCCCCTTCCACGCGGGGGTCATCAGCCAGTTCGACCGCTACGGCGACCTCGCCGAGCTGGACTGGGACGCCTACTGCGAGCGGTACGGCGACATCCGACGGCTCGACCGCATCCTCGAGGCCGAGGGGGACTCGGCCAACCGCTACCAGGCGTCGAAGCAGGCCGATGTCCTCATGCTGGGCTACCTCTTCCCGCCGGCGCAGCTGGCCGACGTGTTCCGTGGCCTGGGATATGCGGTGGATGACGAGACCTGGCGCCGGACCGTGGAGTACTACCTGAGCCGCACCAGCCACGGATCCACCTTGAGCAGCCTGGTGCACGGCTGGGTGCTCGCCCGGGCGAAGCGCTCGGCGGCCTGGGCGTACTGCCGGCAGGCGCTGGAGTCCGATGTCGCGGACATCCAAGGAGGGACCACCCCGGAAGGCATCCACCTGGGAGCCATGGCGGGCACTCTGGACCTCGTGCAGCGCGGACTCACCGGCCTGGAGACCCGCGACGGAGCGCTCTGGCTGGACCCGGTCCCTCTGCCGGAACTGTCCGCCTTCCGCTTCTCCCTCCAGTTCCGCGGGCACCGGGGGGTGAGGCTGCGCCTCGACGGCGGTCGATTGCGCATCGACGTCCCTCATTCGGAGCAAGGGCCGATCCGGATCGTGCTGCCCGACCGGACCCTCACCCTCGCACCCGGCGACAGCTGCGCCCTCCGGCTGCCGCGCGGTCAAGCGGCCCATGGAACCAGGTCTGCGCAATGAAGGAGGCACCGATGGCGCGCCCCGTCACCGTCGGACTCGACGGTTCACCCGAGAGCCTGGCCGCGGCCGGCTGGGCGGCCCGTGAGGCGCGGCTGCGCGATGCGCCGCTGAGCCTGGTGAACGCATGGCCGGGGCCCGGTCAGCAGGAGCTGGCCCCGGGCCCGGAGGTGGCCTGGCAGTACTGGGCCGAACAGGCTCTGCGCGCGGCGCGGGCTGAGCTGGACATCGATGACCCCGGCCTGGAGATCCTCACGGCCCAGATTTCCGGCCACCCGGCGCCCGTGTTGCTGGCCGCGGCGGAGCGCTCGCAGGTGGTGGTGGTCGGTTCCCGGTCGATCGGGTCGGTCGCCGGGTTCTTCCTCGGCTCCGTGGGCGTGGAGCTCGCCGCCCGCGCCGCGTGCCCCGTCGTTCTGGTGCGGGCGCAGGGCGCCGACATCCGGCGTGGCGATGTGGTGGTGGGCGTACACCTCCGGGGGCCGTACGACGAGGTGCTGGAGTTCGCCTTCGAAGCCGCCACCTGGCGTCGTGCGGCGCTGCGGGTCATGTACGCCGGCAAGGTCCCCGCCATCTGGGACGTGGCGCCCTGGGCGGTCGACGTGGGGCTGCGTAACGCGCGGGATGAGGCGGAGCGGACGCTGGGCGATGTGCTGGCGCGATGGCGGGAGGACTTCCCCGGTGTGCGGGTGTTCGAGGAGACCGTGTCGGACAGCCCGTCCCGGCGACTGGTGGGCGCCTCGGCAGGGGCGGCGCTGATGGTCGTGGGCCGCGGTCCGAACCGGCCGGGCCTCGGGCCCCGGCTGGGGCCTGTCGGGCAGGCCGTCGCGCACCACGCCGCCTGCCCCGTCGCGGTCGTCCCCCAGCGATGACCTGCCGCGCTCCGGCCCCACCTGCGTCAGGCGGGAGCGGACGGGTGGTGGTGGTTCGGAGCACATCGCCTACGGAACCGATGACACCAAGGGGCCCGCCGCTGTCACTTGAGAGGACGGCGGCCGGCGGGATACGTCGCATGCGGCGATGGGACGGTTGATCAGGTGGGCCATTCCCACGCTGTATGAGCCTGGGGGCGTGGTGAGGCGCCGACGCCCTTGACATCGCTCTCCGCGGCGCCCAGCAGTTGGTCACCCAGATCGTGCAGTGCCCGCCCGGCCGCCAGCTCGTCGCCGATCTCGGGCACGTCGGTGTCCTCGGGGTTGCACCGGGCCGTCCCGTGGCCGGTGAGCGAGGTGTCTTTCGTGTCGAGCACCACGCGTGCCTTCGTCATTCCCTCGTCTTCGAAGAGGTGAAGGCGGACTTTCCATTCCACCGTGTGCGGCATTGTTCACTCCTTGCCTGATGTGGGTTGCCGGGCACGGCACCGCTCAGCGTGGCCTCCCGGACCACTGGGGCTCCAGCAGGTCCCACTCGGCACCCCACTGTGCGTACCTCCGGCGGTTCGGCATATGGACCAGGCCAGCTCGCGCGTTGGTGACCACGGCGACGACCGCGTGCAGCTGAGGCTGCCTACCCACCTACGGTCGGGCACGGGCGAGCCTTATGGCAGGGCCGAAGGGGCTCACAGAGATGACTGAATCACCCTATTTATGCTAAAAGCCACATTCCATAATGTATGAGGCTTTTCGGTCTCCGGGGGTACTCCTCAGGGTGAGGGGCTTCTCACGAGGTGGAGCAACGTCATGGAACAAGTCGTCACCGTGGGTCTCGACGGCTCGGCCGAGAGCCTTGCCGCCGCTCGCTGGGCTGCCGATGAGGCGGAGCGGCGCGAGCTCGGGCTGAGGCTGTTGCATGCCTGGATTCTGCTGTCCCCACCCACGCCCGACAGTCCTGCGGCGGATGACCAGAACTACTGGGCGAAGCGGATCGTGCACGACGCGCATGCGGAGCTCAGCGGACTCCACCCGGCTCTGCGCGTCGAAGAGGAGCTGGTCGCTGAGGAGGCCGAGAAGGCCCTGCTCGACGCGGCGACGCGGTCCCGGATGCTGGTGCTCGGCTCGCGGGGGCTGGAGCGGGCGGCGAGCTTCTTCTTCGGCGACATCAGCTTGTACGTCGTGGCCCGGGCCGAGCGGCCGGTGGTTCTGGTGCGCGCGGGCACGGAGGAGGGGGAGGGGCGGGCGTCCGATGGCCGTGAGCGGCCCGTAGTGGTCGGATTGAGCCTCCACGGCCCTCAGGACAACCTCCTGGAGTTCGCCTATGTCACCGCGTTCACCCGTGGCGTGCCTCTGCTCGCAGTCCACGGCAGGAGCCTGCCGGTGCAGGCGTACGGCCCGTGGGGTGTGGAGGCCGGTACCGCCCAGGACATCGCCGCGAGCGCGCAGCGGGACCTGGACGAGGTGCTGCGGCCGTGGCGCGAGAAGTTTCCCCGGGTGCGTGTCACCGGTGACGTCCGGCTCGAGAGTCCGGCCCAGGCCGTCGTGCGGGCGGCCGGCGACAGCGGTCTGGTGATGATCGGCCGGCGGAAGCACCGGCAGGCTCTGGCGCCGCGCCTCGGCCCCGTGGTGCAGGCGGCCGCGCACCATGCGCCGTGCCCGGTCGCCGTGATCCCTCACGAATGAGTACGGGGCAGACATCGGAAGGACACCGCATGGCCTGGGAAACGCACCCGCCTGAGCTCCATGGGGTGGCTGCGGGCATTGCTTCAGACGCGGTCAAGCCAATGCGGATCGCTACGGAGGCCGGTGGCAGTGCGTCTCTGGATGCGGTCGCGTACCTGCCGGGAGAGTGCGGTCAGTGATTCGGACTGGACGACTTCCGGCGCGATCGGATGCTTGATGAGCCGGGCCGCGTGCGGGAGGCCGGCCAGATCGGCGGTCAAGCGCGCGTGGCCCTCCTCGAGCGTGGGGCGGGCCACAGTGCGTCGTCCGTGCCGCATCACGGTTTCCAGCAGGGGCGTGCTGTGAGGTGGAGGCGGTTCGTCGCGGAGGGCGATCAGGTCGGGGTGTCCCGGGCGGCGGTAGACCTGTTTGGGTCCCGGAGCGGTCACCTTGGCGGTGGAGAGCTTCATGACCGGCCGTCCGTCGTACTGGACCATCTTGTACGCGGAGTCCAGGTACGGGGCATCCGCCGAGACGCCGACCCGCGTTCCCACCGCGTAGACGTCGATCGGGGCCCCAGAGCGGACCAGCCGGTCCACCGCGTACTCGTCGAGGCTGCCGCTGGCGACGATGCGCGCCTCCGGCAGGCCGGCGGCGTCCAGGATGTCGCGGGCTCTGGCCGCCAGCGCGCCGAGGTCGCCGCTGTCCAGCCGTACGGCCGAGCCGGGGTCGCGTCCCAGGTCGCTCAGCACGCGTGCCGCCGTGTGGACGCCCTGCTCGGTGTCGTACGTGTCCACCAGCAATGTCACCGGTCCGGGATGGGTGCGGGCGAAGGCGCGGAACGCTTCCTCCTCCGACGCGAACGCCTCCACGAACGAGTGGGCCATCGTGCCGACGGCCGGCAGACCGCAGGCGGCTGCCGCGGCCACATTGCTGGTCCCGGCGAACCCCGCCATCGCGCCGAGCCTGGCGCACTGGAATCCGGCCTCCGGTCCGTGGGTCCGCCGCAGGGAGAAGTCCACGACAGGGCGGCCCGCCGCCGCGAGCATACAGCGCGCGGCTTTCGAGGCAATCGCCGTCTGGTGGCTGAGCTGGTTGAGGACGTACGTCTCCACCAGCTGCGCCTGGGGGAGTGGGGCCGTGATCTCCAGCAGCGGTTCCCCCGCGAGCGCGATCCGCCCCTCGGGCATCGCCCGGACCTTGCCGGTGAACTCCAGACCGGTCAGAGCCGCCAGGTCGTGGGGCGGACGGTGCAGCACCTCCGCGAAGGTGCGCACGTCCTCGGGGCTGATGCGAAAGGCGGAGAGGAAGCCCAGAGCCGACTCCAGACCCGCACTGACCAGGAAACCACGGTCGGGAGGCAGATCCCGGACGAAGAGGCTGAACGTGGCCGGGGCCGTCATGCCCTCGTCCAGGTACGCCATCGCCATCGTGACCTCGTAGAGGTCGGTCGTGGTCGCGTCGGACATCTCCCTCACAGCCTCGTCTCCGGACCCGCCCTCCATGATCGGACGGGTGGGAACGGACGCGCCATGGGCCCGAAGGCCCCGCCGCCCCGGCCGACCGGGCCAAGGCGCTTCCGCCCGGGCCACCAGGCGGGACTTCGGTGGCCCGCGTCTCGGTCCCCCGGGGCACCCTGCCCGGTCCCCTGGCCCCCTCTGAACGAGTGAGCAGGGCCGCGTCGGCCAGGAGATGGGGAAGCTGTTCCGGCAGCCGGGGGGGCGACAGTGCGGCCGCTGGTGCCGAGGTCGTCGAGGTCGGTGGGTCGCAGGTACAGATCCAGGACTCCGGTGTGCAGTCGGTTGAGGTCTTCGAGGCCGGTGACGAGCTGAGTGGCGCGGTGCACCGCTGACCGGGCGGAGGCGAGGAGGCGGGTCTGCTCGGTCGGCAGGGGGTGCAGGCGCACGACCGCCAGTTCCTGCCGGTCACCGGGGTGGACGTCGGCAAAGCTGCTGATTACCACGGGGCGCGCTGACCGCCTTCTCCATCGCCAACGACGTGGCGAAGTACTTCGCGCTCATCCCTGCGATGTGCGCCGTGGCGTATCCGGGTCTGGAGACGCTCAACGTCATGCGGTTGCACCGCCCGACCTCGGCCATTGCCTCCGCGATCATCTTCAACGCGCTGGTCATCGTCGCGCTGATCCCGCTCGCCCTGCGCGGCGTCCGCTACCGGCCTTCCTCCGCCGAGGCCCTGCTCAGGCCCGGCCCGGGATGGTTCCAGCCCCGCCCGTCCGCCGACGGATACGACCCCTTGGCCTCCGGTGCCTCCAAACTCGGCCCCAACAATCCGGAGCTGGTCAGGACGGTCAGGCGGCGGGCCGTCGTCGCCGCGTTCGACGGGGGCAACCCGGGGGACGTGCCGGTGGACGCCGTCACCGCCTCCGGGTCCGGCCTCGATCCGCACATCTCCCCGGGCTACGCGTACCAGCAGGTGAACCGGGTCGCCGAGACCCGCGGTCCGAAGCCCGCGACCGTACGCTGCCTCGTCGCCGGCCACGTCCGGGACCGCGTCCTCGGCCAGGAACGTGTGAACGTCGTCGAGCTCAACTTCGCACTGGCCGACCGCACGTGAGGTGTCCGCCCTGCCCGGCGGCCCCGGGCAGGTGCGCCTGGGGGTGTCGTCGGCCGCGCTCCGATGAAAGGCCACGGCCCGGAAGATCCTCCTGGCGGTGCGCGCGGCATAGGCTGATCGTCAAACGCTCGCCGCCGTGGCAACGAGGAGGGCGACTACTGGTTGTCATCACACTGGGGATGGTGTCGTGCTCAGTCGCATCGCAGGCGTCGTGGTGCCCGTCTTCGGCCGCCTGAACATCACCACGGACACCGGTTCCGCACCGCCCGTAGGCAGCATCATCATCGCCAACCACACCTCCCTCACCGATCCTGCGATCGTCCTCGCCGCACTGCGCCGCCTCGGCACCGAACCCGCCGTCCTGGCGGCCGCGGGACTGTGGCGGATCCCCCTGCTCGGTCAGCTCCTCACTCGAGAGGGGCACATCCCGGTGCGCCGTCACGACCCGCGCGCCGCGCAAGCACTGCGGGACGCCAGAGCCGCGCTGGCCGCGGGCCGGTCCGTCCTGCTCTACCCGGAAGGCGGGCTCCCGCACCGCGAGGGCGTGCGCGAAGCCCCGCCCCGGCCCTTCCACCCAGGTCTCTTCCATCTCGCACGCCGGACCGGCGCCCAGGTCGTGCCCCTCGGCCAGGCCGGAGCCCGGGCACTGGCATCGGGCGGCACCGTCGAACTGCTGGCCAGGCTGGTCAGCGCTCCACTGCGGCGCCCGAGGCTACGGGTGCACGTCGGCGCACCACTGCGCATCGAAGGTGAACAGGCCCAGGTGCTGGCCCAGGCCCACAGCGCCCTGACCCGGGCTTGGTACACCGCTGCCCGACGACTCGGCGAGCCGGTGGTCCCCGTCGCGTCGTGAGCCGGTTCGCCGGCAGCCGTCGGCATTGTGGACGGCGAAAGGGCGCTTCGTCGGCGTGGCGGCGCCCGTACCGACGAGGTCCGGGAGATGCCCCCTTGAGCGGCAGCGCTCTCTCGCTCAGGTGCGGACGTGCCGACCAGGGCACGGCATCCGAGGCGACGGAAGAGCGCGTCCCGCAGCGATGCGCGTCCGGTGCCTGCCGGGGCGAGGATGAAAGTCCAGGGCGTCACGCTGCCCGCCGTGTTCCTCCGGGATGAGGAGGTCGGATCGTGTTCTTCATGGATCGTCGTGATGCCGGCCGGCAGCTGGCTGCCCGGCCGCGGCATGTCCAGGGTGCCGAGGTGGTGGTGCTGGGGCTGCCCCGCGGAGGGGTTCCGGTCGCCGCGGAGGTCGCCGGTGCGCTGGGCGCGCCGCTGGATGTCTGCCTGGTGCGGAAGCTGGGCGTGCCGTTCCAGCCGGAGCTGGGGATGGGAGCGATCGGCGAGGGCGGCGTCCGTGTGATCAACGACGAGGTGGTGTGCACCGCGCGCATCACGCCTGAGGAGCTGGCTCGGGGCGAGGCTGTCTGGAAGAGGCGGTCGCCCGCCCGGTGAGCACCCGCCGGACCGTCCGCCTGCTCGACGCCCCGCCGAGTGTCGTCTCGCGGCGCGACGGCGCGTCTACAGTCCCTGGGAGAGCAGGAGTTCGTGGGCGAGTCGTGCGCCGTGTGCCGCTTCCTCGGGCGGAGTGTCCTGGGACGGGATGTTCTCCAATCCGCGGGCGAGCGCCCGCACGGCCTCGGCCAGCGTTGCCGTCTGTGCCTCCAGCCGGCTAAGGCGGGCTTCCAGCCCAGGAGCGGCTTCGGCTTCGGGGGTGTGGTTCTGTGCCATGCCGTGGCTCCTTACGGGGGCGGCGGGGCGGTTACCCCGGGACCGCTACTCGGTGGGGACTACCAGGCCGTAATGGCCGTCGTAGCGGTGGTACAGGACGTTTCCCCGCCCGGTGGTGTCGTCGGTGAAGAACACGAACGGGAGTCCGGTCATGTCCAGCCGCTGCTTTGCCTCGCCCACGTTCATCCGGGGGGCGGGAATGTCGCTGAAGGTGAGCGGTACGGCCACCCGGCCGGCCAGGTGCGGGTGGGGGTGCACCTGGGCGAGGCGGTAGCCGGTCGGGCCGGACCGGTACAGCACGCTGTCCTCGCCGGTGCCGATGTCGGTGAACAGGTGGAAGCCGTAATCCATCATTTCCATCTCGAAGGCGGCCTCGTCAGGTGACTCGCGGACCAGGGAGAAGGACTTGTGCCGCACGACCTGGCGTTCCTCGACCGGACGTGGGAAGTAGTCCGGGCGGTGGGCGGGCTCGCTGCCGTGCCGCCACTCGTGCGGGCCCGGCGAGGGTCCGCGGCCTCGGCGGGCCTCCCCGTGCTCCTCCAGGCGCTCCAATCGTGCGGCGAGCCGGTCCTGGAGCAGGTCGACGGCCTCGGTCAGGGTTCCGGCGGCGACGTGTGCGCGGGCGGGCTGCCCGTTGACGTCCAGGTTGGCCTGGGCGAGCACCGGTCGTTCCACGGCTGGGTTGGCCATGTGGGTCAGCTTGACGCGGGCGAACAGGACCGGCCCCCGAGTCCGGCCGATGAGTGCTCCTACCTTCTCCCGTGCGTATTCGACGGCGCCGGGCGGAACCTGCCCCCGGGCCTCCACTTGGATCTCAGGAGCGTGTAGTGGTGCCGATCGCTTCATGGCAGCCTCCTCGCGCCGAGATACTCCACTTTCCACACTTACGCCTTCGGGCTCTTCGCGCACGGCCGGCGCCCCCGCTCCCTCGCGGACCAGCTCCCTTGACCCAGTGGTGCTCCCGGCGTGGGGCAGAATCTCACGTCCGTTCAGTGCCGCAACGGCTATGAGCCGCTCGATCATGGGCGGGCGGTTCACCGACCGGGTGCGAAGGAACGACGAGGGCGTGACTGCTTCCGTGCTCCGCCGGGAATCGGGCAGAGTGCTCGGCCACGGCCGCTCGATGCCCGATTCGCCGGGTCAGGTGAGGGCGCGCACCATGGAAATGCCCCCGAACACCGTCGTTTCGCGGAGGTGAACCGCGATGACACCGCCCGTACACCGCCGGCCCGGCCAGCTGCTGGAACGGCCTTTCCACGCGCTGGGCTGGGACGAGCCGATGGCCGCCGAGTTCGACGACATCGTGGAGCGGATGAACCGCTTCCTGGAGGCCACCGGTACCGCGCCCGCGGTCAGGGCCTTCCCGCCCCTGGCCGACCTGCGGGAGACGGACGACGCCTACGTCGTCGAGGCGGAGCTGCCCGGGATCAAGCGCGAGGACATCGACGTCGAGATCAGCCAGCGGGAGCTGTGCGTCTCCGGAGAGTACGGAGAACGCGAGCGCGAAGGCGTTCTGCGCCGCGGCACCCGGCGCACAGGCCGCTTCGAGTACCGGGCACTGCTGCCGGCCGATGTCATGGCCGACGAGATCAAGGCGACGCTTGTCGACGGGGTGCTGACCGTCACCGTGCCCAAGGCCCAGGCGGCCAAGCCGCAGCACATCGAGATCACCCAAGGCTGAGTCGGCCGCGGCACGCGACCACGACCGGACCCCTGCCCGGACAGAGCCGGCTGCTGGGACCGACGCCGCCCGTAGGTCCGGGATGACGAGCCGGTCGAACAACCAACGTGGGAGTCCACGATGACGCGTACAGAAGGGCCTCCTCCGATCGTGGCCGGTATCGACCCGGACCCGGGCAGACGCACGGCGCTCGCCTGGGCCGCCGACGCGGCGGACCGGCGCCGCCTGCCGCTGCTGCTGGTCCTCGCGCAGAACGTGCCGACCCCCGGCTACCGGCCGACGGGCGGGCTCCCGACCTGGGAGGAGTGGAACGAGGCGCTGCATGCGACGGGGGATCGCCTGCTGAACGAGGCGGTGGCCTTCGTCGAGTCCAGGCACCCGCGGGTGCGGGTGTCCGGACTGCTGGCGGAGGGGCACCCCGCGTGGGTGCTGCGTGAGCAGGCGCAGAACGCCACCGAGGTCGTGCTCGGTTCCTGGCGCCTGAGCGCTCTCCAGGAGCTCTTCGCCTCCGCCGCCGTCGCACTGCCGCTCATCGCCCATGCGCCCTGCCCCGTGGTGGTCGTGCCGGAGTCGGAGCACATCACCCAGCAACAGCCGTACTTCGTGGTCGGAGTCGACGGCAGCCCTCATTCCGCCACCGCCGTCGACATCGCCTTCGATGAGGCCGCCCGGCGCAACGCGGTCCTGCGGGCCCTCTACGTGTGGCACCCTCCGATGCTCGGAGCCTTGGACGAGGACGCGGCCGTCCAGGAGTGCCGCCGAGTGCTGTCGGAGACGGTGGCCGGGCGTGCCGCCACCCATCCGGAGGTTGAACTGCACCATGAGGTTGTGCGGGGGCACCCGGTCCAGGTCCTCATCGAGGCGTCCGAACACTCCCTGGGCCTGATCGTGGGCACACGCGGGCACGGCGGCTTCACCGGCATGCTGCTGGGCTCCGTCAGCCAGGGCGTACTGCACCACGCGCGGTGCCCGGTCATCACCGTCCCGTACGCGCGCGACCGGTGAACTACGGTGGCCTCGGCCCGAACCGTGCCTCCTCACAGCCCCGGCCGTGGGGCCCGGACGCTCCCGTCCGTTCCCCAGCAGCGGTGCGGCGCACGGTCCGTGTCGGTGCGGCACGAGCGACCATGCCAGCGGGGGAGGGAGAGCCGATACGCCCGCAGGGTGGTGCCGATCGTCCGGTCCGGTCCATCACGGCCGTGTCGGAGGCGGACTTCCCGCGCATCTCACGGGAGATGTGCGCAGATGGGTCCCGCAGGTGTTGACGGCGAGCCCCGAGGCGTCAGGACGAGGGTCCGGCCGGGCGAGGAGGGCACGATGGCGTGGACAGTCACCGGCCGCGGCAGCGAGTGCCTGTCGAACGCGGTCGATGGGTGGGGCGGGGCGGAGTGAACACGTCGATTTCCTCCCCGGCCGACGGAGCCGTGCTCGGCAAGGGCGGCCTGGCGGCCTTGGTGGACGTACTGCTGACGCGCGGGTTCACGGTGGTCGGCCCCACGGTGCGGGACGGTGCCATCGTGCTGACCGAGCTGGAGTCGGCCGACCAGTTGCCGTACGGATGGGGTGTGGACCTCGAAGCCGGACGGTATCGGCTGCGTTCGCGAGCGGACGGCGCGGCCTTCGCCAACGCGGCAGGGCCCCAATCGTGGAAGACGTTCCTGCACCCCGCCCGGGTACGTCAGTGGAAGGCCGAGCGGGCGGGCGGAGAACTGGTCATCGAGCCGGACAACACCCCGCCTCCACGCTTCGCGTTCCTCGGCGTCCGCTCTTGCGATCTGCGGGCCATCGCCGTCCAGGACCGGAT
Organism: Streptomyces sp. NPDC021115; assembly: GCF_044333065.1. Classification (NCBI taxonomy): domain Bacteria; kingdom Bacillati; phylum Actinomycetota; class Actinomycetes; order Kitasatosporales; family Streptomycetaceae; genus Streptomyces; species Streptomyces sp. NPDC021115. The sequence continues at coordinate 63,723 of NZ_JBIRQF010000020.1, forward strand.
TCTCACCGCCGGGCCGCACACCGACCCGGTCTATCAGGGCAGGCGGTCCGGGGCGTTCCTGGTGGCGGTCGAGTGCACCGAGCCCGGGGGTACCTGTTTCTGCGTCTCGATGGGCACCGGGCCCGCGGCCGGGCCCGGCTACGACCTGGTGCTGACCGAACTGGTCGATGACGAAGGGCACCGATTCTGGGCCCGTGCGGGCAGCCCCGAGGGCGCCGAGGTCCTCGCGGAACTGCCGGGCGTACCGGCCTCCGAGGCCGTCCGCCGGGCCGCCGTGGACGCCGTCGCGTCGGCCGCGGACCGGATGGGACGCACCATGCCGGAGACCGACCTGCACCAGCTCATGGCGGAGACGCTGGATGCCCCTCGCTGGGACGACGTCGCCTCCCGGTGCCTGACCTGCGGCAACTGCACCATGGTGTGCCCCACCTGCTTCTGCACCACCACCGAGGACGTCACCGATCTGACAGGGGACCACGCCGAACGCTGGCGCGTCTGGGACGTCTGCTTCGACCTGGACTTCTCGTACCTGCCCGGCGGACCGGTGCGCGCATCGCCGCGCAGCCGCTACCGGCAGTGGCTGACCCACAAACTGGGCACCTGGTACGACCAGTTCGGCTCGTCGGGGTGTGTGGGGTGCGGCCGGTGCATCGTCTGGTGTCCGGTCGCCATCGACATCACCGAGGAGGCCGCGGCCTTGCACGACTGGACCCGGCGCGCGGAGGACGAGTCGCGATGACCGCGTGGCCGCTGCTGCTGGACACCCTCCCGCAACTCCAGCGGGAACGGTTGTTCAGCCTCGCCGACGAGCGCGACTTCCTCGCGAACAGCAGGCTGTTCGACGAGGGCGGCGTCGCCGACCGGTTCTGGCTGATCCGCTCCGGCGAGGTTGCCCTGGACGTGTACGTCCCAGGCCGTCCTGCCCAGGTGGTGGAGACTCTTGGGCCTCGCCAACAGCTCGGATGGTCGTGGATCTTCCCGCCGTACCGCTGGCATCTGGGCGCCCGGGCCTTGGGACCGTTACGGACCTGGGAATTCGCCGCTGGCGAGGTGCGTGAGCTGTGCGAGGCCGATCCGAAACTCGGGTACGAGCTGATGCTGCGCTGCGCCGCGCTGATCGCCGACCGGCTCCAGGCCACCCGGCTGCGGCTGCTCGACCTGTACACACCGCACGGAAGCGTTCCGCCGTGACCACCGTGCCCCTGCCCTACCGGGTGACCGCCGTCTCGGCGGAGAACGCCGACTGCGTCTCGCTGGAGGTGGCGCCCGCGGGGCGGGCGCTGCCCGACTTCTCTCCGGGACGCTTCGCCATGATGTACGCCTTCGGTGTCGGTGAGGTGCCGATCTCGGTGAGCGCGATCCAGGGTGGCCACCGCCTGGTGCACACGGTGCGCGCCGTCGGCGCGGTCACCGGCGCGCTGTGCCGCCTCCGGCCGGGGGACGCGCTGGGCCTGCGCGGCCCCTACGGCACCGGGTGGGACCTCGGCGCGGCGGCCGGATCCGACCTCCTGGTGGTCGCGGGCGGTATCGGGCTCGCCCCGCTGCGTCCCGTGGTGCGCCGCGTACTCGACCACCCGGAGCGTTACGGCCGCCTTCATGTGCTGATCGGGGCCCGCACGCCCGAGGACCTGCTCTACCAGGAGGAACTGGAGGACTGGAGGCGCGCCTCGGCGCAGGTGGAGGTCACCGTGGACCGGCCCGGCCCCGGCTGGCGAGGGAGCGTGGGTGTGGTCACCACCCTGCTGGACCGGGTCGAGCCGGCCCCGGAGAGGACCACCGCGCTGGTCTGCGGACCCGAGGTGATGATCCGGCACACCGCCCGGGCGCTGCTCGCCCGCGGTCTCCCGGCGCACCGCGTCCAGGTGTCGCTGGAGCGGAACATGCGCTGCGGCACCGGCCACTGCGGCCACTGCCAGCTCGGACCGCTGCTGCTGTGCCGGGACGGCCCGGTGATCGGCTACGACCGCACCCGGCCCCTGCTCGCCGTCAGGGAGTTGTGACATGGAACCCGACCCCCGCCCCTCCCTCGCCGTGTGGAAGTTCGCCTCGTGCGACGGCTGCCAGCTGACCCTGCTCGACTGCGAGGACGAACTGCTCCCGCTCACCGACCGGGTGCGCATCACGCACTTCCTTGAGATGTCCAGCGCGGAGGACTCCCAGGGCCCGGCCACCCTCGCGGGCACCGGACCGTACGACCTCTCCCTGGTGGACGGGTCCATCACCACCGCCGAGGACGTCCGGCGCATCCACCACATCCGGCAGATTTCCCGCCGTCTGGTCACCATCGGCGCCTGCGCCACCGCGGGCGGCATCCAGGCCCTGCGCAACTTCGCGGACGTCGAGGAATTCCGCGCCGCGGTCTACGCCAGCCCGGAGTACATCGCCACCCTGGACACCTCCACCCCCATCTCGGCGCACGTACCGGTCGACTTCGAGCTGCGCGGCTGCCCGATCGACCGCGGCCAGCTGCTGGAGGTCATCACGGCCTTTCTGGCCGGGCGGAAGCCGAACATCTCCGGTCACAGCGTCTGTTTCGAGTGCAAGCGGCGCGGCACGACCTGTATCACCGTCGCCCAGGGCATCCCGTGCCTGGGGCCGGTCACCCACGCCGGGTGCGGCGCCCTCTGCCCCGCCTACGGACGCGGATGCTACGGCTGCTTCGGGCCGATGATCCAACCCAACCTGGAGGCCATGGTGCGCGAGCTGCGGCACGACGGCATGACCGAGCGGGACATCGTGCGGGTCTTCCGCACCTTCAACGCGGCCTCGCCCGAATACGGCCCCGTACCCGAGCTCGCGGCACAGGAGGGCCCCCGGCCCCCGGCGGAGGAAGAGCCCCGATGAGCCACCGCGGATCCCGTGTGCTGCGCCTGGACGCACTCGCCCGGGTGGAGGGCGAAGCGGCCCTGCACCTGGCCGTGCGCGACGGGACGGTCGCCGAGGCGCGGCTGCGCATCTACGAGCCGCCCCGCTTCTTCGAAGCGTTCCTCGTCGGCCGCGGCCACGGCGAACCACCCGACATCACCTCACGGATTTGCGGCATCTGCCCGGTGGCCTATCAGACGACCGCATGCCAGGCCATTGAGCGGGCCTGCGGGGTGACGGTCGACGGTCCGCTCGCAAAGCTGCGGCGTCTGCTCTACTACGGCGAATGGATCGAGAGCCAGTCCCTGCATATCCATCTGCTCCACGCCCCCGACTTCCTCGGCCACCCCAGCGCGGTGGAACTCGCCCGCGGGCACCGCGCGGCCGTGGAACGCGGCCTGCGGATCAAACAAGCGGGCAACACCATCATGGAGCAGCTCGGCGGCCGCGCCATCCACCCGATCAACGTCCGGGTCGGGGGCTTCTACCGCGTGCCCGCCCCGGCCGAACTCGTCCCCCTGGCCGAGCGGCTGCGCCGGGCCCATGACGACGCGCGCGAGGCCGTGCGCTGGGTGGCCGGGTTCGACTTCCCCGACGCCGCCTATGACGGTCCGCTGCTGGCGATGCGCGACCCCGGCCGGTACGCCATCGACTCCGGAACCCCGGCTGTCATGGCCGCGGGGGCGGGCTCGGACCGCGCCACCCCCGTACGAGTGCTTCCGGTGGAGGAGTTCGAGCGCCACGTGGTGGAACACCAGGTCCCGCACTCGACCGCCCTGGTGTCCCACCTGGACGGCCACCACTACCTGACCGGGTGCCTGGCCCGGTATGCGATCAGCGGACAGTGGCTGCACCCCTCCGCCCTCGACGCCGCACGAGAGGCGGGACTCGGCGATCCGGCCGGGGGCACGGTATGCCGCAATCCGTTCCGGAGCATCATCGTCCGCGCCGTCGAAGTGGTCCACGCCGTGGCCGAAGCACTGCGGATCATCGACGCCTACGAGCCACCGCCGCGGCCGTACGTCGAGGTCCCACCCCGCCGGGCGGCCGGCTGCGCGGCCACCGAGGCGCCACGCGGGCTGCTCTACCACCGCTACGCCATGGACGCGGACGGCACGCTCACCCTCGCCCGCATCGTGCCGCCCACCGCGCAGAACCAGGCCGCCATCGAAGACGACCTCCGCCGTCAGGTGCAGTCCCGCTTGGACGCGCCGGGCGAGCCGGCCGACGACGGGGAGCTGACAGCCCTGTGCGAGCGAGCTGTTCGCAACCACGACCCGTGCATCTCCTGCTCCGCTCACTTCCTGGATCTGACGGTGGAGCGGGGATGACGGGCCGGGTGGTGGTCATCGGCGTGGGCAATGCGTTCCGCCGGGACGACGGGGCCGGTCCGGCCGTCATCGAGGCACTGCGCGCCCGGGTCCCCGAGGGCACGCTGCTGACCGACAGCGACGGCGAGCCCGGGCGGATGCTCGGCCTGTGGCGCCCTCAGGACGCGGTCATTGTGGTCGAGGTGGTTCACGCCCACCCCGGGCAGCCGGGGCGATTGCACACCCTGACGGCGGAGCGTGCCGCGCGATGCGCGGCACGCTCCGCCAGTACCCACGCCCTGGGGCTCGGTGAGACGTTCGCCCTGGCCGCCGCGCTCGACCGGATGCCCCGGGAGCTGACGGTGTACGCGGTGGAAGGAGGCGACTTCGGCCTCGGCCGCGGGCTCAGCACCGCGGTGGCCGCCGCGCTGCCCGAGCTGATCCGCCACGTGGCCATGGCCATCGAGGAGGCGCACGAGCGGCTCGGGCGCGCGAGCGCGCCGACTCACGGCCGGGGAACCGCATAGCCCGTACGCTCGAACGACATCGTCCGCCGACTGGGCCGTCGGGGGTGTTTGGGCCCGCCGCGCGGTCATGGTTCCCCACGGTGTTCCGTCCGGTTCCTACCATGACGGACGGCCTGACCGGAACGGCCTTTGTGCCCCGTCCGGGCCCGCACAGGCTCATGACCACACCGGACGGAAGTGCCGTGCCCATGGAACAGCCATTCGCCGTGTGCCGCTCTGCCACGACGAATGGCCCTCACCGGACGGTCCGACGCTTGGTGGCGGTCGGCGGCGTGGTGCAAGGGGTCGGATTCCGTCCGTTCGTCCACGCCCTGGCCACCGAACTGGGCCTGTCCGGGCAGGTGGCCAACGACCCGACGGGGGCCCGCATCGAGATCGAGGGCCGCCCCGACGCGGTGGCCGCCTTCTGCCACCGGCTGACGACGGACGTACCCCCGCTGGCGGACATCGTGTCGGTGTCCACCTCCGAGCTGCCCCCGACCGGCGCCACCGGGTTCGCGATCGTGCCGTCCTCGACGGGCCACGGTCGTACCCTGGTCCCGCCCGACGCCGCCACCTGCGACGCCTGCCTGACGGAGCTGGCCGATCCGGCCGACCGCCGCCACCGGCACCCGTTCATCACCTGCACCGACTGCGGCCCACGCTTCACCATCACCACCGCGTCGCCCTACGACCGGGCCACGACCACCATGGCGGCGTTCCCGATGTGCCCGCACTGCGCGGCGGAATACTCGGACCCGTCCGCCCGGCGGTTCCACGCCCAGCCGGTCGCCTGCTGGACCTGCGGGCCACGCCTGAGACTCACCGGCGCCGTACGGCGGGACGGCGGGGCCGCGTTGGCCGAGGCCCGGCGGATGCTGGCCGCCGGAGCGATCCTGGCGGTCAAGGGCATCGGCGGCTACCACCTGGTCTGCGACGCCACCGCACCGACGACTGTGGGCGAACTGCGACGTCGCAAGGCCCGCGGTGACAAACCGTTCGCCGTCATGACACCCGATCCCGGCACCGCCGCCCGGCTCGGCCACCTCGGCCCGGAAGAGCGCCGCGTCCTGATGGGGCGGCCCCGCCCCATCGTGCTGCTGCGCCGCCGGGACCCGTTACCGCTCGCACCGCAGGTCTGTCCGGGCAGCCCGGACATCGGGGTCATGCTGCCCTACACCCCTGTGCACCGGCTTCTGTTCGGCCTTCCGGGCGATCCACCCGGCCCCGGCGTACTGGTCGTGACCAGCGGAAACATCTCCGGCGAGCCACTGGTCACCGACGACGGGGAGGCGATGGCCCGCCTGGCCGGACTGGCCGACGCATGGCTGTGGCACGACCGGCCCATCGCGGTCGCCTGCGACGACTCGGTGGTCCGGGTCCGCGCGGACGGGTCACCGCTGCCGATCCGCCGCTCACGCGGCTACGCCCCGGCGCGCATCCGTCTTCCAGAGGCGGTCCGCCCCGTCCTCGCGGTCGGTGGCGACCTGAAGAACACCCTGTGCCTGGCCGAGGGCGACTCTGCGTGGCTGTCCGCCCACATCGGCGACATGGACGGTCCGGCCGCCCAGCGGGCCTTCGAGCGCGCCCGGAGCCATCTGCGGGCGCTCACCGGTGTCGAGCCGGTTCGCGTCGCCGCCGACCTCCACCCCGGCTACCGGTCCACGCGATGGGCACGTCGCGATGGCCGGCCGCTCACCCTGGTCCAGCACCACCACGCCCACATCGCTTCGGCGATGGCGGAACACGGGCTGGACGAGCCGGTCATCGGTGTCGCCTTCGACGGCACCGGTTACGGAGACGACGGGGCCGCCTGGGGCGGCGAGGTGCTGCTGGCCGACTACGCGGGCTACCGTCGCCTGGCGCATCTGGCGTACGTACCCCTGCCCGGCGCTGACGCAGGGGTGCGCAATCCGTACCGGATGGCCCTCTCGCACCTGCGCGCGGCCGGTATCGCCTGGTCGTCCGACCTGCCGTGCACGACAGCCTGCTCGCCGGAGGAACTGCGCCTGCTGGACATCCAGCTGGCGCGCGGCCTCGGCTGCACCCCGACCTCCAGCGTGGGGCGGCTGTTCGATGCCGTGTCCTCGCTGGTGGGCATCTGCCACCGGGCGGGATACGAGGCCCAGGCCGCCGTGGAACTGGAGGCCGCGGCGGTGGCCGCCGGCCGGGTGCGGAAGGGCTATGCCTTCGAACTCGGCGAGCCCGCGCCGCTGCTGGCGGCGATCGTGGCCGATCTGCGCGCGGGTGCGGGCGCCCCGCTGATCGCCGCCCGCTTCCACCTGGCGGTCGCCGGCGCGGTGCGCGCGGCCTGCCGCACGGCGCACCGCGCCACGGGCGTGCGGACGGTCGTCCTCACCGGCGGGGTGTTCGCCAACGCCCTCCTGGACGACCTGTGCGCCACAGGGCTCGCCAAGGACGGGTTCACCGTCTTCGGGCACACGGTGGTCCCGCCCGGCGACGGCGGCCTGGCCCTGGGACAGGCGGTCGTCGCCGCGCAAATCGCCCACTTTTGAGGAACCGAGGAGGAGCACATGTGCCTGGCGGTACCCGGCCGCGTGGTCGGCGTCGAGGAACGCGACGGCACGCCGATGGCGCGGGTCGACTTCGGCGGAGTGGTCAAGGACGTCTGTCTGGCCTATCTGCCGGATATCGAAGTGGGCGACTACGCGATCGTGCACGTCGGCTTCGCGATCCAACGGCTCGACGAGGAGTCGGCCCTGGCCACCCTCCGGCTCTTCGAGGAGATCGGGGCGCTGGAGGAGGAGTTCGGCGACGCCTGGGCACGTGCCGCGGCCGAGCCGGAGGACCCGCACGAGGAGGAGAACCGGTGAAGTACATCGACGAGTTCCAGGATCCGGGCCTGGCCCGGCGGCTCCTGGACGACATCGCCCGGACCGTCACCCGGCCGTGGGCGATGATGGAGGTCTGCGGGGGGCAGACCCACTCGATCATTCGGCACGGCATCGACCAGCTGCTGCCCGAGGACATCGAGCTGATCCACGGGCCGGGGTGTCCCGTCTGCGTCACCCCGCTGGAAGTGATCGACAAGGCGCTGGAGATCGCCTCCCGCCCGGACGTGACCTTCTGCTCGTTCGGTGACATGCTCCGGGTGCCGGGGACCGACCGGGACCTGTTCCGCGTCAAGAGTGCGGGTGGCGACGTCAGGGTCGTCTACTCGCCACTGGACGCGCTGCGGATCGCCCAGCAGACCCCGGACCGGCAGGTGGTGTTCTTCGGTGTCGGCTTCGAGACCACCGCCCCCGCCATCGCCATGACGGCCCATCAGGCAAGGCGGCTCGGCATCGGCAACTTCAGCCTGCTGGTCTCACACGTCAGGGTGCCACCGGCCATCGAAGCGATCATGCGGTCTCCGGACTGCCGGGTGCAGGCGTTCCTCGCCGCCGGGCACGTGTGCAGTGTGATGGGAACCGGCGAGTACCCCGACCTCGCCGACACCTACCGAGTGCCCATCGTGGTCACCGGCTTCGAGCCGCTGGACATCCTGGAAGGCATCCGCAGGGCGGTCCGCCAGCTCGAAGGGGGCGAACACCGCGTCGAGAACGCCTACCCCCGCGCCGTACGTGCGCAGGGCAACCCGGTCGCGCTGGAGGTGCTGAAAGAAGTGTTCACCACCACCGACCGTGCCTGGCGGGGCATCGGCACCATTCCGGGCAGCGGCTGGCGGCTGTCGGACGCCTACCGCGACTACGACGCCGAGCACCGGTTCGACGTCACCGGCCTGGTCGCCGACGAGTCCGCCGTGTGCCGCAGCGGTGAGGTGCTCCAAGGGCTCGTGAAGCCGTACGAGTGCGCGGCCTTCGGCACCCTCTGCACCCCACGCACACCGCTGGGCGCCACCATGGTCTCAAGCGAGGGCGCGTGCGCCGCCTACTACCTGTACCGCCGCATGACCATGCCCCGCACGGAGGAGACGACGTCCGTTGACTGATACCACCACCGGCTGGTCGTGTCCGCTGCCACTGCGTGACCACCCGCTGGTGGTCATGGGCCACGGTGGCGGGGGCGCGCTGTCCGCGGAGCTGATCCGGCACCTCTTCCTCCCCGCCTACGGCGACGGGGAGGCGGGAGGGCTCACCGACTCGGCCACCGTCACGCTCGGCGGCGCCCGGCTGGCCTTCTCGACCGACTCCTACGTCGTCCGCCCGCTGTTCTTCCCCGGCGGCTGCATCGGGGATCTCGCCGTCAACGGCACCGTGAACGACCTCGCCATGAGCGGCGCCGTTCCCGCGCACCTGTCCTGCGCGTTCATCCTGGAGGAGGGTACGGAGCTGAGCACCGTCGGCCGGATCGCGCAGGCACTCGGCGCCGCCGCCCGTACGGCGGGCGTCACCGTGGTCACCGGCGACACCAAGGTGGTCGACTCCGGCCACGGCGACGGGGTGTACGTGAACACATCGGGGATCGGACTGATCCCCGACGGCGTGGACATCCGCCCGCAGCGCGCCCGGCCGGGCGACGTGGTGATCGTCAGCGGCCCGATCGGTCAGCACGGCATCGCCATCCTCAGCGTCCGCGAAGGACTGACGTTCGGCACCGAGGTGGCCAGCGACACGGCGCCCCTGGCCGGGCTGGTCCGGGCCATGCTGGCCGTCACCCCGGAGATCCACGCCCTGCGCGACCCGACGCGCGGCGGCCTGGCCGCCGCGCTGGGCGAGATCGCAGAGGCGTCGGGCACCGGCGTGGTCCTGGACGAGGGAGCGGTGCCCGTACCGGACGCGGTGGCGACCGCCTGTACCTTCCTCGGCCTGGACCCCCTGTACGTGGCCAATGAGGGCCGTCTGGTGGCATTCGTGCCCCGGCAGCACGCCGAACCGGTCCTGGACGCGATGCGCGCGCACCCCAGCGGCCGGGAGGCAGCCGTCATCGGCGAGTGCGTGGCCGAACACCCGGGCATGGTCGTGGCCCGCACCGGTCTCGGCGGAACCCGCATCGTGGACCTCCCGCTCGGTGAGCAACTGCCGCGGATCTGCTGAGTGGCCGGAGAACAGCCGCCCGCCCGACACTGGAAGTGGTGGCGCAGCCAGGACTTCGGGGGAACAGAGAGGGGAGGAGGAAGGGTCCGTGCCTGAGACTCCGTACATCGTCAGCGATGTGATGACGCGAACGGTCGTCGCCGTCGGGCGGGACGCGCCGTTCAAGGAACCGGCGCAGACCCTGGGCCAGTGGTATGTGAGTGCCATGCCGGTCCTGGAGGGCGAAGGGCGGGTGGTCGGAGTGATTTCCGAGGGGGACCTGCTGCCCAAGGAGTTCCGGGACAGCGATCCGACCCGCTTCGAGCAGCTGCGCCGCCTGCCCGACCTCGCGAAGGCAAGGGCGGTGACGGCGGAGGAACTGATGAGCACACCGGCGGTCACCGTGCACACCGAAGCCACCCTGGCCGAGGCAGCACGGATCATGGCCGTCAGACGGGTCAAGCGGGGTCGATGCCGAGGGGAAGTTGCAGGGCATCGTCAGCCGGGGCGATCTGCTGAAGGTGTTCCTCCGGCCGGACGAGGGCATCGCGGAGGAGATCCGCCGCACGGCGGTGTCTCTCCTCTTCCCAGCCCTCGGGCATGTTCACGTGCGGGTGGACGAGGGCATGGTCACGCTCAGTGGGGAACTGCACGACACCGCGCTGATTCCGATGGCCGCGCGCCTCGCCCGGGCCGTGGAAGGTGTCGTGGACGTCGCATGCCACTTCCGGGCCGCCGGGCAGAGCGAGGCGGCGTGAGCGGGTTATGGCTCGATGTCCAGGACCTCGCGGACGGGCCGCCGGGGGGTCTGTGCGCCGGGCCGCCCGTAGCCCAGCCGCAGCACCATGTGCACATAGGCCGAGCCCGACATCGGGTCGCGGAGCGGCCAGCGCAGGTCGTGCCATTCCAGGGCCTGGGTGACGAACGAGGTGGCCAGACCCTCAAGAGTGGCGTACAGCAGGACCCGTTCCATCGCCTGGCCCGCGCGCAGCCAGTCCTCGGGCCGGTCGCGCCCGGTGCTCAGCAGGGCCAGGTGGGGGGCGCTCTCGAAGTCGACGGCCGGGCGGCCGGGGACGGGCTTGCCACCCGCGAAGTCCCGCACCGGCGCCTTGCCGGTCCGGCGGCGGGGCCCGAAGGCGTACTCCGGGACACCTTCCGTGGCGGGCCGCGAATCGTCCGCCCTGCGGGTGAAGCGGGTCAGATCCGCCGCGACACCGGGATCGGTGAGATTGCGGGCCTCGGCCTCCAGCACCAGGTCCAGGACGGCCTGAAGGTGCCACCCCGACGCGAACGACAGCGAGACGTGTTCGCGGTGCGCGGCGTCGACGAGAGCGGCGCGCACGGGATCGGGAATCGCCCTCTCGGTGAAGGGATAACGGCTGGTGTGCCGGGCGTGCACAGCTGGGTACAGGGACGCCGGATCGTCGTCACCGCCGTCGAGCGGTCCGGTCAGCGTCACGGAGGCCAGCAGCATCGGGTCGGCCGGATCGGGAAGCAGCCGGGTCGTCGCCCCCCAGCCCTCGTGCGCGACCGCGGCCCGCAGATTCATCAGCGCCGCGCCGCAGCCGATGTGCAGGGCGCGCTGTTCCGGATCGGAATGCGGCAGGACGCCCCTGAGGTCTCCCCGGATGTGGAACACGCGCCTGCCGTGGAAGTACTGGAACCGCCATGGCTGGGCGTTGTGCATCGACGGAGCGGCCGCGGCGTCGCGTACCAGCGCCGCGACGGTGTCGTCGGATGGCGGTTGAATACTCACCGATGTCCGGGGGCCATGGGGCCCCGGGGTCTTTCCGACGCGTGCTCGATGTGGTGAATGTGTGCGTCCGGACCGGGGAACACGAGGCTGACGCGATCGGAATCCGACCACCGCACGTCGTAGGGAGGTGTTCCGTCGTCATGGTGGAGCCCGATGATCTCACCGTCCCGCCTGGTGGCGCCCGTGGTCGGGCTTTCGACGATCAGTTGGTCACCGACATGGGCACGCATATCCGCCTCCTGCCACCTCATTCCCTCCCCTTCCACCATGGCACGGCGGGCAGGCCCTGTCCTGAGCCGAATGGCCGGCCACATGGACCGTGAGGCACATCCGGCGGCCGTACGCGAGGTGCCACCCTTGGCAGCCGGCAACAGGCCGACCGGGCGGGAGCGTCCCTCGAAGGAGGCGGCAGATGCACCACAGAACAGTCGGTGAACTCATGACCCGCGGGGTGGTCCGGGCGCCACGTGACATGCCGTTCAAGGAACTCGTCGCGCTCCTCGCGGAGAACGACGTCACAGCGGTGCCTGTCGTGGACGCTTCCGACCGCCCGATGGGTGTGGTGTCCGAGGCCGACCTGCTGCGCAAGGTGTCGGGTCAGGCCGATCCGTCCGGCCGGGTCTTGCTCCCGCATCCGGAGGCATGGGAGCGGGCGAAGACGGAAGGGGCGAGGGCGGAGGAGCTGATGTCGGCACCCGCCGTGTGCGTACGCCCCGAGTGGACGGTCGCCGAGGCCGCCCGTCTGATGGCGGTCCATGGCGTCAAGAGGCTGCCCGTCGTGGACGGGACCGACAAGCTGCTCGGCATCGTCAGCCGCGGTGACCTGCTGCGGATCTTCCTGCGCCACGACGACGCGATCCACGACGAGATCTGCCGCGACGTGCTGCGCCGGACCCTCCGGCTGGCCCCCTCGGCCGTGACGGTCGACGTGAGGGAAGGCGAGGTAACGCTGAGCGGGTCGGTGGAACTTCGGAGCCTGATCCCGATCATCGTCCGGCTGTGCCGGAGCGTGGACGGAGTGGTCTCCGTCAGCGAGCACATCTCCTTCCGCACGGATGACACGCAGGGTCCTTCCGAGGCCGCGTGAGCGTCGGCGGCCGAGGGGACGGCGGCGACGCCCGGGCGCGGCGGCGCGCTCGGCTGCGGAGAGCATGCGTCACGCTCAGGGAAGCCTCCGGGACCACCGGGGTTCCAGCAGGTCCCATTCGGCGCCCCACCGAGCCTGCGTGCGAGCGCGGCATGGGTGAGTCCGAACGCCGCGAGGCGTGCGAGCCAGATGCCACCGCCCATGACGGCGAGGCCCAGGTACAGCATCGCTCCGGCGATGCCCGAGAGCGCGAACAGGGCGTTCGCCGGCCCGCCTTCGCGCCAGCGGTTCGAGATGCCCGCCGCGTACGCCAGGGCCAGCAGCAGCGCGCCGAACCCGATGGCCGCGACGATCAGCCGCAGCGGGTCCCGCAACGGGTTCAGCCAGAGCACCGGCAGAACACCGGTCGGCCCGAAGAACTCGCCGTACGCCGCACCCGCCAGCGCGCTGGTCAGCCCGGCACCGGCGACGAACGGCCACAGCGGGCGCAGAGACGCGGCACGGCGCGGGTGGCCCAGGCGCAGCGCGAGACCCGCGAGCAGCAGCAGGGCCCCGTGCCCGGCGTCACCGAACATCACCACATAGGTGATGCCCGCAGGCATCGTGGGGTCGAGGTCCGGGTACGGCACCGTCCCGCACGCCCGCACCAGGGGCACGAACGAACGCCGCACCGCACCGGCCTCGCGCAGCAGCGTCGGTGGCTCCGCTCCACGCGGTGCGCGCAACGGCACCAGTGCTCCTCCCACCGCGGCCAGACGTGCGGAGGTCGCCGGAACGTCGTCGGCCGGACACCAACCGGCGAGGGCCGCGACGTCCCCGCGCCGCACCGCACTCGCGAGGCGTTCTTCGAGTTGCGCCTCACCAGCCAGCAGATCGGTGCGGCCCGCACGCTCCAGCGCGTCCAGATCGGGCGTCCGGACACTGAGCACGGCACGCTCGGGCGCCGCCCCCAAGCGCCGTAGCCGATGGGAAGCGGAACCCTGTCCGGTAGCGCTCGGACCGCCGCCCTCGGTGTGGTCGATGTCGACGCAGCCGGCCTCGGCGACGCGCACCAGTGCGTCCCGCAGCGCGCCCCGCGGGGCGACGATCGCCACCCGCCGCATGCGAACCGGCGCCATCGCCTCAGGCCGGCGCACCGGACACCCCCAGGTGTCTGCCGCCCCGCGCGGCGCCCTCCAGCGCGCCGCGCACCCGCCAGGCGTCCGCGGACACCCGCGGCAACGGACGACGGGCGACGAACACCTCCCGCCCGACCAGCAGGGCCAGCCGCCCCGCCGCCCAGCCGGTACGGCACCCGGGGTCGGCCGGTGCCGGTCAGCGTGCGCAGGTGGTCCTCCACGTTGGCGATCTCGAACCCGGAGGCGAGGAGACGGATGGCGCTCCCGCCGCTGAGCGGCTGCCAGCCGGCGAGCACCCGCAGATGCCACAGGAGAGCGGCCGTCACCGCCCGCTGGGCGTCGGCGGGCGGTGCCCCGGGGAGCAAGCCCCCGGCCGTAGGGCGAGGGGACCAGGCGACGAACGGCGGCATCCAGGCCCGGCGCCGATGCCACCTCCTCGGTCTCCTCCCTGCCGAGGGTGCGCGAGAGCATGGCCCTCGCGCGCGTCACCCCAGCCACCCATCCGGCGCTCATCACGTATCCGCCCGCCCGGCGTCCCCGGGCCGTCGGGAACCCCCGGTGGGGATTGGCGGCGCCCCCATGTCCTCGGCGACCAGACGCGCCACCCGATCCAGGAGAGGGGGCATGCGCTCCTCGGCCCGGCGGCGCACCGCGGTTGCCTCCCGCTCCGCTCTGGCGAACAGTTCCGCCGCCTCGGTCTCGGCCTCCCGGCGGACCCGGGCCGCGCTCGCCGCCCGCACCGCCCGGGCCCGGTCCCGGGCGCGCTCCACGACCTCCTGGGCCCGGTGCTCGGCCGCGCTCCGCCTCTCCGCCGCCTCGCGGGCCGCGTCCTCGCGGATGCGTCGGGCTTCCTCCCCGGCCCCTTCCAGGAGCGCCAGCGGCGGCTCCAACTCGGCGGTGAGCTCCACCGTACGGTCCGCGGGCACGCCGCCGGGAGCCGCCCGGCCCGGTGAGCCGACCGGGCGGAACCGCAGCAGAAAATCCCGCAGTCCGGCCACGACCTCTCCTCATGGTTCGGCTCTCGCTCCCAGTGTCCGCACCGGAAACCACGCTGTCGCGCCGAACTGGCCCGCCCATGAGCGCCGCGGCTCGGCGGCGTGGCCACGCGATCGGTGCGACACTGGCCGCATAGGCGACCGGCCGCACCCGTGGGGTCGACTGGATCGCTGTGGGCTTCCGTCTCACCTGGCCACCCAACCGTCACCGATCACCGTGGTCGGCTTGGCGGTGTCGTGGCGCAGGCGGACGCGCGGCGGTCGCTTGTCCACTACGGCAGCGGAATCCGTGAGGAGGGCGAGGCCCGATGACGGAGATCCCCTTGGCGCGTCCCATCACCGTGGGGCTGGACGGATCGCCCGACAGCCTGGCCGCCGCCGACTGGGCGGCGCGGGAAGCGCGGTACAGGCATGTGCCCCTGCGCCTGGTGCACGCGTGGATACTGCCCGCGCAGACGGCCCGTACCGCCCAAGCACCCGAGATGCGCAGGCTCTGGGCACAAGAGGCCCTGGAGGCGGCGCAAGCGCCTCTCCAGGCCCGCTACCCGGAGGTACCGGTCTCCGCCGAACTCGTCCCGCGCACAGCCGTCGACGGCCTCGTGGCCTGCGGCGAGGCCTCGGAGATGCTGGTGCTCGGCTCGCACGGACGGGGCCCCGCGGCCGGGTTTCTGCTCGGATCGGTCGGACTGCACGTGCTGGGGTCCTCGACGAGCCCGGTGGTGATGGTGCGCCGGGGCGGCGAAGAATGGACCGGGCCCGGAGGAGGTGAGGTGGTCGTGGGTGTCCAGGATCCGCCGGAGTCGGCCGCGCCGATCGAGTTCGCCTTCGCCACCGCCGCGGCACACGGGTGCGGGGTGCGTGCCGTACGGGTACTTCCGCCGCAGACAGTGTTTCCCCATGGCTCTCGGCCGCGGCCACTTCCCGGCGAGGGCGCCGGGCATGAGGAGCCGGAGCGTCTGGCCGAGGCGGTGGAGATGTGGCGGGAGAAGTATCCCGATGTCCCGGTGGCCGAGCAGGTCGAGCGCGGCCATGCGGCGGAGGCCCTGCTGGCGGCGGCCTCGCCGGCCGGGCTGGTGGTTGTCGGCCGCCACGTCCACCGGCCTCCCGCGAGCCCCCGCCTCGGCCACGTCACCCATGCCCTCCTCCACCACGCCGCATGTCCCGTCGCCGTCGTTCCCCACGGCTGACGGCACGTGGTTCGCCGCCTGAGGAAAGGAGGTGACGGATGGCGCGCGACACACCGCCGGGCGGGAGCGCCCCCGGACGGTTGTCTCGGTCCCGGTACCAGAAGGAGCTGCGCCGCCTCCAGATCGAGCTGGTGAAGCTCCAGGAATGGGTACGGGCCGAGGGCGAGCGGCTCGTGGTGGTCTTCGAGGGACGGGACGCTGCAGGCAAGGGCGGCACGATCAAACGGGTCACCGAGCGCCTCAACCCGCGGATCGCACGGATCGTCGCCCTCCCGGTGCCCACCGAGCGCGAACGCACCCAGTGGTACTTCCAGCGTTACGTGGAACACCTCCCCGCCGCGGGCGAGATCGCGCTGTTCGACCGCAGTTGGTACAACCGGGCCGGTGTCGAGCACGTCATGGGCTTCTGCACCGCCGAGGAGCACGAGCGCTTCCTGCGCCAGTGTCCGCTTTTCGAGCGGATGCTGGTCGAGGACGGCATCCTGCTGCGCAAGTACTGGTTCTCGGTGAGCGACGAGATACAGGAGGAGCGCTTCCGCAAGCGACTGGAAGATCCCACACGACGCTGGAAGATCTCCGCGATGGACCTGGAATCGATCACCTGCTGGGAGGCCTACTCCCGGGCCAAGGACGAGATGTTCGCGCGGACGGACACCCCCACGACCCCCTGGTACGTCGTCGAGAGCGACGACAAGCGCGCGGCCCGCATCAACATGATCGCCCACCTGTTGTCGACCATCCCGTACGCCGACGTCCGGCTGCCGGATCTGCGGCTGCCGCCCCGTCCCGAGCCCACTGGCTACGTGCGTCCGCCGAGGCATCTGCAGACCTACGTACCCGATCACGCGGCACGCGGAAGCGGAGGGGAAGAGGCATGACGGACACGACGCACCATGCCGACACGGTCCACGCCTTGCTCGCCGACGGCAGCACCGTCGAGATCCGCGATGCCCGGCCGGGGGACCTGGACGAGGTCCTGCGCATGCACCAGGAGATGTCGCCCGAAGACCTCAGACTGCGGTTCTTCGCGGTCAACCCGCGCCACGTACGCGCGGCGGCGGAGCGCATCTGCGCGCCACGGCACCCCGGCTACCGTGCGCTGGTCGCCGTGGCGCGCGGGCGCGTGGTGGGCGTGGCCGAGTACACCGCGCTTCCCACGGCCCCGGGCGAACCGGCCTCCGCCGAGATAGGGCTGGCCGTGGCAGCGGGACGCCACGGCCAGGGCATCGGCACCCTGCTGCTGGAACACCTGGTGCACGCCGCCCGGGACGCGGGGATCTCGGCCTTCACCGCCGAAGCGCTGGCCGAGAACCACGAGGTCCTGAAGGTCTTCGCCGATCTGGGGCTGCGCACCTCCCGCCACTTCGACGGCACCGATGTCCGCTGCACCGTTCACTTGGAACAGGACGAGCACTACTTGGCGGCGGTGGACCGGCGCGGCCGGACCGCCGACGTGGCCAGCCTGCGGCCCCTGCTGCGACCGCGTTCGGTGGCCGTCGTCGGCGCGGGCCGGCGGCCCGGATCTGTGGGGCGCGCGGTGCTCGGGAACCTGCGGTCCGGCGGCTTCACCGGAGCGCTGTACGCGGTCAACCCCCATGCCCCCGTCGTCGAGGGGACACCGGCGTACCCATCCGTGGCGGCTCTGCCGCTCGTGCCCGATCTCGCCGTGCTCGCCGTACCGGCGCCCGCGGTCCCTGGGGTGGCGGAGGAGTGCGGTGCGGTGGGGGTGCGGGGGCTGGTCGTCCTGACTGCGGGGCTCGATGTCGACCAGGCGGAGGCGCTGTTCACCTGCTGCCGTCGCCACGGCATGCGGCTGGTGGGCCCCAACTGTCTGGGCATTGCCGATACGGCTGACGAGGTGCGCCTCAACGCCACGTTCGCCGCGCATCCCCCGCTGCCGGGGTGCGTGGGCGTCGCCGTACAGTCCGGAGGCGTCGGCATCGCGCTGCTGGAGCGGTTCGGCCGCCTCGGTGTCGGCGTGTCCGGCTTCGTCTCGCTCGGCGACAAGTACGACGTCAGCGGCAACGACATGCTCCAGTGGTGGGAGTCGGACCCCGGCACCCGCCTCGCCGTGCTCCACCTGGAGTCCTTCGGCAACCCGCGCGCGTTCTCCCGCACCGCTCGCCGCGTCGCCCGAGCGATGCCCGTCCTCACCGTGGACGCGGGGCGCTCGGACGCCGGACGGCGCGCCGCGGCCTCGCACACCGCCGCCGCGGCCACCCCCACCATGACCCGTCGCGCCTTGTTCACCCAGGCGGGGATCACCGCCACCCGGAGCATTGCCGAACTGGTCGACACCACGGCCCTGCTGCACGCCCAACCGCTGCCCGCCGGTGCCCGGGTCGCGGTCGTGAGCAACGCCGGAGGCGCCGGTGTGCTCGCCGCCGACGCCTGCGTCGACGCGGGACTGACCGTCCCGCCCCTCGAGCCCACGCTGGCCGCTGACTTGCGGGGGACCCTGCCGCCGGGCGCCGCCACGGCCAACCCCGTGGACACCACCGCGGCGGTCACCGCCGACCGGATGCGCTGCTGCCTGGACCGGCTGACCGCGCACGGAGCCGTGGACGCCGTACTGGTGGTGCTCGTGCCCACCGCGCTGGCCACCGGAACCCGCGACGACCCGCTGCGCGCACTCACCGGTGCACCGGGACGGCGGCACCGCCCGGTGGCCGCGGTCCTCCTCGACCAGGAAGCCCCCGTACGGCTCCTCCCGACCGCCGACGACAGCCCCGTACCGGCCTACACCGAACCCCGGTCGGCGGCGCGCGCCCTCGCCCACGCCGCCCGCTACGCCCACTGGCGGGCCGAACCGCCGGGCAGCGTTCCCTCGCTGTCGGGGATCGACCCGGCCGGTGCAACGGCCATCGTGGAGACCTTCCTCACCCGCCACTCCGACGGTGGCTGGCTCGACCCGCGCGACTGCGCCGCCCTGTTCGACCGCTACGGCATTCCCCAACTGCCCTGGGCGTGGGCCGAGGACGAGAACACCGCCGTGGCAGCCAGACGGCACCTGGTCGAGGACGAGGGCGGCCGGGTGGCCCTCAAGGCCTACTGGCCCGGTCTGGTGCACAAGAGCGACCAGGGGGCGCTGCGGCTCGACCTCGAAGGACCGGACCAGGTCCGCCGGGCCTACAGAGAGCTGCGGGCGCGCTTCGGGGACCGGATGGCCGGGGTTCTCCTCCAGCCCATGGCGCGTCGGGGCATCGAGCTGTTCGCGGGCGTCGTCCAGGACGAGGTGTTCGGCCCGCTGGTGCTCTTCGGCCTCGGCGGCACCGCCACCGAACTCCTCGCCGACCATGCGGCGAGGCTCGCCCCGCTCACGGACCGCGATGTGCACAGCCTCCTCACCGCACCGCGGTGCGCTCCTCTGCTGTTCGGCTACCGGGGCGGCGGGGCCGTCGACCTGGAAGGGCTCGAACAGCTTCTGCTGAGACTGTCCCGGATGGCCTGCGACCTTCCCCAGCTCGCCGAAACCGACCTCAACCCGGTGGTGGCCCGGCCTGACGGCATCGTGTCCCTGGACGCCCGGCTGCGCCTCCTGCCCCGTCACGCGCACGACCCCTATCTGCGACGGCTGCGCGCCGCGCGACGGTGGCGGGTGGACTGAGGCCCCCGCGCCATCCCTTGTCGGATCTGCCGCTGTCAGATCTGCTGCGGAACGATGGCGACCGGGCACGCCGCGTGGTGCAGCACGGCGTGGCTGACCCGGCCGAGCTGTAGACCGGTGAGATCGCGGCGGCGCAGGGCACCGACCACGAGCAGATCGGCCTGCTCCGAGACGTCCAGCAGGACCCGGTGCGCCGGGCCCTCGATCACCTCGCGGTGGCACACCACCTTGTCGCCCTCGCCCGCCCGCTCGACCTCGTCCAGCACCTCGTTGAGGACACTCGCCGCCTGCTCCTCGTAGATCAGGTGGGTCGCCTCGTGCATGAGCAGCGACTGGCCCGCGTGCGACTGCGCGGGGCGCCGCCAGGTGCGTACGGCGTGCAGCTCGGCGTCCCGCGCCCGCGCCTCGCGGAAGGCGAACCGGACAGCCGCCGACCCCTCCGTGACATCGCCGACCGCGAGGACCACGCGCCGGAAGTCGCCTTCACGGTTCCTCGCCCCACCACGGATCACGATCACCGGGGAGGCGGCACGTGCCGCCACCGCCAGGCTGACCGATCCCAGAAGCGTGTCCGCGAGCTCACCTCTGCCGCGGGACCCCGTGACCACGGCGAATGCCTCACGGCCTTCCTCCAGCAGCGCCGACACGGTGTCCTCGGCCAGCACGTCGGCGGACACCTTCACGTCCGGGTTGCGCGACGCTGCGCGTTCCGCGCAGGCGGCGGCGATGTTCTCGGCCACGATCTCCCCCGAGGTACGACCGCCGCCGAACGAGGGGAGACGCTGCTCGTAGCGCTCCCACCGGGAGGCGTAGACCAGGCGCAGGGGCAGCCCATGGCGTGCCGCCTCGTCCACCGCCCAGTCCACGGCCTGCAGACTGGAGTCCGATCCGTCAACACCCACGACCAGCGGGAGCGACATCATCCCCACCGCCTTTCATACAGTTGACTCGTCCGCTTTGGGTACCCCGATGGCCGCGCTCGCACCGCCCCGCTGGCAGGTCGGCTGAAGACGGAGCTGGCCATGCGGCCCTGTCACAAGTTCCGGTGGCCACCGGATGCGGCCTGGGAAGACCAGCCGCACGACTACGCGGACCTCGCTGCCCCGCCGCCGCCATGTCCGGGTGCGCGCCGCGACGGCCTGCTTCGCCGCGGGGGCGGGAGGCCATGTGGCCGAGGTGGAGACCGGGTTAGGTGCCACTGCGGGGAGCGTCACACCGGACGGGGAGACCTCGCTGCGGGCAGTTCGATGCCTCGGGTACTGCTACGCGGGGCCCGCCGCCCTCGACGGTGACACTCCCCGTACGGGCCCGGACCTGGCCGGTCAGCTCACCGGCCGGGTGTCTCCGCGGGCGGTGCCGGACATTCCGGCGGCCGATGCCACTGGTGATCCGGTTCTGCTGGGCGGTGTGGTGGCGGGCGAGCCGGCGTGGCAGCCCGAGGCGGGAGCCACGCCTGATGGCCCGCATGGTTTCCGGCGCCGGGCAGGGATGATGCGGGCATCCGCAGGTCGATCAGGTGGTGGTCAGACCTTGGAGTTCTGCCGCAGTGATTCCTGGGAGTGCCGATCCATGATCTCGTAGGCCTGCTCGATGTCGAGGCGTCTCATGGCTGCCACAAGGTCCCGATGGTCCTTGATCTCGGCTTCCTCCGTGATCCTGTTGCGGAGGCTGGGCACGAGGTAGTGCATTCGGCGGACCTCGTCACCCAGGTTGACCATCATGCGTTCGGCGCGCCGGTTTCCGGAGAGTGTGGCGATGTCGACGTGGAAGGCCGTCGCCGCGTTCAATGCGGCCTCCGTGTCAGTCGCCGCCTCTTGGTCGTCGATGTGACGCTCCAGGGCATCGAGCTGCTCGGGAGTGCTGCGCTTGGCGGCCTCGACCACCAGCGTCGGCACGCGGGCTGGGTTGCCCCCGACCGCGACAGCCACGCTCTTCTCCTCGGACCCCGGTTGAGGGAGCGCAGGATGTGGCGCTTCCCCGCGAGCGACGGCAGGATCTTGTTGCTTCATGCGTCCTGTTGTCAGGAGGTCGGCTCGGTGCGCAGGGTCGCCAGTCCCGTCAGCAGCCACAGAGCTTTCCGGGACGCCGAGCCGGGCGCGGCGTGATAGGTGACAAGCGTCTGGTCGGTGTCGCCGCCGTGCAGTGTCATGGCTTCGAAGGACAGGGTGAGTCCGCCCACCACCGGGTGCTGTAGCCGCTGGACGCCGTGGCCCCTGCGGCGCACGTCGTGCTGGGCCCACAGTCGTCGGAAGTCGATGCTCTGGTCCGCCAACTCACCTATCAGGGCGGCGAGTTCCGTATCCACCGGTGGTGTGCTCGCCTCCACGCGCAGGACGCTGACGATGTACAGCATCTTGGCTTCCAGGTCGGCGAAACGGTCGCGTGCCGCAGGGAAGAGGAAGACCAGCCGGGACAGATTGCGCTCGTTGGGTGGGAGCCGGGACCAGTCGCCGAACACGGTGGTGGCGAGCCTGTTCCAGCCCAGGATGTCCAGGCGTCGGCCGCAGACATACGCGGGGACCCCGTCGAGCGCGTCCAACAGGTGCTGGACGCCGGGCCGCAGCCGCTGCCTCTGGGGCACTGTGTGCCGTTTCCCGTGAAGTTCCGGCCGGGCCAGGCGGAACAGATGAGCGTGCTCGTCTCCACTCAGGCGCAGGGCGCGGGCGACGGCGTCCAGTACGTCGGGTGACATGGTGTCACCGTGTTCCTGTTCCAGACGGGTGCAGTACGTGAAGGACACCCCAGCCAGCTGCGCGAGCTCCTCGCGTCGCAATCCCACGTCCTCGGGTCTGAGCCGGGCCCGGCGGGATCGAAGAAATTCCCGTAGCTCTGCGCGCCGGTCAAGTCCGGACTCGAACCCTCGCCGACGGGGGTACGCGTCGGCGGCTGTGCGCTGCTGGGCGTGATGTGAGAAGGCATGTGCTCATGACTTTTCGTTGGGTTGCCAGTCGGTGAGTGTCTCGGTGCGTGCTCGGACTCGGCGGCGACCAGGTCGAGCAGAGCCAGCGCGTCGTGTTCGGGTGTGCCGGCCTCGGCGTAGTACACGACCGTGCACTGACCCGGGGTGCCCTGCAGTTGCATGGTTTGGTAGCCCAAGGTCAGGTCACCGACCTCGGGATGGTGGAAGGTCTTGTGCCCGTAGGTGTGGCCCTTGACGTCGTAGCGCTCCCACATGCGTGCGAACTCGATGCTCTTCAGCAGGAGTTCGCCCACCAGTTGCGTCAGGTCGGGTGCGTCCGGCTCCATGCCGGCCAGGGCGCGCAGTCCGTAGACGCAGGTGCGGACCTGGTTGTGCCAGTCGTCGAACAGGCCTCGGGCGGCGGGGTGCAGGAAGACGTAGCGGGCGATGTTGAGCTGCTTGGCCGGCCAGTCGTCCATGCCGCGACGTTACTGTCCGCCGCCTATGTGCTGGCCGGCCTGATGGACATCCCGGCTACGGGCGTCATCGCGCACCAGCACCACACGTTCGTAGAACTGCCCGCGGGCGGTTTCGTGCCCTGGTCACTTGGGGCACGCCAGGGAAGCTCGCATGTGGACATGGCCCCACCCTGCTGGTCGTCCGGCTGATCCTCGCGGTGTCCCCCCAGACACCTCTGCATCGAGCCTGCCGATCAGCACGTGGCCTGTTCGTCCAATGGACACGCCCATTGGCCGTGGCGGCGCGACGCTCTACCTTGTCGCTGCGCGCGCAAGAAGTCATCCATGGTTCAGGTTGATCCACCCAGTGAGGCAAAGGGAGAGGGCGGAAGACGCACTCTGAGCTCAGGCACTCTGGCGGCGGTGGTTCTCGCCGTGCGCGCAACCCCTCAATGGTGTCGGGCCTGCGGCCATCTTACCGACGGGTCTCGCCATGGTGGTGGTCGGCACGCCCGCTACTGCCACCCGCGCGCGGGGCATGGCGTGGCGGGTCTGGGGCGCTGCGCTCTCAATGGGCGGCTTCCGGCAGCCACGGCGTATGACGCACAACGATTACCCGACGCATTCGGACAGGAGTCGAACGATGGCCAGCGCACACTCAGGATCAAGCAGTGTGAACAACGTCCGCATGCCGGATACGGTCGCTCAGGCGGAGAAGGCGTGGCTCGTCGCGATCACCAGGGGCGACGAGGAGCAGCGTGAGCTCATGCTTCCCAACTGTGTGATCGTTCATGGCCCGGTCGGGAATGTCCATGGACCCGAGCGCTTCCTCAGTTACAACGCGTCCATGGGCCCCACCGTCGAGGCTGAGACCAGCGAGGTGATGTGCCGAGAGCGAGGGGAGCGGGCCATCGTGACGTGTTTTCAGAAAATGCGCATCCGGCGCTCGCCCGATCTGGCGCCGTTCCTGGTTCAGGCCGTGGCCACACGGGTGTGGTTCTCGACCGACGAGGGATGGCGCCTCGGCCACATGCAGCTCTCCCGGCGGCAACCGCCGGCATGACGCGGTGGTTTCCTCGCCGCGCGAAGGGCTTACGAGGTGCGAAGGGGAACGCCCGGCCGCCAGCCGAGACTCCTGGACAATCCCAGTCCGCTCGCGACCAGCGAGGGAACGGCCGCTTGCAACTTGATCGAGCCCGCAGCCACCACAACAGACAGAGCCGCGACGACGTGGCCGCGGCCATCGACGATGCGCGTCGCGACCGACTCGGCGCCTTCGCTCAGCTCCTCCTTGACCACCACCGTTCCGGTCGAGCGACAGGACGCCAGTTCGCGACGCAGTGCGGTCGGGTCCACGATCGTCTTGGGAGTGAAGCGTTGCAGCCTTCCCGACAGCACCTCGTCGATGAAGGCTGGGCTGCTGTGGCTCAGAAGCACCTTTCCGACGCCTGAGCAGTGTAGGGGGAGATGGCCGCCGACCTGCGATGTCAGGCCAACGGCATTGACCGCCGACACTCGCTCGATGATCACGGCCTGGTCGCCCTGGAGGACGGCCAGTTGCACATGCTGGTGAAGAGCCGTGTACAGGTCCTCCACGAACGGCTGCGCGGCGCTGCGGAGCGTCTCGGCGCGCGGTGCGAGGGTCCCGAGGCGCCACAGCGGCAAGCCGATCGCGTAACGGTTGTCGGTGGTGCGTTCCAGCGCGCCGACCTCCACGAGTTCGAGTGTGAGGCGCCTGGCGGTGGCGTGTGGCATGCCGGTGCGCCGGACCAGGTCCGCGAGGCTCAGCTCGGTGTGGTCGGGGTCGAAGGCAAACAGCAGATCCCACAGCCGAGAGCTGACTGAGCGCCCTGGTTCGTTCGCGCGAGGCATCGGCCCTCCTCCTTTGTTCGTGGTCCCTGTCACCCTACCTTCAATGTTCATTGAATGAATGGAGTTGTTCTAACAATGCACTGTTTGCCGAACTCTTGCGTGCAGCCGGTTACCACCTCGCTCAAGGCTCACGGGAGTGAAAGAGCATGATGACTACAGAAGGCGCCCCCAGCATCGCGATCCTCGGTGGTGGCATCGGGGGCCTCGCTGCCGCGGCCTTCCTGCGCGACAAGGGCTTCGGATGTGACCTCTACGAGCAGGCGACGGCCCTGACCGAGGTGGGCGCCGGCTTGGTGATCGCGCCCAACGCGGCCCGCCTTCTGCGACGTCTCGGCGTGCTGGATCGGTTCATCGAGCGGGCGGTCCAGATGGAGACCGGTTGGGAGTTCCGGCGCTGGGAGAACGGCGCCGTCCTCTCCGCGGAGAACCTGGGGGAGGGGTGCATACGCCTGTACGGCGAGCACACCTACACCGTCCACCGCGCCCACTTGCTGAACGCCTTGAGGTCGGCTGTCCCCGAGCACTCGATCCACCTCGGCAAGCGCTGCGTTTCGGTCGAATTCGAAGGCGACCAGGCGGTTCTTCGGTTCGAGGACGGAGAGACGGTTCGCCCGGACATCCTCATCGGCGCCGACGGGGTCCACTCATACGTGCGCAGCGCCATCGTCGGGCCGACGCACACCAGGGAGTCAGGCATCTGTGCCTTCCGAGGTCTCGTACCGGCGGAGAGAGCACCCGACTTCGCCAAGCGGCGTGCCCAGACCCTCTGGATCGGCCCCGACCACCACCTTGTGCACTACCCGGTCTCCGGCGAGGAGTACGTCAACCTCGTCGCCTTCGCACCTGCAGGGGCCAATAGTGTCGAGTCGTGGACGGCCACCGCGACGGTCGATGAACTACTCGACGAGTTCGCCGGCTGGGATCCGCGTCTGGTGGAGTTGATCAGGGCGGCCGACACGCCGGGGCGCTGGGCATTGCTGGACCGCGAGCCCCTCGACCACTGGAACCGTGGGAACGCGACCCTACTCGGTGACGCGGCCCACCCGATGTTCCCGTTCTTTGCCCAAGGCGCTGCCCAGGCCATCGAGGACGGCGCTGTCCTGGCCCTCTGCCTCGCAGCGGACCCGGGCAACCCGACCGCGGCGCTGAGGCGCTATGAAGAGCTACGGCGTCCCCGCACGGCACGCCTGCAGGAGGTGTCGCGTGGAAGGTCTCACATCAATCACCTTCCCGACGGCCCTGAGCAGCAGGCACGCGACCTGGCGTACTCGCAGGCCGACCCGCTGAAGGCGAACGGCTGGATCTACGAGTACGACCCCGAGGCCGCTGTCTCAGCCTCGGCGTGAACCGACTCCATACGCGGCCCATCTGCTGCCGGGAGGCGATGCGTGCGGCCACCCGGCTGAGCGCGACTCGACGGCGGCACACCGATCACTTCAGGACCATGTGCAGGATGCCGGAGCCTGACATCGCTTGCGCGAACAGTCCGCTCGACGAGATCCCGAGCCTTCGACGCCGAACAAGGCATTGACCATCCAACGAACACAGCCGTTGTCTTCACGCAGGCCACACTCGAGACTCCCGTACGGGCGGCCGAGATGTGGCCCTGTCCCAGCGACCTTTGTCGAAACCTTGAGTACGTCCAGAGAGGCGGACCGTCGAATGGCAACCGCAACCGGTAGTGGGCTCGTCGTGCGCACACTGCAGCGTGCCGGAGTCAACGTGGCCTTCGGCCTGAACGGAGCACACGTCGACGGCATTTTCCAGGATGCCGTGGACGCCAAGATGCGGATCGTCGACGTGCGGCACGAGATGAACGCCGGCCACGCGGCCGAGGGCTACGCACGGGTCACCGGTGACCTGGGGGTCGCCGTCGTCACAGCCGGTGGCGGCTTCACCAATGTCCTGACCTCGGTCGCCAACGCCCATCTGGACCGCACTCCCGTCCTCTACATCGCGGGCTCCGGTCCTCTCGAGACGGACCAGATCAACGACCAGCAGGCCGGCTTCGACCAGGTCGCCATGGCCACCCCGGTGACCAAGTTCGCGCATCGCGTCACCCGTGCCGAGCTGATCCCCCGCCTGGTCGCTCAGGCGATCCGCACCGCGCAGTCGGAGCCCAAGGGCCCGGTGCTCCTGGACATTCCCTGGGACGTCCTGCGCCAGTCGGTCCACGTCGACGAGGTCGAGGACTACCGCCTCGAGATCGACGGCACCGGCATCGCCCCCGCCGGTGGCGTCGACCGGATCATCGAGGCACTCGGCGCCGCCCGTCGGCCGATCGCGCTGGTCGGCAAGTCTTTCGTCACCGCTGAGGCACGCGCGCAGTTGCACGAGTTCGCCGCCCGTGCCGGGGTGCCCCTCTTCTCCGACTGGGAGGGCCTCGGGGCGATCGTCGGCTCCGAACAGCACGTCGGTCTCCTCCAGACCCTGGCCACCGTCCCCGAGGACGAGCGGCCCGACCTGGTCCTGATGCTAGGGCTGCGCTTCGGACTGGCCACCCAGTTCGGCACGGGCCGGCTGCTCCCGAAGAGCTCGCGGATCTTCCAGATCGACCCCGACGGCCGTGAGCTCGGCCGTCTCCAGGACGTCGGGCTCGGCATCCAGGCCGACCCGGTCGGCACGATCGGCCTGCTGAACGAGCGCCTGGGCGACAGCCCCACCCCCTCAGGGCGCGACGACTGGTTGGGGACCCTGCGAGACGTCTCGTCCGCCCGGCGGTCCGCGCTGGCCGCCGAAACCGAGAACCACGAGGGCGGCATCCACCCGTACCTCGCGGTCCGCCGGATCGCCGAGAGCGTCCCCGACCAGGCCACCGTGGTGGTCGACGGCGCTCTGACCGAGCTGTGGCTCTCCGAGACGATCGCGCTCGCGCCTGTGGCCCACTACCTCGGACACGGCTACCTCAGTTCGATGGGCAGCAACTTCGGCGTGGCTCTGGGAGCGCAGTACGCGGCCCCCGACAAGGCGACGATCCTCGTCACCGGCGACGGCGCCGTCGGCTACAGCCTCGCCGAATTCGACTCCCTCGTCCGCGCGGGGCTGCCGGTCATCGCGATCGTCCTCAACAACCGAGCCTGGGGCGCCACCCTGCACACCCAGCAGTTCATCTTCGGACAAGACCGCGTCACCAACAACCGCCTGGAGAACGGCTCCTACAGCAGTGTGGCACGAGCGCTCGGCGCGGACGGCGTCGACGTCACGGAGCTGGACCAGCTTCGTCCGGCGATCGAGGCCGCCCTCGCCGCCCGTCGGCCGACCTGCATCGATGTGCGGGTGAGCCTCGCGCCCGTTCCGCCGGAGGAGCGCGTCCTGAACGGCGGAGCTCCCTTCGGCGGGGTCGAGGTCGACGCATGAGCCACCACTCCGGAACGACCATGAGGAGCACCATGAACGACACGACTGACGCGGGAGGTCGCGACCAGGCCGTCGCGGACCGGCGTCAGCGCTTCCTCGGGAAGACGTGCCTGGTCACAGGCGGCAGCCGAGGACTGGGCCTGGCCGCCGCACGGGCATTCGCGCGCGAGGGCGCTCGCGTGGTCATCCTCGCGCGGGACTCGGACCGGCTGCAGACCGCGAGCGGACTGATCGGCGAGGGCACGATCACCGTTGAAGCCGACCTCTCCTCGTCGGGCGGTATCAAGGCCGCGGTCACCGAGGTCGCGGAACGCGTCGACCACCTTGATGCTGCCTTCCTCAACGCGGGGCAGGCGGGCATCAAGCGTCTCGACGACATGGACGAAGCCACGTGGGACATGGTGTTCGACACCAACGTCAAGGGCTCGTTCTTCCTCATGCAGGGTCTCAGACCTCTGCTCGCACCCGGCGGGGCCGTCGTCTTCTGCGGCTCGGCCGCCGGTCGAAGGGCCAGTGCGGGGACAGCCGCTTACGGAACCAGCAAGGCCGCACTCGAGCACCTGACACGCATTCTCGCCGCCGAGGTCATCGGCGAGGGAATCCGGGTCAACATTGTCATTCCGGCTGGCATGAACACCGACATCTCCGCGCACACGCCGGGCGTGCCGCCCGGAGAAGCGGACGCCTTCCGGGAGCGGATCAGGCTCAGCACTCCGATGCTCCGAGAAGGAGAACCGGATGAGCTCGCCGACGCCGTGCTCTTCCTGTCCTCATCCGAAGCCAGCTACGTCACAGGTGCGGCCCTGCCGGTGGACGGCGGCCTCACCGGCTTCATCCGCCCGGCGGTATAGCGGCGACGACCACTGTCGACCACCAGTTGCGCCACAGGACCCGAGTGAGGACAGTCACCATGGAGTTTCCCTTCGGCCAGCCGACGGGCGCCATCATTCAGGTCGCGTACGCGGTCCCCGATCTCAGCGCCGGGATGCGCTGGTGGATCGACGAACTCGGCGTCGGCCCATGGTTCGTGAACGAGAGGCTCGGCGGTGAGGGCTCCACCTACCGTGGTCAGCCGGGGAAGGCAGAGTTCTCCATAGCCCTCGCCTTCTCTGGGCACATGATGGTCGAGGTCGTCCAGACCCTCGACGACGAGCCTTCCATCTACAAGGACGCCTACGAACGCCATGGCTACGGCTTCCATCACGTCGCCAAGGCCGTGCCGAACCTCAAGGAAGAGGTCGAACGCCGTACGGCGACGGGAGCGTCGGTGCATTTCCACGATCTGGCCCCAGGGGGCAGCGTCTTCTTCCTTGACGGCGGTGAAGGTGCCCCGGGAATGATCGAGCTCGTCCAGGACAGCGAGACCACACGGGCGATCTTCACATCCGCCTGGCGGGCATCAGTCGATTGGGATGGATCGCGACCTGTGCGCGATTTTGCGGAGCTGCTGCCAGCCTGACCAATGGGGTCGAGTGGACGGCCGCTGAGCAATAGCCGTACCGGTGCGCGGGGGTGGCCGCTTCGAGAGCGTCGATCAGGGGGCCGCTCTGGCGGCTGTCGACGTCAGCCGTGCCGTGGATGGGGCCGATGCCCTGTGACAGGGGCAGACCGGGCGATGATCTCCGCCGTGATGGGCATCGCCGCTTTTTGAGGTGGCTGATCACCTTCAGGACCCATCCGGATCCAACTCCTGCCCATCCAGGGCGTCCATGGCCCGGGGGCACCTGACTCGTCCCCCCGGCAGGGCGCTACGCCTGGCTCTCGGCCGTTGCCGACAAGACCTGTACCGCTTGGACGACATCCGTTCGGAGGTCGTCGAGGCTGTGGCCGGGGCCGAGAATCATCCGCCGCAGCTGCGGCATGGCGATACTCCAGCCGGCCAGGGCGAGGGTGAAGAACACGCGAGCGCGGGCGTCGCCGCCCCGGCCGCCCGACACCGCGGCGTCGATCTTGTCCTGATAGTGGGCGGTCCGGGCCTCCTCCGCCGGGACCGGCTGGTCGCCGATCTCGAGGGCCTCCCACATGACCAGCCGCAGGGCCTCGGGGCGGGCGCGGTGATAGTCGAAGAGACGCTCGGCGTAGGCGGGGAGGTCGTCACTGGGCGGTACGGCGTCGGCGAGTTCGGCCAGGGCACGTTCCAGGACGACGGCGAAGAGCTTGTTCTTGTCGCCGAAGTAGTCGTAGATGGCCCGCTTGTTGGCCTTGGCCTCGGTGGCGATACGGTCCACCCGCGCACCGGAGACACCGTGCGCGGCGAACTCCGCCGTCGCCGCCGCGAGGATGCGTGCCTTGGTCGCCGTGGAGTCATACGCCATGCATCCCATCGTAACGAACCGGTTCGTTTGACGAAGTGAAGGTGGTCGTGCCAGCTTACATACGAACCATCCAGTTCGTTCGGTTGGAGATGGGTGATGTCCCGAAACGATCCTCCGCCCGCCCCCGCGTCGACGGGCATAGGTCGCGGGCTGCCGCTTCTCATGGCGCTGGCCTGCGGCGTCAGCGTCGCGAACGTCTACTTCCCGCAGGCCCTCACCCCGCTCATCGGCCGCGGCTTCGACATCGCTCCGGCCACGGCGGCAGTCGTGGCGACGGTGACACAGCTCGGCTACGCGGCTGGGCTCTTCCTACTGGTCCCGCTCGGCGACCGCCTGCCGCGCCGTCCGCTGATCATCGGGCTGCTCGCCGTGACCGGTCTCGCGCTCCTGGCCGCCGGTCTCGCCCCGGCGTCCGGTCTGCTGCTCGCGGCCGGCAGTGTGGTGGGCGTGGCGACCGTGGTCCCGCAGCTCCTGCTGCCCATGGCCGCCGGGCTGGTCGAGCCGGACCGTCGCGGCAGTGTGATCGGCACCCTGCAAGCCGGACTGATCGGAGGCATTCTGCTGGCCCGCACCTTCGGTGGCGTCCTGGGCGAGCACCTGGGCTGGCGCATGCCGTACCTGATCGCGGCCGCTCTGACCGTCCTGCTCGCCGTGGTCCTCGGTCTCGCCCTGCCCGGTACCGCCCCGGCCGTGCAGGATCGCTACCCGACGCTGCTGGCCGACACGCTGCGACTGCTTCGCGACGAGCGGCAGCTGCGGCGTTCCGTGTTCTTCCAGGTCACCCTCTTCGGTGGATTCAGCGCGGCCTGGACGGCACTGGCCCTGTTGATCAGCGGCCCCCGGTACGACATGGGCACCCAGGCCGTGGGCCTACTGGCCCTGATCGGCGCGGGCAGCGTGTTCTGCGCGCCCGCGGCCGGGCGCTGGGTCGACCGGCTCGGCGCCGACCGGGTGAACCTGTGGTGCATCCTGGCCGCCCTCGCGGCCGCGGCCGTGCTCACCGCGGGCCTGTTGGGCGGGGCGCCGGGGGTCGTGGGACTGGCCATCGGGCTTCTGCTGCTCGACGTGGCGGTTCAGTGCGGACAGGTCGCCAACCAGGCCCGCATCTTCGCCCTCCGGCCCGAGGCCAGCAGCCGTCTCAACACCGGCTACATGACCTGCGCATTCCTCGGCGGCAGCGCCGGGTCGTGGCTCGGTACCCGCGCCTACGCCGCACTGGGCTGGGGCGCCGTGTGCGCACTGATCGCTCTGACCGGGCTCGTCGCGCTCGCCGTGTACGCGGGCGGTCGGCCGGGACGCTACGGCGACCAAGGCGACCGGACCCAGCCGGTTGCCGCCTCTTGCTGAGCCCCACCTGGGAGCCCGGCCTGTCGGCTGCCGACCTCACGGTCGGCGCCACCCCCTTCGAGTCGGCCATCGCCACCTCGTTCGGCGCGGTCGGGCAGCAACTTGCGCGACTGGGCCGAACGCAGCTCGTGCCGAACGCTACCGCGAAGTGCAGCTGGAGGCGCTCACGCGTCGCCTCGCGGAGACGGGCGTCGAGCTGCGGCCCGAGGTGTCCCCGGCCGTGTCGCTCATGCTCACCACCGCCCTCGGCCGGATCATCATGATGGAGAAGGCGACGGGCATGACGGAAGCCCAAGCGTTCGTGGAACAGTTTCTTCAACGCTACGAGAGCGCCGTCGCGGAACCTGAGGGTGCGCGGCGTGCGAATTCCGATCAGTGGTAGATCTTTGGTTCGCTTCGTCGAGGAGGGTAAGCGCACCGTGGATCAGGCAAAGGCACGTGGACCGTATGCCAAAACAGCGGCCCGCAGGACGGAGATCGTACGGGCTGCCCGCGACAGCTTCGCCGAGCACGGTTACGCCAAGGCATCCCTGCGCGACATCGCCGAACGGGCCGGCATCACCCACGCCGGGCTGCTGCACCACTTCCGCAACAAGGACGAACTCCTCGCCGAGGTGCTCGCCGACCGCGACTCCGAGGAGTGGCGGCAGGGTCTGGACGAGGTCGAAAGCCCCGACCAGTTCGGGCCCTACCTCGCCGGGCTCATCCGCCACCACCAGAAGGCCCCCGAGCTGATGCGGCTGTGGATCGAGCTCGCGGCGGCCGCCTCACGACCCGATCATCCCGCGCACACCTACTTCGTCGAGCGCTACGAACGCAGCCGCGCACAGTTCGTCGACGGATTTCCCGACGAGTCGACCCGCGACAGGCTCCGCGAGGGCATCAGCCCCGAGAGCGCTGCGGTCCTCTTCCAGGCTGTGCTCAATGGGCTCCAGTTGCAGTGGGTCCTTGATCAGGACCTCGACATCGTGGGGCCGGTCACCGACTTCGTACGGCTGCTGTTCGACCGGGGCGACACCGCAGACGCCGGCTGAAGGGCGCGGGCGTCCGGTCGGGCGTCCACGGAGATCACGCGGCCATGAACGATCCCGGCCACGGCCGGGGAGCAGTCAACCCGTGCCTACTTTCATGCGCGCGATGTCGCCCAACACCGCGGCCCGCTGGGCCACGGCTCCCATCTGCGGTACCCGCCTCCTCCCTGACCCGGTCTGTGGGCCCTGACGAAGGGGCAGAAACCCGTCCGCGCGGGTAACGCTCAGGTCACGAAACCGCCGTCCGGGCTTCCCTCCCTCGCCATCGCGGTTTACGTTCCAGCGAAAACCAACCACATGGTAAGAGTTGGTGCTTCGGGTGCAGCCACTTCCCGTCCCCCGTCCAGCGCCCGCACTCCCGGCCACCCGCGGGGGCACGCGGAAACACCCCGGCGGCCCGAGCCCTGCCGGGACCGTCACCCTCGGCACTCAGGAAGGCAGTCGACGATGACCCAACTCGCTCCCGGATTCCTCTGGGGCGCATCTACGGCACCGCACCAGATCGAAGGCAACAACCTGGGCAGCGACTTCTGGGCGAACGAGGGACGCATCCCCGGCATGGAGCGCAGCGGCGACGCCTGCGACAGCTACCACCGCTACCGCGAGGACATGCGGTTGCTCGCGGACGCCGGGCTGGGCGCCTACCGCTTCGGCGTCGAATGGGCCCGCGTCGAGCCCGTGCCCGGGCTTATCTCCCGCGCCGAACTCGCCCACTACCGGCGCATGATCGAAACGGCCTTCGAGCTCGGCCTGACCCCGGTCGTGACCCTGCACCACTTCACCAGCCCTCTCTGGTTCGCCCAGGAGGGCAGCTGGATCGGTGAACGCGCGGTCGACCGTTTCCGGACCTACGTCGAGACGGTCGCGCCGATCCTCGACGGCGTCGAATGGGTCGTGACCATGAACGAACCGAACATGCTGGCCATCATGGTCGGCATGGCGCGGGCCCTGCAGACCCCGCAGGCCGAAGGGGAGTGGCAGAGCCCCACCCTCGACAATGAGGGCTCTCGCCCGCCGCTCCCGGCCCCCGACGCGGCCATCGGCGAGCGGCTCGTCGAGGTGCACCACGCCGCGCGGACGGTGCTGCGCGAGCGCACCGGCGCCAAGGTCGGCTGGACGGTCGCCAACCGCGCCTTCGTGGCCCGTCCCGGCGCGGAGGAGAAGAAGCGGGAACTGGAGTGCACCTGGGAGGACCTCTACCTGGACGGAGCGCGCGGCGACGACTTCGTGGGCGTGCAGTCGTACTCCAGCCAGTGGGTCGGCCAGGACGGTATCGAGCCCTACCCGCCGCACCCGGACAACACGCTCGTGGGGACCGCCTACCGGCCCGACGCCCTGGGCATCGCGGTGCGCCACACCGCCGAGGTCACCGGAGGCCTGCCGATCCTGGTCACCGAGAACGGCATCGCCACCGGCGACGACACCCGCCGTATCGCCTACACCGGCGAGGCCCTGGAGCACCTCGGCAAGGCGATCGCCGACGGGGTGGACGTACGCGGCTATCTGCACTGGAGCCTGCTCGACAACTACGAGTGGGGCCACTGGGCGCCGACGTTCGGCCTGGTCGAGGTCGACCGCGAGACGTTCGAGCGTCGCCCCAAGCCCTCTCTCGCGTGGCTGGGCGAGACCGCACGCCGCGGCCGGATCTGACCATGCTCACACGGAGGACACACCGTGCAGGTTTCCGTACCCGATGTCTCGTCGAAGTCCCTGGCCGAACTCGTCTCGCTGTCCGGGCGGCGCGCCGTCGTGACCGGCGCGGGCCGGGGGCTGGGCCGGGCCGTCGCCGAGCGGCTGACCGAAGCGGGAGCGGACGTAGTCGTCGCGGACGTCCAGGACGAACTCGCCGGCATGGTGGCCGGGGGGCTCAACTCCCGGGGGCAGGGCCGTGCCCTGGCCGCCCACCTGGACGTCACCGACCCTGACAGCGTCGTGGCTGCTGCCGACCTCGCGGTCCGGGAGCTCGGCGGGATCGACATCTGGGTGAACAACGCCGGGATCTTCCCCAGCGTTTCCGCCCTGGAGATGTCCGACAAGGCCTTCGACGAGGTGTTCGCGGTCAACACCCGCGGGGTCTTCCTCGGCTCCCGGGAGGCCGCGCGCCGGATGAGCGAGGCCGAGCGCGGGGGCGTCGTCGTCAACGTCGTCTCCACGGCCGGGTTCCGCGGGACGGCCCCCGGCCTCGCCGCCTACGTCGGCTCCAAGCACGCGGCACGCGGTCTCACGCGGCAACTCGCCCTGGAGTTCGCCCCGTTCGGCATCCGCGTGCTGGGCGTCGCGCCGGCGTTCGTACCGACCGAGGGGAACACGGCGGCGGCCGCCGCTGCCGGGGTGCCCCTGGACTCCGAGGCGATCCAGTCCGTGATGCGGCCGGGCCCCCTCGGCCGGCTCGGCGTGCCGGACGACATCGCCCGCGTGGTGCTGTTCTGCGCCAGCGACCTCTCGGCCTTCATGACGGGCAGCACGCTCCTCGCCGACGCCGGTGAGACGACGTAACCGCAATTCGCCCGACCAACTCGACCGCCCCGAGCACCCGGTAGGAATTCCATGCTCTCGCCCCGTACCACCCCCACCCGCGACGTCGTCGGCCTCGATGGCCTGTGGCGGTTCGCTCTCGGCACCCGGACCGGCGCCACCCCGTGGGCGTCGCGGCTCGTCCCGCCGCTCGAAGTCCCCGTGCCCGCCAGCTACAACGACCTGTTCGTGGACCCGGAGATCCGTGACCACGTCGGCACGGTCTGGTACCAGCGCGACGTGCGCGTCCCGCGCGGCTGGACCGGTGAGCGCTTGGTCCTGCGCTTCGGCTCCGTCACCCATGCCGCGCAGGTCTACGTGGACGATCGGCTCGTGGCCGAGCACACCGGCGGCTACACACCGTTCGAGGCGGACCTGACCGGCATCGTCGAGCCCGGCGCCGCGTTCCGGCTGACGGTCGGCGTCGACAATCGGCTGACGAACGTGACCATCCCGCCCGGCACCGTCACGACCGGCCCCGACGGCCGCGAACGTCAGTCGTATCTGCACGACTTCTACAACTACGCGGGCATCGCCCGCCCGGTCCGCCTGTACAGCACGCCGACGACCTACATCGAGGACGTCACCGTCGTCACCGGACGGGACGGCGCGGCCGGTACCGTCGACTATCTCGTGGGGACCGCCGGCGCGCACGCCGAGGCGGTCGCCGTGCGGGTGCGCGCGGTGGACGAGGCCGGCCGGACCGTTGCGGAGGGTGAAGGCCCGGAAGGCGTCCTGCGCATCGAGGACGTCACGCTCTGGCAGCCGGGCGCGGCCTACCTCTACGACCTCGTCGTAGAACTGGCCGTGGACGGCGAGACCTTCGACAGCTACACCCAGCCCTTCGGGGTCCGTACTGTCGAGGTGCGCGGCAGCGACTTCCTCATCAACGGGGAGCCGTTCTACTTCACCGGCTTCGGCAAACACGAGGACACCCCCGTCCGGGGCAAGGGCCACGACGACGCCTACCTCGTCCACGACTTCCAGCTCATGCAGTGGACCGGCGCCAACTCCTTCCGCACCTCCCACTACCCCTACGCCGAAGAGGTCCTGGACTTCGCCGACCGGCACGGCATCGTTGTCATCGACGAGACCGCCGCCGTCGGCCTCAACCTGGGCGTCCAGGGCGGGCTGACCGGTGTGCCCCCGAACCCGACCTTCGCGCCGGAGAACTTCGGCGGGACCACGCGGGACGTCCACGCCCAGCACCTGAGAGAACTGATCGAACGGGACAAGAACCACCCGAGCGTGGTGATGTGGTGCCTCGCCAACGAGCCCGCCTCCAACGAGGACGGCGCGCGCGAGTACTTCGAGCCGCTGGTCGAAATGGCTCGCAAGCTCGACCCGACCCGCCCCCTCACTTACGCCGCCGTCATGTTCGCGACCCCGCAGAACGACCAGATCGGCGACCTGTTCGACGTCCTGAGCATCAACCGCTACTACGGCTGGTACCTGTTCACGGGCGACCTCGCGACCGCCGAAGGGTATCTGGAGCAGGACCTGCGCGGGTGGGTCCAGCGCTTCGGCAAGCCGGTCATGATGTCCGAGTACGGCGCCGACACCCAGCCCGGTCTGCACTCCGTCTGGGACGCACCGTGGAGCGAGGAGTACCAGGGCGACTTCCTCGCCACGTACCACCGTGTCTTCGACCGCATCCCCGAGTTCGTCGGCGAGCACGTGTGGAACTTCGCCGACTTCCAGACCTCGCCCGGCATCCACCGTGTCGACGGCAACAAGAAGGGAGTGTTCACCCGCGACCGAAAGCCCAAGTCCGCCGCGTTCGCCCTGCGCCGACGCTGGCGCGGACTGGACGGCCGCAAGCCGGGCCAGGCCGCGGCCGGCTGACGACCGCGCCAGTCCGAAGGGCGCCGACTCATCGTTGGCGTGATGACGGCAAGGGCCGGCCCGTGCTCCCACCCCGTCGCTCCCGATGGCGCGCGGCAGGTCGGCCCCCGGCACCGTCCGCCGACGCGGCCACCGACGAGTCGGCCGTCGTGGGGAACCGCGGCGGCCGTCGTCCCTCGCCCACGGCCGTCCCTGCGCCCCGGCGGTGGCCGCCGAGCCTTGCAGCCATGTGACAAAGGAGTCCTCATGCCTCACGACGACCGGGACGTCAGCGCGGCAGTTCCCTCATCGACGGCCTTACCACCGACGACCGCACCGCAGGACCCGGCCCAGGCCCAGGCTCCCGACAAGCCGTCCGCCACGCCCGAGGTCGAGGCGCCGCCGCTGCGGAAGGTCGGCAAGGGCTACCTCCTGTGGCTGATGATCGCCAGCTTCGGCAGCTCCCTGGCACTGATGGTCCCGCTCTCCTACTCCCTCGCGGTGCGTATCGACGACCTCGCCTCCGGGCACGATGAGCGACTCGGGTACGTCACCGGATCCGCCCAGGTCGTCTACCTCGTCCTGAGCCCCCTGATCGGCCTCTGGAGCGACCGCACACGTTCCCGGCTCGGCCGCCGCACACCCTTCATGATCGGCGGTGCCCTGCTCGGCACCGCCGCGCTCGTCGGGGTCGCCCTCGCGCCGTCGGTCCTCCTGCTGGGCCTCGCGTGGGTGATCGGCATGATCGGCTGGTCGACGGCCGGGCAGGCGATCCAGAACATCCAAGCGGACCGGGTACCCGAGGAACAGCGGGGCCGGATCTCCGCCCTGACCAGCGTCATGACCCAGATCGCCCCGGTGATCGGCATCGGCCTCGCGTACGCGGTGGCTTCCAGTACCTTCCTGGTGTTCCTGGTCCCGGGCGTCCTGGGTGCCGCCCTGGTGGTCCTCTTCCCCGTGCTCAAGCCCGAGGGCGACTCCCGCTCGCTGGTGCACACCAGCGGGGTGACGTTGAAGGGCATGGTCGCCAGCTACGGGTTCAACCCGCGCAAGTATCCGGACTTCGGCTGGAACTGGCTCGGCCGCTTCGTCTTCTTCATGGGCCTGTACTTCAACACCACCTTCGGCACATTCTTCTACGCGCAGCGGCTCGACCTGCCGGTCAAGGAGGTCGCCGGGATCGTGGCGGTCATCGGGACCATCGGCGTGGTGGCCGCGGCGGGCGGCGCCATCGGCGGCGGCTTCCTGTCCGACAAGCTCGGCCGTCGCAAGCTGTTCGCCCTGATCGGCTCCTCGGTGTTCGTGGCCGGGGCCGTCACCGAGGCGTTCGCCCGCTCACTGCCCCAGCTGGTCGTCGGAGCGGTGCTCATGCAGTTCGCCATCGCGGTGTTCAGCGCCGTCGACCAGGCGATCGTGTTCGCCGTCCTGCCGGACCGGGCCGAGGCCGGCCGCTACCTCGCCGTTGTCGCCTTCGCGCAGAAGATTCCCAGCGCCGTCGCCCCGCTGATCGCCCCGCTCGTCATCACCCTGGGGGTGAGCCCCGGCGGCGAGAAGAACTACACCCAGCTCTATCTGCTCGGCGCGGTTCTGGCCCTGGTCGGTGGCCTGATCGTCAAGTTCAAGATCAGGTCGGTCCGATAGGTCGCCTCCCGGCCGTCGCCCCGAGAAGCATCCCGTTCCACCGAGTTCAGAGAAGGCACAGCATGCGCAACGCACCACACGACCTGGGCATCGACAGCGGAGGCGACGACTTCCCCGTGTCGGGGCCCGCGCCCAGGCTGTCCTGGAAGCCGCCGTCGGACGCGGCGCACCCGGTGGTGTACGAGGTGCAGTGCACCGTCGACGGCGAAACGCGGGCCACCGTGACCACTGCCACCGACGGGCACCGGTTCCTCGCCTGGCCGTGGGCGGCACTGGACAGCGGTCGCCGGGTGGCCTGGCGGGTCCGGGCGCTCGGCGCCGACGGCGGCTCGCCGTGGTCGTGTTGGCACGCGTTCGAAAGCGGTCTGTCCGCCGCCGACTGGCGGGCGCGCTGGATCAGTCCCGCCGAGTCCGGCGACGGCGAATACGGCAGGCGGCCCGCGTACGCGCTGTCGACCCGGTTCCAGGTACCGGCCGGGGTGCGCTCGGCACGGCTGTACGCGACGGCACTCGGGGTGTACGAGGCGTACGTCAACGGTGAGCGGGCCGGCACCGCCGAACTCACGCCGGGGTCCACCTCCTACGACCATACGCTCTACGCCCAGGCCCACGACGTCACGGCCGCCGTCGTCACGGGCGACAACCGGATCGAGATCTTGCTGTCCGACGGCTGGTACCGGGGCCAGGTGGGTGCCTTCCGCCAACCGGCGGGCTGGGGCACGGTTCCCGGCGCGCGGGCCGAGCTGCACCTCGTGCACGAGGACGGCACACGGCGGGTCGTCCGTACCGACGGGACGTGGACGAGCGCGGAGTCGGCCATCACCCGGGCCGATCTCATGGACG
The DNA here is from genome assembly GCF_044333065.1 of Streptomyces sp. NPDC021115. Lineage (NCBI taxonomy): Bacteria > Bacillati > Actinomycetota > Actinomycetes > Kitasatosporales > Streptomycetaceae > Streptomyces > Streptomyces sp. NPDC021115. Next base: position 103,231 of record NZ_JBIRQF010000020.1, read on the forward strand.
GGCAGACCACCGACTTCCGCGTCGGGCCGGGCAGCGGACAGCCCGTCCTCGTGGACCAGGTCGAGGCACCCGCGATCGCCTGGTCGTCGGCACCGCCGGTGCGGGTCGTGGAGTCGCGCCCCGCACAGTCGGTCCAGCAGCTCGAGGAGGGGCTCTGGATCGCCGACTTCGGGCAGAACGCCTCCGGCTGGATCTCCCTGAGCGACCTCGGCCCGGCCGGGGTCCGTACCGTCATCGACTACGGAGAACACGTCGGCGCCGACGGTGATCTGACAACCACCCACCTGGACGCGACTCGGCCGGGACAGGCGCCGATTCCCTTCGTCCAGCGCGACGAGACCGTGTCCGCGGGCCACGGCGAGACGTTCGAGCCGCGCCACACCGTGCACGGCTTCCGTTACGCCCGTGTCCGCCGCGACGGCGCCCCGCTCGCCCCGGCGAGTCTCGTCATGCGGGTCGTCCACTCCGACCTGCGCCGCACCGGTACCTTCAGCTGCGGCCACCAAGACCTCGACCGCCTTCACGACATCGCCGAGTGGAGTTTTCGCGGCAACGCCGTCGACGTGCCCACCGACTGTCCGACCCGCGAACGCCTCGCCTGGACCGGCGACTACCAGGTCTTCGCCCCCACCGCCACGCGCCTGTACGACGTCCTCGGCTTCAGCCGCAAATGGCTCCGCTCCGTCCGCGACGACCAGCTGCCCGACGGCCGGATCGCCAACTTCTCGCCCGACGGACGCCGTATCAAACACCACCTCGACGACCAGTTCGCCATGATGACCGGCTCCGCCGGCTGGGGCGACGCGATCGTCGCCGTCCCTTGGGAGCTGTACCAGTCCTACGGCGACCGGGAGGTACTCGCCGAGAGCTGGGAGGCGATGGTGGGCTGGGTGGAGTGGGCGCTCACGACCGCCCGCACCGCCCGCCACCCGTCCCGGATCGAAAGCTCGACGGAGCCGCTGCCGCACGAACAGTACCTCTGGGACGGCTCCTTCCACTGGGGCGAGTGGGCCGAACCGAAGGCCAAAGCGGCCGACGGCACCCGTATCGACCCCGTCCAGGCCGACCCCGTCGCCTGGTTCATGGCCGACAAGGGCGAGATCGGCACGGCGTTCCTGTACCGCTCGACGGCGACCCTGGCCCGCATCGCGCGGGTGCTGGGCCGCAGTGAGGACGCGGCCCGCTACGCCGCGATCGCCGAGCGGATCCGCGATGCCTGGCGCACCGAGTTCCTCTCGCCCGACGGATGCACCACCGGCGATACCCAGGCCGGTTATGTGCGCGCGCTGTCTCTCGAGCTCGTCCCCGACGAGCTGCGCGAGGCCGCCGCCACGCGGCTGGTCGAGCTGATCCGCGCGGCCGGTACCCACCTCACCACCGGCTTCCTCGCGACCGGCGATCTGCTTCCCGTCCTCGCCGACACCGGACACGCCGACGTCGCCTACGAGTTGCTCCTCCAGCGCACCGCGCCCTCCTGGCTGTACATGCTCGACCGGGGTGCGACCACCATCTGGGAGGACTGGGAGGGCGTCGACGACGCCGGCACCGCCCACGACTCCCTCAACCACTACAGCAAGGGCGCGGTGGTCCGCTTCCTGCACACCCATATCCTGGGATTGCGCCAGCGCCCGGGGTCGATCGCCTGGGAGTCTTTCGAGGTCGCGCCCGTCCCGCACCCGGCCGTGGGGTGGGCACGGGGCACCCACGAGTCCCCACAGGGGACGATCGCCGTCGAGTGGCGCATGACCGACGACCTGTTCACCGTCACGGTGGACGTCCCACCGGCCACCACCGCACGCATCGTCTTTCCCGACGGCACGATCGTGGAGCACGTCTCCTGCGGCAGGTTCAGCGCCACCCGCCGCATGGGGGAGGGGAGTTGAGACGGCGCGAGAGAGACGGCCGCCGGCGGTCCGCCCTTCTGGCGTTACTGGGCGGCCATCTCCCGTGCCCCGGTGGTCCGAGCCTGTCAGACCTTCGCGCTCACGACGGCCCAGCAGAACGCGGCGACGCAAAGCGCCGGTGGCGAGTGTGAAACGACGCGCTTCGCGTCCGCGGCGGCAACTGCCTCCTCGGTCGGAGCGACAGGGACGGTCATACGCCCGCGGGGGCGAGAACGATGTCGAAGCGCACCCGGCTCCACGTGCCGTCGATGACGCGGCCGTCGGGTGTCGGAGTGCCACCGGGCTGCCGCTCGAACCGTTTGATGAGTGAGTCCTTCACGCCGAAGACGGTGTCCTGGCGGCCGATCGGGTCGCCCTCGGGGAAGATGTGGGTCACCAGAGTGCGCGCCCCTTGGTGGGAGACCATGAAGTGCAGGTGGGCGGCGCGCAGCGGTGAGCGGCCGACCGCGTCGAGCATCTTGCCGACGGGTCCGTCGTCGGGGATGGGGTACGGCGTGGGGGTGAGGCCCCAGAAGCGGTAGCCGCCATCGGCCGCGGAGAAGAGGTGCGCCCGGCCGGCGCGCTTGCCGGCGTCGTACTGCACGTCGTAGAACCCGTCCTCGTCGGCCTCCCAGACCTCGATCCGCGCGCCGGCGAGCGGTTTGCCGTCGGTGTCGGTGACGGTGCCCTCGACCCAGCAGGGCTCGCCGGGAGCACCGAAGGCCATGTCTTCGCCGGGCTCGATCCCCGGGGAGCCCTCGACGAAGAACGGCCCGAAGACGGTCGCCTCGGTGGCGCCCTTGTAGGCCTGGTTGTTGACGTTGATCGTCTGCATGCTCGCGCCGAGGGTGTCGGACAGCAGGATGAACTCCTGCCGGACGTCGTCGGTGATGTGGCCGGCCCTGGTGAGGAAGTCGATCGCCGCCCCCCACTCGTCCTCGGTCAGCCGGGCCTCGCGGATGAAGGAGTGCAGGTGCTTGACCAGACACACCATGAGCTCCTTCAGCCTCGGGTCCTCGCAGGCGTCGAAGGAGCCCACGACGCTGTCGACGAGCCGTTGCTCGACCGCCTGCTGCTCGGGCGACACCTCCCGGTGAATCGTGCCGTGGTCACCGGGCCGGGCCGAGCCGGGGTTGACGTAGGTAGCCATGACGGCCTCCTTCAGGTGATCGGGTCGCCCGCCCACGCCGCTTCCAGCAGCGCGGTCAGGCTCTCATCGGTGACGGGGGCGGGATTGTTGGCCGGGATCGCCTTCATGATCGGATCCACCGCCCTGGCGATGCCCTCCTCGGGCATGCCGTAGTCGCGCAGCGCCCTCGGCGCGTCCAGCACCTGGCACAGGGCGGCCAGGCCGGCGCTCGCCGCGAGGGTGCGGAAGACCGCGCCGAACGCCTGGGCGATACGCGCCTCCGCCTCCGGGGCGTGCGGGGCGTTGAAGGCCAGCACGTAGGGCAGCACGACCGCGTGGGTCTGTGCGTGCGGGAGGTTGAACATGCCGCCGAGGACGTGGCACATCTTGTGATGCATCCCGGAGCCGGCCGAGGCGAACGCGACAGCGGCGAGGTAGGCGCCGTACAGCGTCTGCTCGATGCCCTCGACGCCCGTCGAGTCTTCGGCCACCGCCGGCAGGCCGGTCGCCAGACCGCGGATGCCCTCCTGCGCCAGTGCCCGGTCGATCGGGTCGGTCCGTGGTCCCCACATCGAGTCCACGCAGTGCGCCATCGCGTTCAGTCCGCTGGCCACGGTCATCTCGCCGGGCAACGTGGTCAGCAGGCCGGCGTCGTACACGACCGACGCGGGCAGCACCTTGTCGTCCGCACCGGTTCTCTTGGTCTCACCCTCGGTCAGGCCCCACACATTGGTCGCCTCCGAGCCGGCGTACGTGGTGGGCACCGCGACGATCGGCAGCCCGGTGTTCATCGCCACTGCCTTGGCCAGACCCGTGGTCGAGCCGCCGCCGACGCTGACCAGGATGTCCGCGCCGGCCGCCGCCTGACGGGCTCGTCGCGCGACCTCGACCGGTACGTGCATCACGACCTCCTCGTGACGCACCACGACCGGGATCTCCTCGGCGATCGGGTCGGCCAGTTCCTTCTCGCGGTCCGACGCGATCAGCATGACCTTGGAACCGCCGAGTGCCTCGACCTCCGCCGCCACCGCGACGGGCGACTCCCCGGCCGCGAACACCACCCTCTGGGGAAGGGTCTCGTGTGTGAACCTCATCGCCTGCTCTTTCGGTAGATTTTCGGCGGGTCGAGTGCAGCCGGGCATCGGCCTGCATCAGGTGCCGGTCAGCCATCGCCTGCCTTCGGAGTAGAGCTGCTCGACGGCTGTGCCGGTGAGGCCGGGAAGCCCTTTCCTCACCGTGAAACCCGCCTTGGTCTGTACGTAGGCCAAGTGCCGGTAGCCGGTCGGGAACCGGTTCAGGAGCTCGGGATCCAAGGTCGTTGAGACAGCGGGGTCGATGACGTCGAGCCGGTCCTTCTCGTAGATCGGCTGTCGGCGCACGAGGGTCCAGCGCCCCTCATGGCGGGAAAGGAAGTCGTAGAAGCGACCGGTGCAGACGACATCGACCTCGACGCCGTCGATGCTCGATCGCTGGTTGATGGTCATCTTCGTCTGAGCGATGGCTCGGTCGCCGACGATGTCCGCGGTGTGGCCACCCAGGAAATGGAGGATGCTGACTCCGCTCTCGAAGCCTTCGCGACTGGCCTTGATGAAGTCGGCAGCACTTCCCTGGAACCACGTGGCGCTCATCCAGCCGTCGCGCGGATGCCAGACCGTGGCGAAGCGCCTCCAGTCCCCGGCATCGCGCCACAGCGCCCAGTTCTCGACGAGCTGCCGGATCTCGTGACGGTCGTCGTCGGTCTGAGGCATTGTCCGATCTCCGATCCGGTGTCAGGGGAGCAAGACCGGGAGTACGGCGCACGCCGTGTCACGCGCGCCTCACGACCCTCGTCCTGCTTCATCAGATGGGGTAGTGGCGGGACCCCGACTGGATGGTGATCCAGCGCAACTCGGTGAACTCCTCCAGCGCGGCGCGGGAGCCGAATCGCCCCCAGCCGCTGGCTCCGACACCGCCGAAGGGCATCTGGGGCTCGTCGTGCACGGTGGCGCCATTGATGTGGCAGATGCCGGACTTGATCCGGCGGGCCACGTCGAGCGCCACAGCCGCGTCCTTGCCGAAGACCGCTGCGGAGAGCCCGTACTCGGTGTCATTGGCGACCGTGACGGCTTCGTCGGTGGAATCCACCTCGATGATCGAGACCACCGGTCCGAAGGACTCCTCGCGGTAGATGCGCATGTCCGAAGTGACACCGCGCAGCACGGTGGGCTCCACGAACAGGCCGTCGGCCGTGCCACCGGTCAGGACCTGTGCCCCCTTGGCACGTGCGTCCTCGATCAGCTCGATCACGTGGTCGCGGGCGCCTTCGTGGACCAGCGGACCGACTTGTGAGGTGGGGTCGCTCGGGGGGCCCACGACCAGCCCCGCGGCACGCTTGGCCAGGCGGGAGGAGAGCTCGTCGGCGACAGTTCTGTCGACGATGACGCGCTCGGTCGACATGCAGATCTCGCCCTGGTTCATGAAGGCACCGAAACCGGCTGCGGCGGCGGCCTCCTGAAGATCCGCGTCGGGAAGCACCAGGAACGGCGCCTTGCCGCCGAGTTCCAGGACCACGCGGGTCAGGTGGCGACCGCCGAGTTCGCCGATGATACGGCCCACCCGGCTGGATCCGGTGAAGTTCACGCGCCTCACGGCGGGGTGGGCGATCAGAGCCTCGACGACGCCCGGACCGTCCGCGGGCGCGTTGCTGATGAGGTTGACGGCGCCGGCGGGCACACCGGCATCGTGGAGGACCTGGGCGATGGCGGCCTGGGTGAGCGGTGTCTGCTCGGAGGACTTCAGCACCACGGTGTTGCCCCACACCAGCGGCCACACGATGGCGCGTACGCCGAGGATCAGTGGTGCGTTCCAGGGCGCGATGCCGACGACGACGCCGACCGGCTGACGCACGCCGAGGGCGGTGAGACCGGGCACGTCCGACGGGATGACCTCCCCGACGGCGGAGTAGGCCTGGGCCGCCGCCTCGACGAGCATGCCCTTGGCGACCTGCACGTTGAAGCCGCACCAGGGCAGAGTGGCACCCATCTCGCGGCTCATCGTGGCGACGATCTCGTCGGTGCGTTCGCCGAGCAGGACGGCCGCACGCTCCAGAACCGACCGTCGTGCGGCCGGGGGAAGGCTCGACCACTCCGGGAGGGCGGCCGCCGCCGCGTCCACCGCGAGGTTGACGTCCTCGACGGAGGCTGCCGCGACCCGCGCGATCGGTTCACCGGTCAGGGCCTCGGCCGTCTCGAAGTAGCGGCTGTCCTTGGCCGCGACGTGCTCGCCCGCGATGAGGAGGTCACTGGTCCGGACCGCGCCGGACGTGGGTGCCTCGATCTCAGTGGTTGACATGCGTTGCCCTACCTTCACGACAGCGGCGATCGCCGCCCGAACCATGTACGGGGAACTCTCCGTGGCCGGTGTCGCGCAATGAACCCTCTTGTTCACTCATCGGACAGCAGCCTTCAGCGGTTGGCGTTTCCGGGAGTCAGACCGGCGGCATGCGCTTGGCCTGGTGCATGTGCGCCAGACGCCAGCCCTCCGCGGTCTCCTCCCAGACTCGTGTCACCGCCTCTTGCACCGGGAACGGCGGGAGGTTCTCGTCGAAGACGATGTGCATCTCCTGGAGGCACGTGGTGATCGCGGTGTTGCCGCGCACCGTGATGCTGAGGTCTTCCGCCTTGGCGAACACCATGCGGCGGCGGGTCCAGGTGAAATGGACGAAGGTCTCCCGGTCGTCGATCTTCCCGACCGGGCCGTGGACGGCCCGGCTGTCCTCGAGCATGAGGGAGGTCATCGCGTCTTCGCCCTGGGTGAGAGCCACGAGCCATGCGGCCTCTGCCTGCTCGATCGCCTGGACGGTCGACGTGGTTGTGGTGGGCGAGGGGGTCGTCATAGGTCCAGCTCCAGGATCGATGAGTGTGCTCGTGACGAGCATGTGGTGAACATGCCTTCGGCGCGTTCACGGTCGGTCAGGATGTCGTCGCGGTGGTCGGGCTCTCCGGCCAGGACGCGCACGATGCACTCGCCGCAGATCCCCTGCTGGCACGAGTAGGGGGCGTCGATGCCGCCCGCGAGCAGGGCGTCGAGGACGCTCTCGCCCTCCTTGACCTCGTACTCGCCGCCGGTCCTGGCGAGCCGCACGGTGAAGGTCCCGTCGTCCATGTGCGCGTCGGCGTTCTCCACGGGTGCGAAGCGCTCCTTGTGGATCGCTTCGGCAGGCCATCCCGCTCCGCGTGCCGAGGAGATCACGAAGTCCATGAAGCCGCCGGGGCCACAGACGTAGATCGCCGTCTCGGGGTCCGGCGGGCCGATGTCGGCGGCGATGCCGAAACGCTGGTCGTCCGGTCCGTCGTCGAAGTGGAGCCGAACGCGGGGGTTGTGCTCCAGTTCGTCGACGAACGCGGATTCCGCCCGGCTCCGGGCGCAGTAGTGCAATTCGTACTCCGCGCCCCTGGCTTCGAGCGCGTGCGCCATGGCCAGCAGGGGAGTGATGCCGATACCGCCGGCCACCAGCAGATGGCGACGTGCCCGGTGCGAGACTCCGAACCTGTTCCGCGGACGGGAGATCCGCAGCCTGTCGCCCTCGCGGAGTTGGTGCATCCCCAGCGAGCCGCCGCGCGACGCCGTCTCGGCCAGCACCGCCAGCCGGTATCGGGTGCGGTCTTGCGGAGACCCGCACAGGGAGTACTGGCGGACCAGCCCGGCGGCACTGTCCACGAGTACGTCGACATGGGCGCCGGCGGCGAACTCCGGGAGCTCGGCGTCGCCGTGACCGGCCAGGTCGAGCACCACGATCCGGGCGGTCGCGTCGCGCCGGCCGACCACGATGGTGTCGAGCCACTCGTTGCTCATTTTTTCCTGCTCAGCTTCCAACGGTGGTGGTGGCGGTGGTGGCGTTGTCGCTCGGCGGGCGCTTGCCGATGGTGAAGAGGCCGGACTGGGTGTGGTGGACCTCTGACGCGTCGCGGACGATGTTGATCGGATCGCGCCCGGCCTCGACGTCGTCGGCCATCGCGAGAAGCATGCGGCGCAGCATGACGACGCCGCGGTCTCCGGTGGCCAGGGTCTCCTCGGAGTCCAGGGTGATCGCTCCCTGTGATTCCTGGGCCTCCGTGTCACCGGGGAACCGGTGGCGTTCCTCGTCGGTCAGCTCGTGGTTCTGCTTGCCGTTCTGCGTGATGCCGGTCACGAAGCGGACCATGCGCTCGGGATCGTTCGAGCGGATGGAGAAGAAGAGGCGGTGGCTGGTGTCGTCGGAGGGCACGACCCACAGCAACTGATCCGGCCGCCCGTCGGGGGTCACCTTCACGAAGTCCGGCAGGCCGAAGACGTTGGGAAGCTGTTGCTCGACCGCGAAGCCGTACTCGGTGACCTCGCCGTCCTCGCCCTCGACCTCGAATCGCTGGGTGTACTTCACGCCGTGGTCGGTGCGCTCGTACGTCAGGCGCTCGGCGATGGTGGCCGGATCGAAGAAGTTCTCGGGGTAGCCCCCGAAGGTGCCGGTGCCCAGCATCTGGTACCCGCTGTGCGTGGAGTGGAGCCAGGTGACGTGCGTCGGGTCGGCGGAGTTCTCGTAGATGTTGAGCCAGCTGAAGTCCGCCGGCATACCGAGGACCGCGGCGTGGGGGACCGGCCAGCTGGCGAAGTATTTCTCGTCCTCCGCGGGGTTCTCCAGCGCGTCGTAGCGGGGGAGTTCGGGCTTGAGGTCGGGCGGGCCCATGTAGACGAAGACCAGGCCGTAGCGCTCCGCGACGGGGTACCAGGGCTGACGGGCGGCGTCGCGCCTGCGCCCGAGGCCCGGTTCGCAGGCCTGCTCTATGCAGCGGCCCTGCACGTCGAACTTCCAGCCGTGGTAACAGCAGCGGATGCCGTCGTCCTCGACACGGCCGAAGTGGAGGCTGGCGCCGCGGTGGGCGCAGCGCTCGATCACGACACCGGGTTTGCCCTGCCCGTCACGGAACACGACCAGGTCCTCGCCCAGCACGCGGGTCTTTTGCGGCAGCGCCCCGGCGGCGAGCGTTTCCGAGCTGGCGATCGGGTGCCAGTAGCGACGCAGCGCCTCGCCCATGGGCGTGCCGGGCCCGACCTCCCGCAGGCGGGCGTTGTACGAGGGCTTCGGGCGACCGTAGCCCGTGCCGGTGTCGGCCTCTGAAGTGGTGGCCATGGTCCTGCCTCCCGTGCGGCTCGGGCACACCGCCGGTGACACGTGCAGGGCTGTGGGATCGCCTGCGGGGGCACCGTCATGTGCGGCCCTTGAATAGGATTGTTAATTCACATTCGCATTTTTTGACGCGGTGCGTCAAGGGCCGCGTACATGGGCGCCCTTGACGAGGAGAGGAGCGGTTGCTCGACGGGTAGCCTCGGCCGCGAGTGGTCGATCTTGTCGTCGCCCATGTACGCCGCTCGCTCGTCGAGCTGATGGCGCCGCCGTTCACGGCCCGGCGGCGCCAGGCGCGGAGATTGTCCGGAGCGGATGCCGGCGCTGTGGGCCCCCGACTGCCTTTACGCTGGGGCGGTGAGTACCGAAGAGTCACTTGATCTGCCGCCGGCGCAGCAGGCGCGCAGCCGGCTGACCCAGCAGCGGATCCTGGAGGCAGGTACGACCCTCCTCGAAGAGGGCGGCACCGAGGCGCTCACCGTCGCGGCCGTCGCCGCTCGAGCGGGTGTCTCGGTGGGTAGCGTCTATCGGCGGTTCGGCGACAAGGACCGCCTGATCGCCGCTCTGCAGCACGACATGATCGATCAGTTTCGCGCTGACATCATCCGCCGCTTCGCTCCGCGGCGCGCGGATCCGACCGCGCTGGTCGCCTCGGCGGTCGCCGGACTCACCGAGACGTTCGAAGCGCACCAGTGCTTGATGCGCGTCTTCATCACCGCGGGCACCGCCGATCCGGCAGTGGCGCGAGTTGGGTCCCAGGCCAGCGTTGACGCCGGCCATGTCTTCCGGCAGTTCCTGGAGCCGATCGAGTCGATGATTGACGCGCCGGAGCCGGAGCTGCGCCTGGATGTCGCCTATCGCCTGGTGTACGGGGCGTGCATGAACCGCGTGCTGCACGGTGAACAGTTCGAGTCCGACCGGCCGCTGACGTGGCGTCAACTCACCGACGAGCTCGTAAACGCTGCCTGCCTGTATCTCCTCGGTGCGCCGGCGGAGTAATCTCCCAGCCTCGGACGTGAATGTGAGGGGCGCTTCACATTCGGGCCCCGCGGCGGCATACTGAGCGGCTCCGGGCGCCCCCGGAATCAGTGATCGTCTGGGCGGGGGTGCCCTGAGGACACCGCAGAAGACGCTCGGTCGACGTTTCGGCCATCAGGGAAGGAACCTCATCATGCGAGAGCCGCTCAGCTACGAGATCGCGCACGGCGCGGCACTTGCCGCTCTGGAGGCAGGAAGGTCCGAGGGGCACAAGGTGTGCGCTGCCGTGGTCAACCGGAGCGGCGTCACCAAGGTTCTCCTCAGCGATGACGGCGTCGGCCTTCTCGGCGTGGAGACCGCGCGACGCAAGGCCTACACCTCGGCCGTGAGCGGTGTCCCAACGGCTCGGTTCGCGACCTTCGCCGCGTCGCCCCAGATGCAGGTAGCGCCTCCCCATCTGGTCGACTCCAACCTTCTGCCGGTCGCCGGCGGCGTGCCGATCGTGACGGCCGACGGGGAGGTCATCGGCGCCATCGGCGTGGGCGGGGCGGACGACACTACGGACGACCGCATCGCGCATCAGGCTCGTGATTCCGTCGCGAAGATCGTTGCGTAGACCTTCCTCCTGGCCGGCCCTCTCGCGTGCATGGGGCGGAGGCATGCCGAGACGGTAGCGGGCGGGTGGCAGCCCGCAATGGGCAGAGGATGGGCGACGCGCGCATCACGCTGCGGGTGTCAGGAGGGTTGTTGCGCCATGGGGGGCTGACTTCAGGTGCCGTTGTCTTCAGAGTGCCGCCCGGATGATTTCCACGGTGCGCTCCAGGTGCGGCTCGGAGCGGTCGGCGCGGTGGGCGACGGCCAGCTCCACGCGCGCGTCGGCCCCGGTCAGCGGTAGGTAGGCGACGCCGCTGAGCGCCAACGCGGTAACGGGCTCGGGCACGACGGCGACGCCGAGGCCGCCGGCCACCAGCGTGACCAGCGTCGAGGTCTCACCGACCTCGTGGCGGATGCGTGGCTCGACGCCGGCGTCGCGCAGGAGGCCCAGCACGACGTCGTACATCACCGACCGGCGGTCGGCGGAATGCACGATCAGGTCGGCACCGGCGAGGTCCGCGGCGCGCAGCCGTGACCGGCGGGCGAGGGGGTGGTCGACGGGTACGGCGACGACGAGCCCGGTCCCGTCGCAGGGGGCGCACGGTGAGCGAGAGGCCTCGATGTCTGCGTCCTCGGGGCGTACCAGGCGCCTTCAACGGCGACCTCGCCAACTGGCACACGGCTGAGCCCGACAACATCCCTGCCGTCGGCGGCGCCATGGACCTCGCCATCGGTGCCAAGGACGTCTACGTGATGATGACGCTCTTCACCCGCTCCGGTGAGCCGAAGCTCGTGCCGCAGTGCGCCTACCCGCTCACCGGTGTCGGTTGCGTCAGCCGCGTCTACACGGACTGCGGTGTCTTCGACGTCGGCCCCGACGGCGTACGGATCCGGGAGACGTACGGCGTCGGCGCCGATGAGCTGGTGCAGCGACTCGGCATCACGCTGTTTCTGTGATGACACGTGGCCGCTGCTCCCTGGGTAACGTGCACGGCACAGGCCGTTCAGCTGCCCTGGCTCTCCGAGCTGAACACCCGCAGCTCCGTGATCAGGCCGTTCGCGTCGACGGTCACGTTCTCGATGCCGCTCTGGGAGTCGAGCCGACCGTCGGCGGTGCGCCACGCCGCTATGAAGTGGACTTCGAGCGTTTCTTCGTCGAGCACCGTGGTGGTCCATACGTGCTTGCTGTCGGCCATGTCGGAGTAGAAGCGTCGGTAGAACTCCGTGATGTCGGCCAGGCCGGTCACCGGTGGCAGCGCGCCGAACTGCACGGTGGCCTCCGGCGCGAACACCGACCCGAGCTCCTCCAGCGCTTCCGGCTCGTGTACCGCACGGTCGACGAGTGTGATGTAGCGATCGACTACCGTCCGGGTCGTCCGGGTCATTGCGTTTCCTCGTTCTCGTGTGGTGTCAGCCCATCAGGGCCTTGCCGAGCTTGGCGCCGACCGGGGTGGAGACGGCGCGGATCAAGGTGCTGCGGGCGATGCGGCCGAAGCGGTTCGCGGGCATGAAGAAGTGCCGCATGCGCAGGGCTTCTTTTTGGTAGCGGGTGACGAGCGGGCGCAGTTGCTGTTCCCAGCTGCCCAGGGCGGTGGGCAGGTCGTCGTGTTCAGTGAGAAGTCGGGCCAGCAGTTCGGCGCCGGCGATACCCATGCCGGAGCCCTGGCCGGAGTGGAGGGTCATGCACCAGGCGGAGTCGCCGAGCAGCACCACTCGGCCCTGGCTCCAGCGGTTGAGGTGGATCTGGCTGACCTGGTCGAACAGGACGGACTCGGAGCGGTCCATCGCCTTCAGCATGGCGGGCACGATGTCCCCGCCGAAGCCGGCGAACGCCTGACGCAGGGCGTCGGAGGGCTTCTTGCGGATCTCTGCGGCGGGCCAGTCGGTGCGGTAGAGCAGGAAGGCCACCGGGGGGTGGTCGCGGTAGCTGTTGATCCAGGCGGAGCGGCCGGGTGCGGTGGCCACCGCACCGTCACCCTCGCGCATGCCGGGCAGCGGGCCGTCCATGACACAGGCGGCCACGACGTGGTCGAAGTCCTTGCGGTAGAGGTCCTCGGGGCCGAAGACCATGGATCGGACGGTGGAGTGGATGCCGTCGGCGCCGATGAGGAGGTCCGCGCTCTCCCGCGACCCGTCGGTGAGGGTCACGGTCACCTCGTCACGGCTCTGCGCGATGGCGGCGGGGCCGGTGCCGTAGCGGATCTCCGCCAGGTCCTGGACCGCCTCGTGCAGGACGCGCTCCAGGTCGCTGCGCAGCAGCATCCGCAGTGGGGTGCCGTTGATCTGTTCGGGAAAGGGCAGGCCGGGGCGGAGGCGACCGCGGGAGTCCACTTCGAACGTGCGCCCCTCGGGATCGCGGCGGTCCGGGAGGGAGTCCAGGATGCCCAGGCGTTCTGAGGCGGTGTAGCCGGGGCCGTTGAAGCGGACGAAGTAGCCGCCGGTACGGCGGTGGGGCGCCCGCTCGATGATCAGGGGCTGCCAGCCGGCCCGGTGCAGGCTCAGAGCCGCGGCCAGACCGGAGATACCGGACCCGACGATGAGGGCGCGGCGGGCGTCCTGTGGGGGGAGCGACGAAGAGGTCATGTCTCGACCCTACCTCTGATCGATACTGGATGACCAGTTTTGAAATTTGGTCACGCGAAGCGTGTGGTGGGATGCTGTGCACATGACCCCGGATCGCCTGGCCGCTTCCCCGCAGACCGACGACGAACGCGCCGAGCGCATCCTGGCCGCCGCGCGCGAACTGCTGCTGGCGTGGGGCTACAAGCGGGTCACCGTCGATGAGATCGCCCGCCGCGCCCGTATCGGCAAGGGCACCGTCTACCTGCACTGGAAGACGAAACAGACGCTGTTCACCGAACTGCTGCGGCGCGAACTCCGCAAGACGCTCGGCGCGGTCTCCGCCGGAATCGAGCAGGAGCCGTCCGCCGCCCTGCCCAGCAGGCTGGTCCGGCAGGTGTTCCTGCAGCAGACCCGCGACCCCGTCACCCGGGCCGTCCATGCCGGTGACGGCGAAGTCCTCGGCGCGCTCGCCATCACCGCGAACGGCCTTCCCGTCATCCAGGAACTCGGCTTCTACGCTCTGCTCGCCAGCCTCGTCGACGTATGGCGCGCGCACGGGCTGGTGACCGTCGAAGCGTCGGCGGCAGACCAGATCTACACGATCGACGCGGTGCTGACCGGGTTCATCACTGGGGGCATCGTCGTCCCCCCGAGCGAGGACTTCCCTCCGGACCACCGGGCGGACCTGCTCGGCAACACGATCGAAGCGGCCCTCGAACCCTCCGCCAAACCGGACGAGTCCACCGTCCGCGCTGCCGCCCAGGACGTTCTCGCCGTCCTGGGGGCCACCCGGAGCGCGCTCGCCGAGAACCGCTCGCGCTCGGCGTCCAGCTGAGGAAAGCGGTCCCGCCGGTCGGGCGGGCCAGAGGGCGAGCGCACGGGGGTGGCCGCTCATCTCCGTGCCCGGGGCACCGCCGGGCCGGACACGCTGCGACGCCTGGCGTGTCCGGCCCGGCCCCTGTCACCCGCTCGGGTGGGAGAGCACGATGTCGTGGCTCTCCACGCCGGAGCCGTGCACGGTCAGGCCGGTGGCCTGCGGCGGGTAGCCGGCCGCCAGGACCGTGTACTCGCCGCCGTCCAGGTCGGTGAAGGCGTAGCCTCCGTCCTCGCCGGTGGTCGCGGTGGCCACCACGACGCCGGCCGTGTCGATGAGCGTGACCCGTGCGTCGTTCAGTGGCCGGCCCGCGGCTTGGACCACGCCCCGCACCCGCAGGCCGGAGGACAGCTCGACCTCCCTCTCGGCGACGCCCTGCGCGGCGATCTCGATGGGCAGGGCGACCGGCCGGTACCCGGCGGCCGTCACCGCGAGCGTCAGCTGGCCGGGCACGAGCTCGGTGAAACTGAACGTGCCGTCCGTGTCGGTCAGTCCGGTCGCGAGCACGTCGCCGCGCACGTCGGCCGCGACCACCGTGGCGCCGACGACCGGCTCCTTGTGGTCGGCCGACCTGACCGTGCCGGCCAGGCCGCTGGTGCCGGAGAGCAGGATGTCGTAGGAGACCGGCTCGTGGTCGACCACCACTGTGGAGGCCTGTGGCCGGCAGCCCTCGGCGGAGGCGATGAGCACGTAACTGCCCGCGTCCGGCGCGTCCACCGTGTACGAACCGTCCGGATGGGCCACTACGCGGCCCAACTGCCGCCCGCTCAGCGAGATCAGGGTGACCGTGGCCTGCGGGACGGGTGCCGACTCGGCACCGCGGACGTGGCCGCTGACTGGGATGCCGCCGGAGGACGGGACCGTGGCCGCGGCGCTCGCGGTCGCCGCCGGGACGGACTGAGCGCCCGTGGCCTGGACGGCCGGGCTCGGCACCTTCGTGTCGTTCTCGTCGTGCCCGTCCTTCCGGCCGCGCAGGCCCACCGCCGCGAGGGCGGCGCCGACGAGGGCGAGGATGGCGGTGACGAGGACGGCGGTGTGGACGCCGTTCATGAAGGCGGTGTGGCTGCCCTCCGTCACGGCGGCCCTGAGCTGCGCCGGCATCGCGTCGGAGACCGGGGCGACGCCCATGGCGACCGCGTCCTTCGCCTCCTCGAGGCGACCGGCGATCGCGTGGGGCACGCCCGCGTCGGTGAGTGAGTCGGTGAGGGTGGAGCCGACGCGGCCGCTGATGAGGGAGACGAGCACCGACGTACCGAGCGCGCCGCCGACCTGCAGCGAGGTGGCCTGGAGGCCACCAGCGATGCCACCGTCCTTGACGGGGGCGTTGCCGACGATCGCGGCGGAGGAAGCGGACATCACCATGCCGACGCCGAGACCGAGCGCGACGAACGGCGGCCACATGGCGTGGTACGACGAGTCGTCGCTCCACGCGAGCATCGTGAACGCGGCGCCTGCCTGGAGCACCATCCCGAGCGGCATGGTCAGGCGCGGGCCGAACTTCTCGGTGAGCTTCGCGCCGAGCGGCGAGGCCACCATGGAGGCGAGGCTGAGCGGCAGGGTGCGCACACCGGACTCGACGGGCGTGAAGCCGCGTACGTTCTGCAGGTACAGCATCACGAAGAAGATCGCGCCGAGCAGGACGAAGAAGTTCAGGGCGGTGACGAACGTACCGATGGTCAGGGCCGGGTTGCGGAACAGCCGCATGGGGAGCAGGGGGTGCGCCACGCGGGTCTCGTACCAGCCGAAGAGGACCAGGACGACGACGCCCCCGGCGATCGCGCCGAGGGTGCCGACCGAAGTCCAGCCCCACGTCTCGCCCTTGACGACGCCGAAGATGACGGCGAGCAGTCCGGCGGCGAGCAGCACGACTCCGGGCACATCGAACTTCTCGCCCGCGGCCGCCTCGTTCCTGGACTGCGGCAGGACCAGCAGGCCGAAGAGGAGGGCGATGACGCCGATGGGGGCGTTGATGTAGAAGACGGACTCCCAGTTGACGTGCTGGACGAGCAGCCCGCCGACGATCGGGCCGAGCGCGGTGGCGACGGACGAGATCATCGCCCAGATGCCGACCGCCATGCCGAACTTCTTCGGCGGGAACACGGCACGCAGCAACGCCAGGGTGTTGGGCATGAGCATCGCACCGAAGAGGCCCTGCACGGCGCGGAAGGCGATGACGCCCTCCACCGAGCCGGCGAGGCCGATCGCGACGGACGCGGCGGTGAATCCGACGACGCCGACGAGGTAGACCGTACGGCGCCCGAAGCGGTCGCCGAGCTTGCCACCGAGGATGAGGGCGGCGGCGAGAGCGAGCAGGTAGGAGTTGGTGACCCACTGTAGTTCGGCGGTGCTGGCGTTCAGGTCGCGGGCGATCTCGGCGTTGGCGATCGAGACGACCGAGCCGTCGAGGCCGACCATGAACAGACCGAACGCGACGGCGACCAGCGTCAGCCACGGGTTGGCGCGCGGACCGCGGAGGTGGGGGCCGGATACGGGAGTGGGCGCTGTGGAGACAGCGGTGACAGACACGGGTGAGATGTCCTCGAGACGTGTGGCGCGCGGCTTGGGGCGCGTGGACGTGTGGGGGAGCTGCGTAGGGGAGCCAGCACACCCAGCCCCCGCTGCAGCAGCGGCAAGGGCAGTAGGCGTACGGGGAGTAAGGCCGGTCAGGCGGAGTGGTCGCGCAGGCGCTGAGTGAGAGCCTCGAGCGCGCCGAGCGCCGAGCCGAGGGCGTCGCGGTCGCCGTCGGTGAGGGTATGCAGCGCGGACGCGAGCTGCGCCGCCGCGAAGCTCTCGACCTCGCGGATGCGCTGACGCGCCTTTGCGGTGACGCACAGGCGCGCGACCCGCTTGTCGGTGTCGCCCTGATGCCGTTCGAGCAGGCCCGCTTCGGTGAGGCGGGTGACCAGGGCGCTGACGTTGTTCGGCATCATCCGCAGTGCGTCGGCCGCTTTGTGGACGGTGGCGCCGTCATTCTCGGCGACGTACTGAAGCAAGGCCAACTGCCGCTCGGGGAGCTTGGCGTAGGGCAGCTGCCGGTCGACGCTCTGTTTGATGTACCGGTTCAGTGCGGGCAGGCACGCCACGAGGCCCGCGGCCACATGGTCGACGCTCCGGCTCGGACGAGCCTCACTGATTCCGGACACGCCACCAAGTTACCTATGAGGAGAAACCTATGTCAACATACTTATTGATGATCGCGAGCGGCCCAGGTGGCGGCGGCCGGGTCGGCGGGTAGCCCGTACCCGAGGTACTCCGCCGCCTGCACGGCGGGCTACGCCGCCTCGGTCACGCCATCAGCACAGCCGCCGACCCCACCAAGGCCGAAACCGGCTCGCACCCTTCGGGTCGAACGGGGAGTGCCGAGGCCCCTCCTCGGTCCCGGTCACGATGACGAGCAACGATCCTCTGCTGTCTGTTGACAGTCGGCATTTCAGTCGCTCACTATGACCGCGACAAAGGATTCACCTTTAGTCGAAAGTCGCTTTTCGGTCAAATGTCGCGGCCCCGGTGTCCGAGTACGGACAGCACGCGCCGTCGGCATGGAAACACCTCGAATCGAGGTCACGGCTATGACCGCCCCTCTCCTCCCCTCCATGCTTCTCTCTTGACCGTTCGCGGCCCGACCAGAGCGTTCGGCTCCACCCGCGCGCTCGACGGAGTCGACCTGACCGTCAAGGCCGGCGAGGTGCACGCGCTGCTCGGCGCCAACGGCGCCGGCAAGTCGACTCTGCTCGCCATCGTGGCCGGTATCGAGAGCGCGGACACCGGTGACCTGGAGGTCGCAGCCGGGGGCTCCCGCGATCGCCCGTCGGTGGCCATCGTCTACCAGGAACTGTCTCTGCTGCCGCATCTGTCGGTGCTGGAGAACATCGCCACCCACGAACTGCTGCTCGCCGGCCGGGCACGGGGGCGTCGGCGCCGAGCCCGTGCAGCCGCCCGCGCGGCACTGGCTTCCCCGGGCCAGGACACCGTCATTGACCTGGCTGCCCGGGTCGGCGACCTTCCGCTGGACCGCCAGCAGATGGTGGAGATCGCCCGCGGGCTCGCGCAGGGCGCCCAGCTGCTGCTCCTGGACGAACCCACCGCCTCGCTGAACCGGCCGCAGGTGGAGCGGTTGTTCACCGTGCTGCGCGGGCTGACCGCCGACGGGGTGGGTGTGGTGCTGGTCAGCCACCGCTTCCGGGAGATCCGCGAGGTGGCTGACGTGGCCACCGTGCTGCGGGACGGGCGCACGGTGGCGGACCGGGTGCCCTTGACCGACATCGACGACCAGGCCCTGCTGACGACCATGGTCGGGGACGCCGCCCGGGCACTCGACCGGCCGACGCCGGTGGCCGACGCGGTGACCGGCGAGCCGCCTCTGCTTGAATTGCCCGACACCGAGGCGCCCCTGCGAGTCGGCCCCGGCGAAGTCGTCGGGATCACCTCGCTCGATCCCAGTGCCGCCAGCGACCTGCTGCTACGAGCCTGGGGTGACCGCTCCCACCCGCCCGGTCAGACGATGCGGGTCCTGGGCCGGTCCACTGCCCGTTGGTCGCCGCGGCGCGCGGTGCGCGCGGGCGTCGGCTATGTCTCGGGCAACCGCGCCCGCGACGGCGTCTGGGGAAACCTCAGCGTGCTGGAACATCTCGTCCTACGACGTCGCCGTGCTGAAACAGTCGCCCGGGTGGCCCGCCCCGGACGTCGACTGTATGCGTCACCTGCTCGACCGCGGAGTGCGCTGCGTCGGTACGGACGGTCCCAGCATGGGAGCCGCGCACGACGGAGGTCCGGTCCATGTCGAGGGTCTGGGCGGTGGCGCCGTGTTCATCGAAGGGCTCGCCAAACTCGACCAACTCCCCACCACCGGCGCCCACTTCCAGTTCCTCCCGCTGAAGATTTCCAGGTCGTCCGGCGGACCGGGCAGGGCGGTCGGCTGGTTGCCCGTGGCCCGGTAGCGGGCCCTCCCTCGCGGAAGGAACCGCGCGCTACCCGAGTAGATGACGCGGATCTTCGTCGGATGGGTTGACAGCGCTTCATCATCGCCGCAGCATCGCTCTCGACTGTTGACTGTCAACAGACAACAGTCGGCATTTTCCGGGACAGATGACCGCCTACGATCGAGGAGGATCGGCATGGCTGAGTCCAGGGCGCCGCACCAGGCGGTGCACGGGTCGCCCGAGCGGCTGAGAGTCGCCGTCGGGTGCGGGGTCGGCGCGACCATCGAGACGTACGACTTCATCGGCTTCGGCACGGCCGCGGCGCTCTATTTCGGCGACGTGTTCTTCCCCGACTCCGACCCGCTGTCGGCGACCCTGCTGTCCTTCGCGACGCTGGGGATCGGCTTCGCCGCCCGGCCTCTGGGCGGTATCGTCGCCGGTCACCTCGGGGACCGCGTCGGCCGCAAGCCCGTACTGGTCGGCTCCCTGTTGCTGATGGGCATCGCAACCGTGCTGATCGGCTGCCTGCCCACCTACCAGATGGTCGGGGTCTGGGCGCCGGTCCTGCTGGTGGCCGTCCGTGTGATCCAGGGGCTCGCCTTCGGCGCCGAGTGGGGCGGTGCCATCCTGATGACCTTCGAGCATGCGCCGTGGCGACGGCGCGGCCTGTACACGGGCATCACACAGGCGGGCTTCCCGGTCGGTCTGCTGCTCGCCAACCTCGCCTTCCTGTTCAGCCGGCACACCCTGGACGACACCTGGGCCTGGCGCGTGCCGTTCCTGCTCAGTGCCGTGCTGATCGCCGTGGGCATCTTCATCCGGCTCAAGATCGACGAATCGCCCCAGTTCGAGGAGGTCAAGGAGTCCGGCGAACTCGTCAAGAACCCCCTGCTCACAGTGATCCGCGAGGACTGGCGCAACGTTCTGCGGGCCTTTTGCCTGCGGACCACGGAGACCGCGGGGTACGCCGTCTCGGTCACCTTCGTCCTGTCCTACCTGGATGACGGCGACGCCCCCGACGTCTCGAGCACCACCACCCTCACCGCGCTGGTGACGGCAGCGGCCCTCGGCATCGCGGCCACCACGCTCTGGGGCCGCCTGTCGGACCGGGTCGGTCGCCGCCCGGTCTACCTGTTCGGCTGCGCGGTGAGCGTCGTCTGGGGCATCCCGCTCTTCCTGTTCGTCAACACCGAGACCGCGGCACTGGTTACGGTCGCCTTCCTGATCAGCTACGCCGTCTGCCAGAACTGCCTGGCCGGTGTGCAGGGGGCCTGGTTCTGCGAGCTGTTCGCCACCAAGACCCGTACCGCCGGAACGTCCCTGGCCTATCAACTGTCCGCGGTGGTCTCCGGGTTCACGCCCATGATTGCCACCGCGTTGTACTCCGGCACCGGCTGGATCGGCCCAGCGGTGCTGTTCACCTGCTACGGCCTGCTGGGCTTCGTGGCGACGCTGGTGACGCGCGAGACATGGGGCGAGTCGGAGCGCCGGGAGACCGACCGGGTCGTGACGGCGTCCGCCGGACCCGTGCTCAAGGCCGCCCACTGAGACCTCAAGGCCGTCCACCGAGAGAAAGAGATGAGGATGACTACGATGACCACTCCGGCCACCCCCGCGGCGGGGGTGTCGCCCGCCGAGCGGGTGCGTGCGCTGAAGGAATCCGCCTACCGCATCCGTATGCACGCGCTGGACATGGGGGAGACCCAGGGGCAGGGCTACATCGGACAGGCGCTGGGTGTGGCCGACGTCCTGGCCGTCGTCTACCAGGACGTCCTCAACCACCGTCCCCACGAGCCGGAATGGCCGCAGCGCGACAGGTTCCTGCTGTCGATCGGGCACTACGCGATCGCGCTGTACGCGGCGCTCGCCGAGGCGGGTGTGCTGGAGGCCGGCGAACTCGCCACCTACGGCAGTGACGACTCGCGTCTTCCCATGTCGGGCATGGCCTCGTACACCCCCGGCATGGAGATCTCCGGTGGCTCCTTGGGGCACGGTCTGGGCGTGGCCACCGGCATGGCCCTCGGCCTGCGCCACCAGGGCAGCGACGCCCGCGTGTTCAACCTGCTCTCCGACGGCGAACTCGACGAGGGCTCCACCTGGGAGGCGGCGCTGGCCTGCGCCCATCACGGGCTGGACAACCTCACCGCCATCGTCGACGTCAACGCCCTCCAGGCGGACGGCCCGACCAAGGGCGTGCTGCGCACCGAGCCGGTCACGTCCAAGTGGGAGGCGTTCGGCTGGTATGCGATCCGCGTGGACGGCAACGACATCGACGCGCTCGTCGCGGCCTTCGACAGCCTGCGCGAACACCGCGGATCACCTGCCGTGCTCATCTGCGACACCAGGATCGGGTGCGGTGTGCCGATGCTGGAGATCCGGGAGAAGGCGCACTTCATGCGGGTGGAGGAACACGAATGGCAGGCGGCCCGCGATGAGTTGACCGAGCGTCACCTGGCCGGGGCCGACTCCGACCGCACAACCACCCACGGAGAGGGACTCGTCCGATGAACAGCTCCGCGCCGACTCACGCCGCACCCACGCCGGCCCAGGCCCCCAAGCGGAGGCTCACCACGTCCGCGATGATCGCCTCGATCGGGGAAGAGGGACAGCGCACCACGAGGGCCCCCTTCGGGCACGCGCTGGCCCGGCTCGCCGAGGAACGCCCCGATGTGGTCGGGCTCTCGGCGGACCTGGCGAAGTACACCGACATGCACGTCTTCCGCGAGGCCCACCCCGACCGCTTCTTCCAGATGGGCATGGCGGAACAGGTGATGCTGGGCGCGGCGGCGGGGCTGGCCGAGGTGGGGCTGACCCCGTTCGCCTCCACCTACTCCGTCTTCGCCACCCGCCGCGCCTACGACTTCCTGTGCCTCGACATCGCCGAGCCGCAACTGAACGTCAACGTCGTCGGCGCGCTGCCCGGACTGACCACCGGCTACGGGCCCAGCCACCAGGCGACCGAGGACCTGGCCATCCTGCGCGGCATGCCCGGCCTGACGATCGTGGACCCCGCGGACTCCGTCGACATCGAACAGGCCGTCCCGGCGCTGGCCGCCCACCCCGGCCCCACCTACACGCGACTGCTGCGTGGGGCGGTGCCCACCGTCCTGGACGAGTACGACTACCGGTTCGAGCTCGGCAAGGCGGCGCAGCTGCGTGGCGGCCGTGACGTGCTGTTCGTCTCGACCGGCCTGATGACGGTACGGGCCCTGAGCGCGGCGGCGGAACTCGAAGCCGACCACGTCGACGTCGCCGTCCTGCACGTGCCGACGATCAAGCCGTTCGACCGTGAGACGGTGCTGCGGGAGGCCGGCAAGGGACGCCTCGTGGTGACCCTCGAGAACCACAGTGTCGTCGGGGGCCTCGCCGAGTCCGTGGCTTCCAGCCTGGCCTTCGCCCAGCAGACGGCCCGCATCGTCCCGATCGGCCTGCCCGACGAGTTCCTCGCCGCGGGCGCACTGCCCACCCTCCACGACCGCTACGGCCTCTCCGTGGCGGCGATCAAGGAACGCGTCCGCCGCGAACTCTGATCCCGCGCGGGACGTCCGCGCTCACGCCCTTCCTCACTCCCCATTCCACTCCTCAGGAGAACCGCATGGCCAGCGAGCACACCCCCCGCACCGCCGTCGTCACCGGGGCGGGCTCCCGTCGCGGCATCGGACGCGCCACCGCGCACGCGCTGGCCGCCGCCGGCTACCACATCGTCGTCCTCGACCTGGACAAGGAGGCCGCCGAGGACACCGCCCGGGAGGTCGCCGCCCGGCACGGCGTACAGGCGTTGGGCCTGGCGGCGGACGTCACCGACGCCGACGCGGTTGACGCGGCGATCACGCAGGCCGAGGCGGGACTCCCGCCGATCGGTGCCCTCGTCAACAACGCGGGCATCACCTCGCCGACCCGTTTCCTCGACGTCACGCCCACCGAGTGGGACAAGGTCTTCGAGGTGAACGTCCGCGGCAGCTACCTGGTCACCCACCGGGTGGCCGCGGGGATGGCCGAGCGCGGGTTCGGGCGCATCGTCTTCCTCTCCTCCGTGTCGGCCGAGCGCGGCGGCGGCGTCTTCGGGGGAGTGGCCTACTCGGCCGCCAAGGCCGCCCTGCTCGGCTTCGCCAAGGCGCTCGCCCGCGAACTCGGGCCCTCCGGGGTCACCGTCAACTCTGTCGCCCCCGGCCTGATCGACACCGACATCACCCAGGGCAAGCTGGACGAGGACCGCAAGGCAGCCATGATCGCGGACGTTCCCGTGCGCCGTATCGGCAGCGTCGACGACGTGGCCGACGTCATCGCCTTCCTCTCCCGGCCCGAATCCGGCTACCTCACCGGCGTCACCTACGACGTCAACGGCGGATCCCACCTGCACTGAGGCGACGGTCGGGGTCGTTCGCTCACCTCCGGGATCCGAGCCCGGGGGTGAGCGGACCCAGGACCTCCTCCGGCGGAAGCGCTCCGCGCCACTCTCACCCGGGGCCCGTGGTCACCTGGCGGCGGTCCTGGGCGATCGCGGCGAGCCCGACGCCGTAGCGGATCTCTACCAGGTCGTGGGCCGCTTCATACGGAACATGCCCCAGGCCACTGCGCAGAAGGATCTGCGGGGGCCGCCGTCGACGAGATCGCGCGCCGCGCCCGCATCGACAAGGGCACCGTCTACCCGCGCTGGAGGACGAAGGAGATGCTGTTCGCCGAGTTGCTGTGGCGTGAGTGCCAGGGCGTGCTCGGTGTCATCGCCTCCGAGGTCGAGCAGGATTCGGCGGCGCTCGCCCGCCTCGTGGGGTTGCCGTACGGCAGGCCCCTCCACGGAACACCGGGCGGGCCTGCCGGGTCGGGTGATCTGACCTTGCCGAGCGTGCCCCGGTATGAGACATGCACCTTAAGGTCGCGGCGGTCAGGCGGTCTCGTGCGTGCCGTCGCGTCCGATGCCCAGCTGCTCGATCGCCGAGGCCATGTGCGCGTGCAGGATCTCCTGGGCCGCTGCGGCGTCTCCGCGGGCGATGGCGTCGGCGATGGGCTCGTGGGCCGCCGCGGACATGGCCACGTCGCGGCGTTCAGTGGCGGCGCTCATGATCACCACGCGCATCGGCCCTTCGAGCTGTCGCCAGGTCTTGAGGAGTACCGAGTTACCGGACAGCTCGCACAACAGCAGGTGGAAGCCGAGATCGGCCTCGACCTTCGCGGCCAGGTCCGCGCCTGACGCGAAGGCCTCCTGGAGCTTTTCCAGGGCCTTGCGCAGGGCCTCGGCCGCGTCCTGCCTGCGCGGTGACGCGATGATCTGTGCCACCGCGAGTCCTTCCAGCGCTTCCCGGACCTGGAAGAGTTCCCGGACCTCGGTGGGGGTCAGCTGGGACACGCGCAGCATGCCACGTGCTCCCGCGGTGACGAGGCCTTCCTGCTGGAGGTGGCGCAGGGCTTCGCGCACCGTGCCGCGGCTCACCGACAGGTGCTCGGCGATCTCCACTTCTCCGAGGTGGTCGCCAGGCTGGTACTGGCCTGTGGTGATGGCCGTCCGTAGTGCCACGAGCGCGCGCTCCCGGAGGGTTGTCGAGCGGGTGAGACTGGAAAGCGCCTGACCAGACACGGCTTAACCCTCCTTCAACTCCTCGAGTGATCATAGTAGCCCGAAATGATGTCGTCTGTTGACGGTCGGCATGAGTGGGTCCGGCGGAGCGCCCCCGAGATCAGCACCGATCCAGTACGACGGCCCCGAGCGGTCCGGAACGGGTGGCAGCGGAACTCAGCACGACTCCAGTTTGGGCTCGCTCGGAGTGAGTGAGCCCAAGCCGTTGACCTGTGCGTTCGTCGTCGAATTCGGAGTCTGCCAGCGCGACGCGGCGCGTACTTCCCGGCTAAGCCGACACCAACTCAGCACAGGTTTCTACGGGAGTTGGAATCCTGTGACCAGGTCCGCATCCGGTTCCGGCGGCAGATGGCTCGCGCCAGCTGGACGGCTCCGCCGAAGGCCGACTGACGGCTGCGTTCCCGCCCGTCCGGCCTGAGGTGGCCGTGGCGGTCGACGTGACCTTGATCAATCGGTGTCCGAGCTATCGGGCCACCTCGTGGATGGACACCTCGTGGGCGTGACGGCGGTGGCGCCGGAGGAGGCCGGCACCCCGCGGATCAGGTCCGATGCCTTCTCGGCGACGGCGATGACGGTGGCGTTGATGTTCGCTCCGGGCACGCTGGGCAGTACTGAGGCATCGGCGACGCGCAGTCCGCCGATGCCCCGCACCCGCAGGTCGGGGTCGACAACGGCGTCCTCGGAAGTTCCGATCGCGCAGGTGCCGCAGGAGTGGTTGGCGGAGTAGCCGGTCTCCCGCAGATAGCGCTCGAAGTCCTGGTCGGTACGCACGTCGGGGCCCGGAGCGAGTTCCGCCCGGACCATCGGGGCGACGTCGGGGCTGCGCAGGATGGCCAGCGTGGTGCGCACGGTCTCCCGCAGGGCGGCGACATCCTCCGGGGCGGTCAGGAGGTTGAACGTGATGCGCGGAGGGGCCGTCGGGTCGGCGGAGGCCAGCCGGACCTCGCCGCGGCTGCGTGGGGTCGCGACGGCATTGAGGGCCACGCAGTGGCGGTCTTTGAGGGTCCGGATGCCGGGGAACCAGGGCCGGGCGTCGAAGCCGCCGGCCAGGATGCCGAGGAACCCGTCGGGGCGGTCCAGGCCGGCGCGGGTGCGAACGTAGGCGGACAGGAACTCGGGCATCCGGGCCAGTGGCCCGCTCCCGGTGAGGAACCAGCGGGCCGCGCCCAGCACCAGCCGGTCGGCGCGCAGGTGCTGGTGGAAGGTCACCGGATCCTTGACGTCGAACAGCACGGGCGCCGCCGGATGCTCCTGGAGGTTGCCGCCGACTCCGGGAAGGTTCACCACCGTGTCGATGCCGACCTCACGCAGGTGGTCCGCCGGGCCGATGCCCGAACGCATCAACAGCTGCGGCGAGTTGTAGGCCCCGGCGCACACGACGACCTCGCGGGCCGCCCGGATCACCTGGCTGCGTGAGCCTTTCATGACACGGACGCCGGCCACTCGTCCGTGCTCCAGCACGAGCCTGTCCACCAGCACCCCGGTGAGCAGGGTGAGGTTCGGGCGTCGCCGCAGCGCGGGGCGCAGGTAGGCGGCGGCGGTGCTGTGGCGTCGGCCGCGGCGGATGGCGGTCTCGTTCTGCCCGGCGCCGGTGGGGTCGCCGCTCTGCGTGTCGTCAGGGAACTCGATACCCAGCGATCGGGCGGCGCGGTCCAGACGCCGGCCGAAAGGTCCTCGTCGGGCGGAGGACGACACGGTGACGGGCCCGTACCCGCCGTGGTGCTCGGTGTCCCCGCGCCAACTGCTCTCCGCGCGGCGGAAGTACGGCAGCAGATCGTCCCAACCCCAGTTCGTGGCACCGGACTTGACCCAGTCGTCGTAGTCGAGGCGGTGCGCGCGGACATGGGTCGAGCCGTTGATCGAACCGGTTCCGCCGACCAGTCGGCCACGTGGGATGGGGATCCGTCTGCCGTTCAGTCCCGGCTCGGGCTCCGACTCGTATCCCCAGCCGATCTTCTTGCGGCCGGACAGCAGACCGACGCCGAGGGGCAGTTGGACGAGCAGATTGCGATCCGAGGGCGGGCCGGCCTCGATCAGCAGCACGCTTGCGCCGGTGTCGGCGGACAGACGTGCGGCGACGACGCAGCCGGCGGTGCCCGCGCCGATGACGACGTAGTCGTACTCGGCGCCGTGTCGGGCGCTCATGAAGCAGGTCCGGGCATCATCGACTCCTTCGGCCTTGGGCGGACGCGCGGCAGCGGCGGGAGCGCGGGGGTGCGGTGTGGTGGTCGCTCGTGCGGCGCGTTCTCAGGGGTGATCGCGAGACGTCGAAACGGGCCGTGGACGGCTCGTCGTCTCGGCGCCGTGCCAACGTAACAGAGCGATTGGGCGATCCGACAGGCTCTGCAAGTAATTCATCAAAGCAGGTCAAGCAGTTGACAGTTTTTCATCAGGGCCGTACAACGGCAGGAGCGCCATGCGGGCCGAACCGCCTGCCGCGTCTGCCCGAGCCGTGGAAGCGGGGCCGCCGTACCTCCGCGGTGTCCCCGCTGGACGGGAGCACGAAGGAGCCTTGAGCCACAGGTTCTCCTCAGCCGTCCGAACCTCCGATGGCCTTGCTTCCGACGGCCTCGTCCACGCGCCCCCGCCTCAACACCGAGGAGATGGTTGAGCATGACCGAGACCACCGTCATCGACACGGGAACCGGATATGGGCGCAAGCCCTCGTCGCACGACGCCCGTCTGACCGAGGTCGGCCCCGGCACGCCGATGGGCGAGGCGCTGCGCCGCTACTGGCACCCGATCGCCAGCTCCACCGCGCTGACCAGCGACGTTCCGCACCGCGCCCGCCTCTTGGGCGAGAACCTGATCGTCTTCAGGGACGGCCGGGGACGCGCGGGCGTGGTTTTCGAGCGGTGCGCTCACCGCGGCAGCAGCCTCCATTTCGGCCGCATCGAGGAGGACGGCATCCGCTGCTGCTACCACGGCTGGAAGTTCGACGTGCAGGGCCAGTGCGTGGAGCAGGCATGTGAGGTGGACGGCGGTCGCCGCCGCAACCTGGCACGCCAGCCGTGGTACCCGGTGGAGGAGCGGTACGGCCTGGTCTTCGTCTACATGGGCCCGTCCGAGCTCAAGCCCCCGCTCCCGCGATTCGACAGCCTGGAGCCCCTCGAAGAGGGCGAGACCTACTTCAGCAGCTGGACGGTGCCCGGAGCCGAGGTCCTCGGTATGGAGCAGGACTTCAACTGGCTCCAGCTCTTCGAGAACGCGGTCGACCCCGTGCACGCGTCCTGGCTGCACTCCACCCACAGCGGATTCCAGTTCCAGGGGACCGGCACCACCGGCTTCCCCGAGAGCTTCTACGACGCCTCCACCGTCGCGGAGCGCGTCACCTACCACCGCACCGACCACGGCGTGAAGTACGTCCAGCGCTACCAGGACGAGAAGGGCCCCGACGGGGAGCTCGTGGACATCGACTGGTCGGTGGAGCTCCACCTGCCGAACATCATCTGCCTGCCCAACTTCAACAGGGTGACCCCCGACACCCGGAACGACATGCTCATCTGGGTCGTCCCCGTCGACGACACGCACCACCGTCTGGTCTTCACCATCCGCGCCGCCGACCCGAAACGGCTCGAGGACTTCGTCTTCGGCATCAAGCAGAACGGCAAGGACGGCTGGCTGCTGACCGGCGAGGAGCGCCAGCGCTTCCCCGGCGACTACGAGGCTCAGCGGTCGCAGGGCGACATCACCCAGCACTCGGAGGAGACCCTGGCCCCGTCCGACCGCGGGGTCGTCATGCTCCGGCGCATGCTGCGCACGATGGTGGACGACGTCGAGGCGGGCCGGACCCCGCTGGGCGTCGCCGCGCCCGGCGAGCCGGTCCGGCAGGTGGAGTCCGGGGCCCTCATCCGGCGGGAGGCGGCGGACCAGGCCGGGGCGGCCGGGATCGCCGCACCCACGGCCGCGGGGGCGTGATCGAGGCGTGACCACCACCTGGACGGACGTGGTCGTCGTGAATCGGCACGACGCCGCGCCGAGAATCGCGGTCTTCGACCTCGCCCGGGTCGACGGCGGCGAACTGTGGGAGTACGAGCCCGGCGCCCACGTCGACGTTCAGGTCGGCGAGACGGGACTGGTCCGGCAGTACTCCCTGTGCGGCCCGTCCGGAGCCCGCAAGCAGTACCGGCTCGCTGTCCTGCACGACCCCGCGTCACGCGGCGGCTCCCAGGCGATGCACGCCCTCGCCGAGGGCGACACGCTGCGGATCGCCGCACCGAGGAACCGCTTCGGTCTGGCGCACGCGCGCCGGCACCTGCTCCTCGCGGGAGGCATCGGCATCACCCCGCTGTTGTCGATGGCCCAGACCCTCGATGCCACCGGCGGGGACTACCACCTGCACTACTGCGCCCGCAGCCGGGCCGAGGCGGCCTTCGTCCCCGAGCTGGAGAACCACCCGCGCGTCACCCTCCACTTCGACGACCAGGGCCCGGAGCAACTCCTCGACCTGGAAAGCGACATGGGCAAACCCGCTCCGGACACCGCGGTCTACCTCTGCGGTCCCGGCGGGTTCATGGACTACGTGCTCGGGCGGGCGGCCGAACTCGGATGGCCCGCGTCCGCCCTGCACAAGGAGCGCTTCAGCGCCGCGGTGCCCGCCGCCGAGCCCGACGGCGGAGAAGGGGACGGCTTCACGGTCCGGCTGTCCTCGACGGGGGCGGAATACCCCGTCCCCGAGGACCGGAGCGTCCTCGACGTCCTGCTGGCGAACGGCGTCGACGCCACCAACTCGTGCGGGCAGGGCATCTGCGGTGAGTGCATCGTGCGGGTGCGCGCCGGCGAGCCCGATCACCGAGACGACGTCCTGACCGACGACGAGCGCGCGGAGGGCCTGTTCACCCCGTGCTCGTCGCGGTCGAGGTCCCCGATCCTGGAGCTGGAACTGTGACCAGCTCGCCGACGGCGGTGACCCCCCACCCCACCCCTGCCACCGTCGAGGAGGCCGAGGCCGCCTGGCTCGCGGCCCAGACGCTCCCCGACCCGGAGCGGGCGATCCGCGCCCTGCTGCACCCTGACTGCGTGATCGTCCACAGCGCCGTCGGCCACATCCACGGCGTGGACGACTGGCTGCGGTACGCGGCACGTCTGGGCCGGACCAGCCAGGTGGACACCTACGACGTGACCGTCCGGCGGTTCGGCACCACGGCCGTGGTCAGCTGCCTGCAGGAAATGCGCGTTGCCTTCGTGCCCGAGCTGCCCCCGTTCGTCATCCAGGCCGCCGTCAGCCGGGTCTGGGTGGCGGGCACATCGCACGACTGGCTGCTGGCGCACATGCAGCTGGCCCGGCGGCTCCCGCCGGGATGATTTCCGTGCTCCCGATGGGCGGGAGCTACGTCATTCTTCGGGCGCGTCGCCCACCGGTGTACCGGGCACCGCCGCTTCGTCGGCCGTCGTCTCGGCAAGTGCGTTGATGATCCGGGCCACCTGCTCGGCGTAGTGGTTGATGAACTCCTGCGAGGTGGGGTCCTGTCCGGTGAACTCGCGGGCGATCCACGGTAGGGCCGTCGGGGCGATCGAGGCGGCGAAGAAGGCGAGGGACACCGCTCCGACATCGAGGTCGGAGCGGATCTCGCCGCGCGCCTGCCGCTCCCGCATCTCCTCGATGTTCTTGAACAGCTCGGCAGCGCGCTCGTCCTCGGCCGGAGGGCGTGTGCCGGTTTCTTCGCGTGTCAGCGTGTGGACCCAGCCAGGATCCTCATACGCCATGTGGCAGTACCGCCGGACGGCTTCGGCAAAGGGCAGGGCGTGACCGACGGGCATGGCCGTCTCCAGCCACCGTTCGCTCAGCGCCTCGTACAGACCGCGTTTGCTCCCGAAGTAGTAGGTGATCAGCTGATGGCTGACACCGGCCGCCTCCGCGATACGGACGACCCGGGCCCCGTCGAAACCGTGGGTGCCGAACTCGGCGCCGGCCGCGGCCAGAATGGCGCGCCGGGTACCCACGGGGTCCCGCTGGCGGCCGGGATCATTGGGGTGCCTGCGGCGCTGCCGCCTGCCGGACGGTTCCGTCTTGCCTGCTGTCGTTTCCTCCGCTGCCACAAGGACGACCTTACCGGCGGTTTTGTCCGGGCAGGCCGACCACCGCTTGGCGGCCTTCGGCCATCGCCGCCTTCCCCGACGCCGACGTCGAGTACGCGCTCGGAGCCGTCATCCAGGAGGGCATCGCCGAACTGCCGCTGGACGACCCGCTCCCGGTCAACCGCGGGGCATACGGTGGAGATCCGCGTCGAGTACGAGATCGCCGAGGACCTCGGCGCGGAGGGATCTTCACGACCGTGATGCCGGCGCTGGCGAGGACGGCGTCGAACGCATCGGTGAACTGCCGGGCCCGGTCCCGCACCAAGACCGCGAACTCGGATGCTCGGTCTCCCAGTTCCGCGGCCTCGGAGTGCTGCGGCGCAGCACGGCTACCTCATGGCGGAGCACGAGTAGCTCGACGTCCTTGGATGCGGAGGAACGGCCGAGCAGCACAAATGGAGCGGCGTCGTCCAGCCACTCAGCAGTCCCACCTGGTCGCTGACGCGCACCGCGATCGGCGCGTTCGGGCTCGCCTGAACCGGGATGACCGTACGCCGACGCGGACGGATGCTCCCGGCGGCGAGGCCGTACACGTTCCGGGGCGCCGGGTGGCCGCCGCCGATAGCAACGGCGCGGGCGACTCCCAACGGGTGCGCTTTTTCCGCTCTCCTCGGCAGCGGGTAACGCGGCGGCTGCCTTCGCCGTCACCGCACAGCCTGCCCATCGGGCCCACAGGCGACGGACTCCGGGGCTTCTTCGGGCCGGGCGTCGCGGCTTGAGGCAATACCGGGGGCACATTGCCGCCGAGTACCTGGAGATCACGGGTCCGCTCGAGGTGGCCTCACTGGAGGACGCGCTGCGCCGGGCGGTGGCGGAGACCGACACGCTCAATGTCGGCTTCACCGAGGGCGACGACGGCCCCCGGCAGGTGTACGCACCGGTGCCCGACTGGCCGTTCCCGGTGCTCGACGTGTCCGGGGAACCTGATCCGCGCGCCGCCGCCGAGGCGTGGATGCGGGCCGAAGTGGCGCGTCCGGTGAGCCTGGAGTCCGGCCGGACCTTCGTCCTCGCGCTCCTGCGGACCGGGGACGACCGCCACGTCCTCTATCTGCGCGGCCACCACCTGGTCACCGACGGATACATGTGCGCGCTGTTCGCGCACCGCGTGGCCGAGGAGGTGCTGGCGGCTCTCATGGTGCTCATGGCGGCCGCCCTGCTGGTCACGCACACCACCACCCTGGACGCGCTCGCGCTGCCGCTTCACCCTGGTCATGGCCGCAGGCTCCACCGTCGGCGCGGTGCTGGGCGGGCTGCTTCTGGGGGTGTTCCCTGACCTGGTGCTCATCCCCACCCTGGTCGTGATCCTGCTCATCTCCGCGGCCAAGCTCGCTCGCCACGACTGATGACGCGGAGACGACGCGGAGACCAATCTCGCGGTGTCCACGTTTCGTGACTGCCCCTGGATTCCTCGACGCCTACGTTGACAGGTTTAGGCTGGTGAAAGGGGTACACCAAGGGAACCGAGGCCATGAGTGGGCACAGTGAACTTCCCCGACTGCTGATAGCGGCGGAGATGGCGGCACCGGTGGAGGCCGTCGACGTGGTCGCCGAGGACCTCCGGCGGCGTTTCAACGCCACGCGGGTCTCTTTCCTCATCCTGGATCTGACCGGGAAGGCAGTGGCGCGCCTGTCCATCGCGGCCGCCGAGGAAGCCGGACGGGCCGCGGAGCGGATCGAACTGTTCGGCAGTGTCTACGAGCGGGTGATCCGCACCCAGCACCTGTACCAGGAAGCGACCGGACAGGGACAGCGAGTGATCGCGCCGGTCACCAACCGTGGCGACGCGATCGGTCTGCTCGAGGTGCTGCTGCCGGCCGAGCCTGGCGATGACATCCTCGACGCCGTAGGAGACGCTGCCCACGTCCTCGCCTACATCGTGATCGCCAACCAGCGCTTCACCGATCTCTACACCTGGGGCAAACGCTCCAGACCCCCCACCTTGGCGGCGGAGATCCAATACCAGCTGCTGCCCTCATCGCTGTCGTGCGAGGCCGCCCAGTTCGCCCTGTGCGGGAATCTGGAACCCTCGGAAAAGATCAGCGGCGACACCTTCGACTACACCCTGGACCGCGACACCCTGCACCTTTCGGTCACCGACCCCATGGGCCACGACACCAACGCCGCACTGACCGCCACCATCCTCATGGGCGCCCTGCGCGGCGCCCGCCGCGCCGGAGCCGACCTGACCGACCAGGCCCGGCACGCCGACCAGGCCCTCACCGACCACGACCGCGGCCACGCCACCGGGCAACTGCTGCGCATCTCCCTCCACACCGGGGAGGCAGAACTCGTCAATGCCGGCCACCCCTGGCCGCTGCGCCTCCGCGGGGAGACCGTGGAGGAAATTACCTGCGACGTGAACCACCCCTTCGGACTGCCCCTGACCGCAGCCCACCCCTACCGCTCCCAGGACATCGACCTGCGCCCCGGCGACCGTCTGATCATGCTCACCGACGGCATGCTCGAACGCGACGCGCAGAGGGTGGACCTGCCCGCCCTGCTGAAGAGCACGCGGCACCTCCACCCGCGGGAGACCGTGCTGACACTGACCACCGAGGTCCTGGAGGCCACCAAGGGCCGGCTGGAAGACGACGCCACCGTGATGTGCCTGGACTGGCACGGCCCCCAGGAGACCCACCGGCAGGTCAGCTCCGGCGCGGACCTCCAACAAGCTTCACCCGCCCGCATGAAGCCGTAGCCGACAGCCGGTAGAGGCTCTAACTCCTCACCGCCGCAAGGAATTTGACGTACAGTCAAATTTGGGCGACAGGTCGGATACCGCTGAACTCAACGCCTGCTGTCACCCGGCTCGAGCAGGCCGGCGCACACACTGCGATACGGGAACGTGGGAAGAGACGCGCGGCCGTCGCTCGCGTGGGCGGCCGAGGAGCCGGCGGGCCAGGGCGCCGGGGGAGAACAGGACGCGCTCCTGATGGCGTCCTGATACCCCTCTGACGCGGCTGACGTGGGCCCTGACGCGGGTCACTCCAGCCCAGACGCCTTGAGCACGGCGTGGGTCGTTCCACCGTCGATCCGCTCGCCCAGCCGCCGCAGCGTGTCCTCCCCGTGTCGCCAGGTGCCGCGCTCCAGGGAGCGCCGGGCGCCGGTTTCCAGCCCGTGCCACAGCAGGGGGTCGTCGAGCAGGACGCGAGGTTCGAACGCCATCGAGCAGCCGTACGCGTCCCGCAACACGATCCGGGTGGCGATCTTGCCGTCCTGCCGTATCGAGACCAGGGCGTCGGTGGCCGCAATGCGGAGAAGACGAGGATCGCGAGGAGGGCCCACAGATCGGCGCGGGCGACGGTGAGCCCACCCGAACCCCAGTCCTGGAGGTAGCAGGTCGCTACCCAGCGTTCCATCTCCGCGTTCATCCGGGGCATCATTACGCCGGTGAGCACGGTCTGGATCCCGGCGTCGGCGAGGATCGCGTCGAACATCTGCGGGTACTTCCCGTCCCGATCGCGGATCAGCAACCGTGCCCGGCACCTGGCGTTCTCCAGGTCCATGACCAGATGGCGCGCCGCCTGGGCAACCCATACCGCAGTCGGGTGCGTGGTCGCGCCGAGGACCCGAATGCGACGGCTGGCCTGCTCGATCGCCGTCAGCACATATAGTCTCGCGCCGGTGTGTGTGACGCAGGGCGTCGGCCTGTGACCGAGCCGCCGCAGCTCACCTTGCATCCTGACGTACCCCCAGGTCGGGTTCTCTAGCGCCAAGCGCTGAATGAGCGCGACCGTCTCTCCCAGCAACGCTGGCCGACCGGGTCCGACCGCCGTCTGGCGCCACTTCCAGCGCACCAGACGCCGGTGCCAGGTCAGCAGCGTGCCCGGGGTGACCAGCCGATGGCGACGTAAGACGGAGGGAAGGTGCCGTGCAAGGGCGGAGAGCACACGCAGGCGATCGCAAAGCCCCGGGTCAACCACCGTACGACAATAAAGACACCCTCAGGGTCTGTCTCGGTGCCGCGTCACCTCACTGCATGGGTGTTGGCTCATGCGTTGTTCGGCGGGGTCTAGCCGGGCGACGTTGGGGGGGCTCTCGCTATACGGTCTGTTCGCCGCTGGTGTCCGCGGTGTCCGGTTGGTCGTCCTGGTCGAGAGTGGCAGCCCAGCTGGCCAGGAGCTTGAGGCTGTCGTGGGCGAGGGTGCCGGGTTCGGCGCTGAGGGCGGTGAGGGTGAGGCCGGGGTCGGTCGGGATGGGCATGGCTTCGAAGGGGAGGGCGAGGTCGCCGACCGCGGGGTGGTGGAAGTACTTGACGCCGGTCTGGTGCAGCCGCACGTCGTGGGCGGCCCACAGGGTGCGGAACTTCTCGCTGCGGGTGGAGAGTTCGCCGACGAGGTCGGTCAGGTCCCGGTTGTAGGGGTCGCGGCCTGCCTCGGTGCGCAGGAGGGCTACCGCTCCGGCCGCCTGGCGTTCGAGCTGCGGCAGGAAGTCGGCGGCGCCGGGGTTGAGGAACTCGTACCTGGCGAGGTTCACGGGGCGGGCCGGGTCGGCGAAGACCGGGTCGTACAGGGCGCGGCCGAGCCGGTTGGTGGCCAGGATGTCGAGGCGGCCGTTGCGGATGAAGGCGGGTGCCTCGGTCATCGCGTCCAACAGATGCTGCAGGGCCGGACGGACGGGCTGCGCCGCTCGTCGGCGGGTGGGGCGGCGGGTGGTGTTCGCGGTGCGCGCGAGGTCGTCCAAGTGGGCGCGCTCGGCTTCGTCGAGCTGGAGGGCTCGGGCGAGTGAGTCGATGACGGTCTCGGAGACGCCGGAGAGGCTGCCGCGCTCCAGGCGGGCGTAGTACTCGGCGCTGACGCCGGCGAGCATCGCGACTTCTTCCCTGCGCAGCCCCTTGACGCGCCGGTTGCCGGTGTAGGCGGGCAGCCCCGCCTGCTGGGGCGTGATCTTGGCACGGCGGCTGGTCAGGAACTCGCGTACCTCGCTTCGGTTGTCCATGCCTTCGAGGCTACGACGGCTTCCGCGATCGTGGGGTGTACTGCCAGTACACGTATCAACGAGTCCTTCCACGCGTCTGTGACCTGCAGTTTCATCGGTAGTGACGCAAGTGGACCAGGCCGGCCGATGAGCGCCGCCGAGTCACACGGAAGGACACGAACGATGACCGAGAAGACCCCGCCGGGACCGCGCGAGCTGTTCGGGGACATCGCTCCCGCGCTCGCCGGCTACAGCGAGGACGTGCTGTTCGGGCAGGAGTGGAAGAGCCCGGAGCTGTCCCCGAGGGACCGCAGCCTGGTGACCGTGGCCAGCCTGATCACCAGCGGCAGCAGCGAGCAGCTCTCCTTCCACATCCCCTTGGCCAGGCAGAACGGCGTCACCGAAGAGGAAATCATCGGGACGATCACCCACATGGCGTTCTACGCCGGCTGGCCCAGGGCGATGTCCGCCCTGAACGTGGCCCGGGAACTGTTCCGCACGGCCTGACCCCCTTCTCACCCCCGGGTTCACCCACTACGACCGCCCTTACGGCGGCCGACGCAAGGAGCACGTACCACCATGGAGATCCTCAAGCAGCCCGCGACCATGAAGCTGCCTCCCCACATGTTCGCCGGCGACGTCTGGGCGGACGTGATCTACCGGGGCGAGGAGCCCTCCCGGGCACGGGCCAACATGGTCCGCTTCGCGCCCGGTGCCCGCACCGCCTGGCACAGCCACGGCCTGGGCCAGACCCTGCACGTCGTGTCCGGGGTCGCCCTGATCGGCACCCGGGACGGCGTGATCATCGAGGCTCACCCGGGCGACACCATCGGCTGCCCGCCCGGCGAGGAGCACTGGCACGGCGCTTCCCCGGACCAGTTCATGGAGCACATCGCCCTGTGGGAGGGCGACGAGGTCAACTGGCTGGAGCACGTGACCGACGCCGAGTACGGCGGCCCGCGCACCAGCACCCGTACCTCGCACTGAGCACAGCTGACAGGAGCGCGAGCGTCAGCTGTGACCGGGGACGGCCACCCACACGGTGGCGGTGATCACGCACGCGGGAGATCGCCGAGCGGAACCGCCACCCGCCTCCCCGACAACGCCGTGACGGCCGCATCGACGCTCAGCGCCGTCGGCCGGGCGACCTCGACGCGCCGCTGACGCGGCCGGGCGAGCTGACGGAACAGCCGCCCTTCCCCCTCGCCCGGCTCCGGCAGCCGACGCCCCACCCCCGTTCAACCTCCACCTCACTCTGGAATGAGTCATGCGCGCAACCGTGATCCACGCCCCCGGTGACATCCGGGTGGAGAACCTCCCCGAACCGAAGATCCTCGCCCCCACCGACGCGGTGATCCGGACCGTCGCCGCCTGTGTGTGCGGCTCGGACTTGTGGGACTACCGCGGCATCAACGACGTCGCCCAGCCCACGCCGATCGGCCACGAGTACGTCGGCCTCGTCGAGGAGACCGGCGCCGAGGTGAAGGACATCAAGCCGGGGCAGTTCGTCATCGGCTCCTTCTTCGCCTCCGACAACACCTGCCCGATCTGCCGCGCCGGCTATCAAACCTCCTGCCCGCACAAGGAGTTCGTCGGCGGCTGCCAGGCCGAGCACATCCGCATCCCGCTCGCCGACGGCACCCTGGTCGCCCTCGACGGGCAGCCCGACGACAAGTTCGTGCCGAGCCTGCTCACCCTCTCCGACGTCATGGGCACCGGCTGGTACGCGGCCGTCGCCGCCGAGGTCAAGCCCGGCTCCACGGTGGTCGTGGTCGGCGACGGCGCGGTCGGCCTGTCCGGCGTCATCGCCGCCCGCGAACTCGGCGCCGAGCGGATCGTCGCCATGAGCCGCCACGCCGCCCGGCAGCAGCTGGCGACCGAGTTCGGCGCCACCGACATCGTCGCCGAACGCGGCGAAGCGGGCGTCGCCCGCATCAAGGAACTCACCGGCGGCATCGGCGCCGACTCCGTCCTGGAGTGCGTCGGCACCCAGGAGTCGATGCGGCAGGCCGTCCAGGCCACCCGCCCCGGCGGCAACGTCGGCTTCGTCGGCGTCCCGCACGACGTGGCCCTCGACGGCCAGGAACTCTTCTTCTCCCACGTCGCCCTGCGCGGCGGCCCCGCCCCGGTACGCCACTTCCTGCCCGACCTCATCGACCGCGTCCTGAACGGCCGAATCGAGCCCGGCAAGGTCTTCGACCTGACCCTGCCCCTGGACCAGGCCGCCGAGGGCTACCGCGCCATGGACGAGCGCCGCGCCATCAAGACACTGCTACGGCCATGACACACCGACCGTCCCCCCACACCGCAGGGGCGAGATCCCGCCGAGCCCAGCCCGGTCGGCACTCACCCCGGCCCACGATTGGAACCACATCCTCATGAACCCGGCGTACAACTTCGAGCAGCAGGTGGCCCTCGTCACCGGAGCGGCCTCCGGCATGGGCCTGGCCACCGCCCGGGCCTTCGCCGAGGCCGGCGCCTCCGTCGTCCTCGCCGACATCGACGAGAAGGCCGTCCAGCGCGCGGCCGAGGAGCTGACCGCGGCCGGTCACCAGGCGATCGGTGTGGCCTGCGACGTCACGGACGAGGACCAGGCAGCCGCGATGGTCGACCGCGCGGTCGCGACGTACGGCCGCCTCGACATGGCGTTCAACAACGCCGGCGTGCAGGTCCCACCCAGTGACGCGGCCGACGAGACGGCCGAGAACTTCGACCACGTCAACGCCGTCAACCTGCGCGGCGTCTGGGCCGCCCAGAAGCACGAACTGCGCCAGATGCGGCGGCAGGACAGCGGCGGCGCCATCGTCAACTGCTCCTCGCTGGGCGGCCTGGTGGGCCTGCCGGAGCGTGCCGCGTACCACGCCTCCAAGCACGGCGTGATCGGCCTGACCAAGAGCGCCGCCGTCGAGTACGCCCCCAAGCGCATCCGCATCAACGCGGTGTGCCCCGGCGTGATCGACACCCCGATGGTCGCCGACATGCTCGAAGGCCAGGCCGAGGCCATGGCCGAGATCATGAAGCAGCAGCCGATCGGGCGACTGGGCCGGGCCGACGAGATCGCCGCCGCCGTCCTGTGGCTGTGCAGCCCCGCCGCGAGCCTCGTCGTCGGCGTCGCGCTGCCCGTCGACGGCGGATACACCACGAGCTGATCAGCCGCCGTTCCGTGCGGCCGAGGTCAGGACGGCATGGATTCGACGCTCTCACCTTCCACGCCGTCGGGCCTCGGCCCGATCGCGGCGCGATTCCTTCCCCTGCTCCCGTGTTCCAGGAGATCACCCGTCATGTCCGTCTCCCTTGCCGCGTCGCCGTCCGCCACTGGTGACGTCGCCGGTTCGCGCGGCGCAGACACCGCCGCGCTCGCTGCCGCCGTGCTGGGCTTCTTCGTCATCACTCTGGACACCACGGTCGTCAACGTCGCCCTGCCCGCCATCCGCGACGACTTCGGCGGCGGGATGACCGGGCTCCAGTGGGTGCTGGACAGCTACACGCTGATGTTCGCCGCGCTGCTGCTGTCCGCCGGGGCCGTCAGTGACCGCATCGGCGCCCACCGCGCCTTTGGCACCGGCATGGCCATGGGTGAGTTCCGCGAGCAGTGTCGATACGTTGTGGCCGCTGACCGTGGTGCAGGTCAGGCGGGTGGCGGCGTGGATCGGTGTGTTGCTTCCGGCCAGGAGGCAAGCGACGGCGAGGAGTTCGTCCGCGCGTCGCGCGACGGGCTTTCCACTGGAGTGCCACGGTGTCAGGCGCAGACTCCACTCGGGCCACAGGGCGGTCGGCAGCAGTCGGACCCTGGCGTCCTGGTTGCTCGGGGCGTGGGTGGAATCGACGGCGGTTCTGTGGCGCAGCCAGGCAGCGCACATCGCGCAGGACCACGCTCAACGGGGCGCCGCCCATCCCGTACAGCGGCCAGCGAACCGCGTGTTCCGCGTCCGCGAGGAGGTCATCGATGAGGCGCTGGGTCCGCATCGCGGCGCCGTCGGGCTCAAGGGCCACGACCGGGGTGTCTGCCAGCGGATGGTGGCAGCGGCCGCCTCGCGGTCCGTCGGGCTTGGGGCCCGCGCACCGTCCCGGGCGGGGCGTCTCACGTCGGGGGTGGGCGTGCACGCGGGGGATCCGGTGGCATGCCGGGCAGCGGTCGGCCAGCAGCACCTGATGGCGAGTGCAGGCGAAGGACCAGCCCAGACGCCAGGTCACCTGCCAGCGTCCGCCGCTGTCTGCCAGACAGACGGGACAGTAGCGAGACCCGTGAAGGGTGTCGTTATTGCCGTACGGCGACTGACCAGGGGCTTTGCGATCGTTTGAATATGTCTGAGCTGCTTCCTCCTGCTGTGCCGTTCGCCTGCCGCAAACAACGCCGAGATCCTGGCGCTGCGTCATGAGGTCGCCGTCCCGCGCCGACAGGTCGATCGCCGCGATTGTCGTGGGCCGATCGTGCCGTGCTCTCCGCCCTCGCCCGGCACCTGCCACCCGTCTTACGCCTCCACCGGCTGGTCACTCCGGGCACGCTGCTGACCTGGCACCGGCGTCTGGTGCGCT
Source organism: Streptomyces sp. NPDC021115 (assembly GCF_044333065.1). Classification (NCBI taxonomy): domain Bacteria; kingdom Bacillati; phylum Actinomycetota; class Actinomycetes; order Kitasatosporales; family Streptomycetaceae; genus Streptomyces; species Streptomyces sp. NPDC021115. The sequence goes on from NZ_JBIRQF010000020.1 coordinate 143,412, forward strand.
GGAAGTGGCGCCAAGCACCGGTCATACCCGGCCGTCCGCCGTTGCCGGAGGAGACGGTCGCGCTCATCCAGCGACTGGCGAGGGAGAATCCGATCTGGGGGTACGTCAGGATCCAGGGTGAACTCGCCGGCTCGGTCATCGGGTCGCCGCTCCGCCACAATCCGGCGCGTGCTCGATCTACGAGCACCAGACGACGACCCGAACGTCATCCCCCTGCCCGCTGCCACGGTCAGGCGTCGACAAGTACTTGGCGGACTACTCAACGAGTACCACACCACGCCACTCCGACTGCCTCACCATCCACAGGAAAAGCCCAGCTCGGCAGCCTGGTCGGCATATTGACACCCTTCACCCGCAACAAGTACCGCGGCCCACTCCTGGGAACCGCCTACGTCCACACCGTCATCGACGGTCACTCCCGCGTCGAGACGAACGGCAAGGAACGCTTCCACCGCACCCCGGCCGACGGCTGGGCAATCGGCCGCTTCTACTCCAGCAGCGGTTGTCCGGCACGTCCAGGCGCGCAGGTTCAGTCGCGGCCACTCTCTCGGCCGCCCCGGAGGACACCGCCACCCAGGACGCCGGCCAGTGCAGCAACCTGCAGTGCTGTGTTGCGATCCTCGGTCGCCCCAGAGGGCGACTCCAGAAGCTGAAATGAGTACCGATGCCAGTCTCAACCCTTGGCGTGCCACCATGACAACGGGACCGCGTGGCGACCTCACACCATGGATGGCATCCGGCCGATGGCCTCGGGATCAAAGTCGATACGCATACGCCCAGTTTCCGCAACCCACCGCCGCATCCTATCGACGATCCGCAGTCTCACCCAGCCCCTGAGTTCCATGGAAGGTGCCCATCCCCAAGCGCCCCTGCATGCATTGGTACCCCCGGGACCACTTCGCGAAGCTGGTCACAACCGCCGGCCTGGCCGTGACCGCAGTCACCGATTCGAACGGCAAGCCAGCCCCTGCTGATGTCACCGACCCGCGGCAACGACGGCACCACCACCGACTGGCCCTGCCAAGGCGAAGTCATCCTCCGCCTCCCGGCCGCCGATGTCGCGCCCTTCGCCCAGGACGGAATCGTTGAGGAACTCGGCTCCCGTCACTGCCGGCTCATCCTCGGCTCCTGGTCATGGACCGGACTCGCCGCCGCCATCGGCCGCTTCGACACCGATATCGAAGTCATCGGCCCACCCCAACTGGCCACCGCATTCGGGGACCTCGCCGTCCGCTACGCCCACGCCGCCCGCACCACAAGACCAGAGACCGGCCCGGCGCGGTGAGAACAGAACTCACCACGCCGCTCAAGCGGGCCGGACGAAGATCACTGAGAAGCGGATCGACTCTCAGAACCCGTTCGCGCTCAAAGGTGGCAGGGGGGTTCTGCGACGTGCGTTGTGCGAAGACCTGGGTCCACGACGGCCCCTCAAGAATCGTCCGCTGGGCTTGAGTCCGAAGCCGCTGGCGAAGGAGCTGCGGGTGCCGACCCCGGCCAATCGAGGGCCGGGGCAGCCCTGGCGGCCCGGCAAGTCGGTGCCCGCAGCCATCGATCCCAGTCTGCCGAGCGCGGACATCCGTATCGGCTATGGCCGTTGCTCGCACCTCATCCAGGAGCTCGACTCGCAGCTGGACGCGCCCGGAAAGCACGGCATCAGCAGAGACAAGATCCTCAGCGAGAAGATCAGCACCCGGAATCAAGGTCCGCCCGCAGTTCGAGGAGGCGCTGAAGACCGCCCGGGAGATCAAGGCGCACGCCCCGCACTCAACCAGCAGTCCGCAAAACTCCAGCAATGCAGGAGCGACCGGTGCGTTCATGAGCGCTGGCGTCGGCCTCACGGCGATCAGCGGTTACGAGGTCGCCTGTCGTTGGGCGGCTCGGACCTACCGTCGCCGGCGGGCTCGGCGGCCGGACGACGGCCCGCGGTGGCCAAGCCGATCATCGCCGTCAGCAGCCCGAGCACTTGGCTGATCAGTCCGATCCAGGAGGTGAGCAGCGCTCCCGAATTGGCCATGACCTCCTGTGCGCCCTGGGCCAGTGGGCCCGACGCGGGGGCGGAAGTGGCGGGCGCGGACTGCGGGGCGGAGCTGGTCTGCGGCGTGGTGGGCGGGGACGTGACGGGTGAGGTCGGCGGTGTGGCGGGTGGTGAGGTCGGCGGGCCGGAGGTGGTGGTGCCTGTGTCGGTGGGGGTCGGGGTGACGGTCTGTGTGGGGTGCACCGTCAGCACGGTCAGACCACCCGCGGACAGGAGCGTGCCGATGCCCACCAGTGCGATGGTGGCCAGCAGCAGGGTGGCCGGGAGCTTGAGGACGGCGAGGGTACCGGCTTGCGGAAGGCGCCACATGAGGTCACTGTACGAACGTGATGTACGGATTTGATCACGCCGCGTTACGCCTGTCGGGGCAACGCGCCGGAACCGCTCCCGGGGCCACGTCAAAAACCTGTTCGCCCGCCAATGGCGGTGTCCACAGCTGGGTCGTGCCCTCGTGTGCCCTTCTATGAGGTGGGCATCGTGATGCCGTCGTAGGACTCCAGGAGGGTCCAGCGCTGTGCTGCCCGACTTCCGGTGGGGAGCCGGTCAGCGACCGGCAGTGGGCCCAGGTCCAGGCCGGTGAGGTTAGCGATGTCGGCCACAGGTACCTGGAAGGTGCGGAAGGCGCCGAGCGGGGGAGGATCTCCTGCTCGCGCGGCATCCGCCATGGCTTGGGCGGCGGCGTCTTTGGTGAGGTCGGGGCCCTGGTCGAGTACGTAGGCGGTGGCCGCGAGATCTCCGTCCTGCATGAACGCGGCGACCTTCCAGAAGCGCAGCGGATGCCCCGGTAGGGAGGTCGGAGCCCTCGAGCAGCCAGAGCTTTTTGCCCTGGTTCAAAACGTTCATCTGGGGCGGAGCAGCCTTGATCAAGGAGCACCTCGGGAAGGACGAAGGCACCCTGTTCGAGATCGCCAACCGGTTCGACCTGCGCCACCGCCGGGCCGACCAGCGCGGCGAGTACGACGAAGCGTTCCTCGACTGGATCTTCTGGTGGTACCTGGCCACGGTAGAACTCACCAACCGGCTGATCGCGTCGCGGAACCTCACCTGAGACGGCGGATCAGCCGGTACGGGCTCCCGGGTAGCGTCACCGACACACCCACATCAAGAGGAGAGCACCGACTCGTGAACCTGGGCATCATCGGGCAGGCAACCGGGCTGTTCGCGGTCACCAACATCGACGACATCCTGGTCCTGGCGCTGTTCTTCGCTCAGAGTGCCGGGCATCGCGGCTCCACCCGCCGCATCGTGGTCGGCCAGTATCTGGGCTTTGCGGCGATCCTCGCCGTGGCGGTGGCCTCCGCGTTCGGCGCCACGTTTCTGCCCGAGGCCGTCATCCCCTACCTCGGTTTGCTGCCGCTCGCGCTGGGCCTCAAGGCCGCCTGTCAGGCGTGGAAGAACCACCGCGAGGGCAGCGGGGACCAGGAGGAGGCACGGGCCGAGGAGGGCGGGCCGGGCCCGCTGGAGGTCGCCACGGTCACCTTCGCCAACGGCGGCGACAACATCGGCGTCTACGTGCCCGTCTTCGCCACCGCGGGCATCGGCGGGATGAGCGTGTACGCCGTGGTGTTCCTCGTGCTGGTGGCGGTGTGGTGCTTCGCGGGCCGGTTCTTCGCCACCCGGCCGGTCATCGCCAAGGTCCTCGCTCGCTGGGGCCACATCCTGTTGCCCCTGGTCCTGATCGCCATCGGCCTGCTCATCCTCATCGAGGGCGGCGCCTTCGGCCTGTGAGAAGCTGTTTCTCAACCCACTGAAATTCCCAGGTCAGGGACGGTTTGGAGGGCACCCTCGCGGGCGTCACCGGCACGGTCCGCACGGTCGCCGACGCCCTCTTCGACCCGGCGGCGGTCGACGCCCGGCTGCGCTGACCACCCGCCAGGCGTGTGATGCACGAGGCGGCGCCGCCCGCGGGCGGCGCCGCCTCGTGGCCCGGCTCGTTCATGCCCGGCCGTGACGGCCCGCCGCCGCGGGCCGTCACGGTGTTCGGGCTCAGCTCGCGGCGTTCCAGGAGTGGGCCACGTCCACGATCACCTTGCCGTCCTGCTGCAGGACGCGGAACGGCAGCCGCGCCCGCACCCCCACCCCGACCTGGGTCTCGCCCTCGAAGCTGCTGCCGAAGCGGGTGTCCTGGAAGGTCTTGTAACCCGACACGTCCACCCCCGGGAGCTGCTGGCCGACCTTGCCGGGGTACGTCGTACCCCCGCTCTGCGAGTAGCTGGCCGCGCCCACGTGGATCTCCAGGATCGCGCCGCCGTTGACCGGGATCGGGTCACCGGAGCCGTTCTGCTGCATGGCGTCGACGTAACCGGCCCAGACGAACGCCTTGTCGGCGGCCGCCGCGCCCTTGATGTCGAAGACCATGCGGTCGTAGCACTCGTGCTGACCGGTTCTGATGTTGACCAGCGGCTTCGCGCTGCTGAACGACTCCGTCTTCTCGCCGCTGCCCCAGCCGGTCGCGCACGCCGCCGCCGTGCCCGTCGTGGTCGCGGCCTGGGCCGCCCCCGCCGTGCCCGCCAGCCCGGCGCCCGCCAGCACGATCGCCGCGATCGCGGTTCCCAAACGTCGCATCTCCAACCTCCGGAGTATCGAAGTGAGTTGGTACGTACGTCTTGACGGGTCATGAGGGTCGGGAGGTTGTAATCGCCGCCGAATCTCTAGCGAAAGTACCTGAACCCGACCGGATGGCGCGCAATCTCCTTCCGTAGGCCACCCTGGCGCTTATCGCCTCCTACCTCGCCTCGGCCGTCGCCGGGGCCGCCGAGGGCGGGCCGCCACCGCGCTGGATGCCAGGCACGCGTTACGAGGTTCTGACACAGGTACTCAGCTTGATCTTTATGGTCTGACGTGGTCACGTTCGGCGATGGTCTCGAGCCGCCTGGTCGTTTTACCCACGTCGTAGCGGGTGGCGAGATGCCGGTTCTTCGAGCCGAGCGGCCTGCCGGGGCCGGGCCGGTTGGGTTTCGGCGCACGGGCTGGACTCTGCTTGGTCATCCTGAAGGTGTGCTCAAGATCGAATCTTCGCAGGAACGCCTGCCGGCGCAGGTCGACCTCCTCGCCCGACAGGCCGGTGGCCGACGACCACAGCCAGACTGGGAGTGGATGGTGGCCGCCGGGCAGGCGGTCGACCTCCAAACGGATCAACCTCCCCTCGATTGCGAGGAGTTCGCCGGTGTGGTCGATCCATGGGGAGCGGGTGTCAGACGAGGATGGATGCGGTCCCAGGCCATCGCGCGAACGGTGCCATAGCGGTCGGTGACCTGCACGGTCGCGGCATCGGGCTCGCCCCAGGTGTCGGCGAAGCGGAACTCCTTGCCGTGCTTCGGTGGGCGCCCGCCCTGTGGCGGTGAGATCCACGGCACCGGGACCGGCTTGCGCATCACTCGGTCGTGTGCGCATCCGTCGATAAGGTCCTCGACCGCGTTGCGGACTTGTGCCGGGTGACCTCGGAGACATCGTCGGCCGGCCCCAGCCGCAGCACGTCCAGGATCTGGCACCACGAGGTCCGACCCGACTCCAGAGCGGCGACGAACGAGTAGGGCCAGCCGGGCACGAACTGATCCGACGAGCGCCCGCTACGGCCATAGACGTGACACAGAACAAGCGGTCCGCACTGGTCGGCGCATCTGGCCGGAGCCAGTGAGTGACGTCCACCGCCAGGACCAGGCGCCCGTCAGCGGCCTCGGGCTGCGGCAGCCCGGCCAGCACCTGCCGCAGCCGCGGCACATCGACGTTCCCACTGTTCAGCGCGTCGTACATGGTCACCGGCCCGTCCGCGCACAACAACGCGTCGGTCAGCTCGAACAGCGTGTACCCGCGAGCGGTCAGACAGTCGAAGAAGTCGTCCCGGAAGTGTGACGCCACCGCGAACGCTTCCCGCCGGACATCGTGGTGCAGCGGACTCATCCCCCCACGGCCTTCGTGCTGATCAAGTGCGTCTTTGGTCGGAGCACAGGCTCAGACGGAGGCCGTGTTCACGTCCCTGGAATCCCCGTACGAGCGATCACGTTTGGGACATCGTTCGAGGCCCCGCGAGGCGCCCGCGTATGACGAAACCCCCTCGGCGACAGTGCGGCCGAGGGGGTTCAGGCATCGAGGATGCTCAGCCGTTACGGCTGATCAGACGGCGGTGACGTTGAGGCCTGCCTGGCCGCTCTGCAGGTTCGCCGTACCGTCCACGGTGACGCTGTGGCCGGCCAGCTCGGCGCCGCCGATGCCCTCCAGGTGACCCGGGTAGCCGCCCTGCAGGGCCAGACCGGCCGCGCCGGCGGCAACGCCGTCCAGGTCGGCGTCGGATATCTCGCGGGTCTCGATCTGGGCGTTGTAGCTCATACAGCACGCTTCCTTCGTCAGTGATCTCTTGTAGTGAGGCGACCGGGACCACAGCCGCGGTCCGGGACCGGCGCGGACTCCGGTACGGGCAGGGCTCTCCGCCCGTACCGGAGAAAGAGATCCACAGGCACGGAGAACCTGCGGATCCGACTCGCCGATAACCAGCCGCCCACTCCGACTGCGCCACACGTCCCCCACACGTCACACCCGCACGAATCCGGTGGCGTATGCCACATCACTTACGGCTGTAGACGTGACAGAACAAGCGGTCCGCAGTCGAAGAAGTCGTCCCGGAAGTGTGACGCCACCGCGATCGCTTCCCGTCGCACATCGTGATGCAGCGGGCTCATCCCCACGCCTTCGTTCTGATCAAGTTCCTCTTTGATCGGAGCACAGAACAAGCTCAGCAAACACTCAGCGCAGTTGCTCGGCCAGTCCGACGATGATGCCCTCCGGGCCGCGGAGGTAGCAGAGCAGATAGCTGTCCTCGAACCGGGCGATCTCGCCGACGAGTTCGGCGCCGTGAGGGCGCAGGCGGGCAACGGTGTCCTCGATGTCGTCGACGGCGAACATGACGCGGTGCGTGCCCAGAATGTTGTGCGGCCGGTTGCGCGGCCCGGCGCTGATCGCCGCGGGGCTGCGGTACTTCGCCAGCTCGAGCCGGCTGTGACCGTCCGGGGTCCGGATCATCGCGATGTCACAGCGGACGCCGTCGAGTCCGGTGCACTGGTCGGCGAAGAGGCCCTCGACCTCCGCCCTGCCCTCCAGCTCCATACCGAGTTCCACGAAGAACGCGATGGCGGCATCCATGTCCTCGACGACGATGCCGACGTTGTCCATCCGCTGGATCGCCATGCTCGATTCTCCTTCTTCCTCGTGCGGCCGGTGGTGGCCGCTGATGTCCCTGGGACGGAGCCGGTGGCACGTTCTCGACATCCGCAGACCGCCGAACTCCGAAAGAACTTCCATCACCGTGACGCTCTCTCGGAACGGCAGCTCCCGCCCCGCTTCAAGCACCCCCTCTGACCTGGCCTTCCAAGGTACTCAACCACTCACTCAGCCCTCACCGGTGACCGCGCCGCGCCCTGCGCGGAGCACCGTCCTCCGACCCCGCCCTACCGAGCCTGGTGCCGAGGCCGGCCCAGGAGCCCGAGGTGTCCGGCGGTCCGGCGAACCACCGCTCCCAGACGGGCCGGGCGTATTCGGGCACGGGTGTGAAGCGGCCTCCGTCGAGCTCAGGTCGATCAGATCCGTCCCGTAGGAGATGGGGCGCCAGGCGCTGTCGCGGCCGCGACGACGCTCAAGTCCAGCGCACTCCCGATGTCAGCGGGCTCAGTGTCGAGCACCGGCTTGATCCACGCGAGGCTCGGGCGCGGGCCGAACAGCACTACCTCGATCGGGCCGAGCTGTTCCCGCAGCCGGCCGATCGCGTCGGCCAGCGCCCGCTCTTCGGCGACGTCCGCGGCTTCTGCCGCTGTGGTCAGACCCTCGGCCGTCAGACCGGCGGAAATCGCCCGAAGACTTTCGGCGCTGCGCGCGATCAGCCCGACCGGATGGCCTTCCTTTCCGAGGTGGCGGGCTGCCGCGGCACCGAGGCCGGGTCCGGCACCGATGACGATGAACGCGCCCATGCCGCTCACACCTCCTCCAGGTCCGCGCTCTTGGTCAGTGCTTCGTTGGCGTCGATTTCGCGGCGCGTCCGGTCCAGGCGGGCGCGTGCTCCGGCGAGCGCGTCGGAGCCGAGCAGCAGTCGCAGCGGCGGAGTGTCGGCGTCCACGGCCGTGGCGATCGCCACGGCGGCCCGTCCCGGATCGCCGGGCTGGCGGCCGGATACGGCCAGTGTGGAGTCACGGCGCTTGCCCGCGCTCTGCTCGTAGTCGTCCCAGCGCACCGGGGACTGCCGCATCGACGCGCCCGCCCATTGAGTGCGCAGACCACCGGGCTCGACGATCGTCACGGCGATGCCGAGCGGGGCGACCTCCGCGGCCAGCGACTCGGACAGCCCCTCCAGCGCGAACTTCGTGGCGTGGTAGTAGCCGGTCGCGGCGAAGGCGGCCAGTCCGCCGAAGGACGAGACGTTGACGATCCGGCCGGAGCGACGGGCCCGCATGCCGGGCAGCACCGCCTTGAGGACCGTCACCACGCCGTGCACGTTGGTGTCGTACAGAGCGCGGACCGCAGCGTCCTCGCCCTCCTCGATGGCGGCCAGATAGCCGTTATCCGGCGTTGTTGACCAGGATGTCGATGTGCCCGAATTCCGCTTCGCACGCCTGGACGGCGGCGGTGACCGAGCCGGGATCGGTGACATCCAGCTCCAGGGCCAGCGCACGGTCGCCATGGTCTGCGGCGAGGTCGGCCACCGCCTGGCGGTTGCGGGCCGTGACGGCCACCCGGTCGCCACGCCCCAGGGCGTGCTCGGCCAGGGCGCGGCCCAGGCCACTGGAGCATCCGGTGATCAGCCACACCGGCGATGTATTGGTTCGGCTGGTTTTGTTCGCGTTGATCTCGTTCGGCATGTCTCCGAGCTCACCAGGAGGTCCGCAGGTGTGCCACACCCCCTTGAGGATGGCTCTCCCAGGGCCTGCTTCATGCTCGGCGGCCGACGAGCGCCGCTGCTGACCTGCGGTAAAGTCGTCGTGATGGCACCTGACGACAACCGGCTCGGCTCCTTCCTGCGCAGCCGCAGGGAGAAGATTGACGCCGCCTCCGCCGGCGTCGTGGACAACACCCGGCGCCGCGTCAAGGGACTGCGCCGCGAAGAGCTGGCGCTGCTCGCCGGACTCAGCCCCTCCTACTACGCCCGGATCGAGCAGGGACGCGACCGGCACCCCTCCCGCGAGATCCTTCAAGCACTGGCCCGCGTACTGCGCCTGGACGACACCGAGCGGGCCTATCTGTGGTCGCTGGCGATGCCGTCACTGCCCCCGGTCGGTAACGCGGACACTCCGCATGCCGTGCGCCCGGGTGTGCTGCATCTGCTCGAACGATGGGCCGACCTGCCCGCGTTCATCGTCGGCCCGAACCGCGACGTACTCGCCGCCACCCCACGCGCCGCGCGGGTCAACCCGGCATGGAGCCCGGGCCATAACCTGATCGAATTCACCTTCCTCGATCCACGGGCGCGAGATATCTATCCCGACTGGGAGGACATCACCCTGCAGGCCGTCGCCGGCCTGCGCGCCACCGCGGCCGCGCGCCACGGCGAACTGGATGACTTCGTGGCCGGCCTGCGCGAACGCAGTGACACCTTCCGAACACTGTGGGACTCCCATGACGTCTACGCCCGCGCGACGGGCGAAAAGCGGCTGAACGTCGACGGCGTAGGCGTCCTCCGCCTCGACTTCGAAACCTTCGCGCTCGCCGGCCCCGAAGGACATGTGCTGTACGTCTACTCCCCGAGCCCGGCAGTACGGACGACGACACGCTGCGCGGACTCGCCTGAGGGCGCTGCACGGAGCTTTGCGGCAGTCCAGTTATGGATTGACGCTTCAGTTCAGTTGCGTCCGCGTAAATTCAAAATTGACGACTGTGCACTTGACTCGGCAACATGCATTCCGGGCCCGTCGTCTCCACCGAGTGCTCCAACGAACTCACCGCCGCGGTGGTGCTGGGTACATATGCCGTGTCCGCAGCCAGCGCCGGACAGTCCCGGGCGTCTGGTCCGGAAGAGTCGGGATCCGATACTCGATAACCTTGGAAGGCAATTCCGTACGGCGGGCTAAGTTCAGCTTGCGATAGATGTGAGTGAGATGCTGCTCGACCGTGCTGATGGTGACATGAATTCGGCCGCTTATCTCTCGATCCGTGTACCCGCGCGCGGCCAGCGTCACGACCCGGCACTCCGAAGCGGCGGCCGCGGCGGAAGGCGAACTCGTCCACGCCGAGCACGCGTGGGGCCCGGTCCGGCGTGGCCGGAGCGGGCCGGTGCCCAAGAAGCCGCATCCGGCCTGCTGGAGCTCCAGGCCGTCCGCCCAGTTCGGCCGCGACAGAACGCAGCACGGTTCGCAGGCTGGAGCTGGCTCGCTGGTAGGGGCTCGCTCACACCGTCGATCTGCTCAACGAACGTCCTGCGCGGGCAGGTTCGGGTATCGCAGAAGGACCGGCGGGACACGATCTCGACGAGCGTGTGCTGGACAGCTGCACCATCGTCCCGTCCAGGAGCGCCTCTACACGCTCCACCCTCACATCGGCAGTCCCAGCAAAGAACACGTCCTCGGCCGATAAGTACACCCGATGCAGCCGCTTGACCTCGAAGTTCACGAGATCGCTGACAGAACCTTGAATCTCCCCACCCTGCGCTGAGGATGGCCCAGGAGTTGCTCGCCTTGATTCCTCGGCGTGCACGTGCTGATCCGCGGGTGGCAGGTCGGGCGCGAGGGCTGGGACGGCGCGGTCCGGGGTGAGCGGAGCTTCTCTCGTAGGCGGCAACACGTGGTGTGGGAACGGACTCAGGGTTCGATGACGAGGTGTTCGATGAGGTCGTCGCGGAGCGTGAACTGATAGCGCAGATCGATGGTGCCGCCGGGGAAGTTGCCTTCGAGGTGGTGTGTGGCGATGTAGTGGGCCGGGTCGATCTGCTGGGTGCCGGTGAGGTGGATGGTGTAGCTGAACTCGGTGGCGGATCGGCCCAGCCACCGCTCGATCGCGGGGGTGCCCTGATAGGTGTTGCCGTCGTCGATCACTGTGGCGTCGTCGGTGAACGCCGTGACCGCGGTGGCGGAGTCGCGGGCGCGGTGCGCTTTGAGGTAGCGGGTGATCACCTCGGGCAGGGCGTCCGGGGTGATGGTCCGGGGCTGGTTGTCGTGCATGATGCTCCTGATGGTGGTGGCGGGTTCAGACGGTGGGCGTGGTGCCGCCGTCGATGACGTGTTCGGCGCCGACGATGGCCGAGGCGCGGTCGGACACGAGGAAGGCGACGAGTTCGGCGACTTCCTCGGGCTGGTTGGGGCGGCCGAGCGGGATGCCTCCCAGGGAGTCCATGAGCCGGCTCAGCGCCGCTTCCTGGGTGATGCCGGCGTCGTGGGCGATCCGGGAGACGAGGTCGTCGGCGGCCGAGGTCTGGATGAAGCCGGGTGAGACGGTGTTGACGCGAACGCCGTGGGGAGCGACCTCGTTGGCCAGTCCTTTGCTGTACGTCGTCAGGGCGGCTTTGGCGGCGGCGTAGGCCAGGGTTCCGTTCCACAGTGGCATGCGGCGCTGGATCGAGGTGACGTGCACGATCGCGCCCCTGCCCTTGGCGATCATGTACGGGAGGAGGGCCCGGTCCAGGCGGACGGCGGCCAGCAGATTCGTGTTCAGCTCCCTGGCCCAGTCGTCCTCGCTCAGCGCCGCGAACCCTCCGGCCGGCGCCTCGGAACCGCCGAGGGTGTTGACCAGGATGTCGACGCCTCCCGCGCGGGCATCCACCTCGGCGGCCACGCGGGCGGCGCCTTCGACCAAACTCAGGTCGGCGGCGATGAAGGTCTTCTCCCCGACGTCGTCGGGGCGGCTGCGGGCTGTGACGAGCACCGTCGCACCGGCTTGGGCCAGGCGTCGGGCGATGGCGGCTCCGGTGCCCTTGGTGCCGCCGGTGACCAGAGCGCGCCGCCCTTCAAGGGATTCACTGATGGATGTGGTCACGGTGTGTTCCGTTTCCGGGCGCGGGCACACGAGGCGCCGCTCCCGTCTCGACTGCTAAAATAGAAGCCACTAACTTCGACTTTAGCAGTAACTGAGGGGATGGCCGCTGTGGCAAGCCGGATCAGGCTGGAGGACCGGGAGTGCCCGCTGTCCACAACGGTGCAGCAGGTCGGCGAGTGGTGGACGCTGCTGATCCTCCATGACGCCTTCGACGGGTACACCCGCTTCGACCAGTTCCAGGAGAGCCTGGGCATCTCCTCCAGCATGCTCACCACCCGGTTGAAGACCCTGGTCGCGGATGGTCTGCTGGAGCGTCGGCCCTACCAGGCCAGTCCCGTCCGGCACGAGTACGTTCTGACCGATCTCGGGCGCTCCCTACGCCCGGTGATCGTCGCCCTGGCCGCGTGGGGCAACTCCCGTCTCACGCAGGCGGAGCGCAGCATGATCCTCGTCGACGCGCACAGCGGCGAGGAAGTCGAACCCGTCGTCGTCGACGCCAAGACCGGCCGCCGACTCGACGACAGCGCCGCCTACGTCTTCACCGCAGGCCCTGCGGCCAGCGACGCGATGCGCATCCGTTACGCGACGCGGTCGGCCATCTCCGCGGAAGAGGCGTAGGGCTTCCCGGAAGAGTCTCGTACGGCCTTGAGCAGGGTCGGAAGCACAGGCCGTACCTGATCGGCCCGGCGACACCGACTTGTCGCCGGGGCCACACCCGCTACTACCCGCCGCCCCCCGGACGGCCCCATAAGTGGTGACCGGTGGCTCGAACGCCAGGTATCAGAGCCGTCACACCCCCACCCACAGCTGTCCACATGCGGTGAAATGCCCATCACCACAACCTTGGGGGAGAATCCATGAGTAACCCGTACCAGCCAAGCCCGAGCCCCTACCTCACGGGCCCCATGCCGCCCGCTGGCCGGCCGAAGATGTTCAACACAAGGGCCGCACAGGTCCTGTGGACCCTGCTGCCCATTGTGAGCCTTGGCTTCGCGGGCGCCGTTCCCCTCGTCGCTGCCGCGGTCAAGGGTGTCGTGAAGCCCGTGGTGCCGGCGGTCTACATCGCTGCGGAGCTGGTCGTGCTCGGGGTCGCCGTGGCTCTGGGCGACGGTGACCACCCAGCCGTGGGTCTCGTGCTGATCTTGTTCATCATCACCGCGGCGACGCACACGGCCCTGCTCGACAGCGAGCGGGTCAGCTTCGGAAAGTAGTGTCGCCTGCCGCGGTGGTACGAGGCCCTGCCATGCCTCGCATCGCCGTAGAGCCTTCGCCCTGTCGCAACCTTCGTTCCCGTGCTGACGATGCAGGCGGTGCAGTCGGTGGAGGATCTGGTCGCGGCCGCGAACGGTATGCGTCGCGCGCTCGCCGCCAGTGTTGTGGGCCGGGACACCTCCGCCGTCTACGTCTACGGGCTGCTCGTCCTACGACTCGCCGGATCCGTGATCTTTCCCCGCAGGCACGCCATGAGACCTCGTCTCGTGTGGGCCAGTGTCAGGTGCTCGCATCTTCATTTCATCTGGTCGGGCTCGTGATGTCGCGCGCCGCCGGGACGGCGGGCCGGTCACTGACGGCCGAGGCGGGCGCCGAACCGCCGCAACACCTCGCGGAACTCCACGGGCTCCTAAGTCGGCGTCGAGGAAGGCGAGACGCGGCAGGAGCCACTGCCAGGAGTCGAGCATGAGGACGGCGCGGGTCCCGTCTTCGGCGGTCGCCGTGAGGTCGACGTCCTCATGTGCGAACGCGTCCGCCACCTCCGTCATCGGGGCCTCGATCGTCACCACCACACGCTGCCGGTTCCTGTTGATGCCCTGGCGGAGGTAGTCGACGCCGGTCCCCGCGGGCAACGCGCGCGGAGCGAACGTCCGGCTCTGCGCCCGGAGTTCACTGACGCGGTCGATGCGGAACACGCGCCAGTCCTCCTTGTCGGTGTCCCATCCCAGCAGGTACCACCTCAGGAGCAGGTGGATCTGGCGATAGGGCTCGACCCTGCGTGAGGTGGCCGTCCCGTTCGCGCCGACGTAGTGGAACGTCACGATGCGCTCGTGCGCGATCGCTTCGGCGAGCGTGCTCATCGTCTCCGCGCTGATGCTCGGCGTTGGCGTCGGCGTCGGCGTCGGCGTCGTCTCCAGGCTGGTGCGCAGCGCGGCCACGCGGGGGCGCAGCCGCTTGGGCAGGTACTGATCGACCTTGCCGTAGGCGCGGATCGCCGCGTCGTCGACGCTGCCCTCGCGCGCGCTGCCGGTCGCGCCGAGGGCGGCCAGGCCCAGGAGGGTCGCGATGGCCTCGTCGTCGTCGAGCAGCAGCGGGGGCATGGTCCGCCCGGCCGTGAGCCGGTAGTAGCCGCCCGGGCCCGGCTGCGTCTCGACCGGGTATCCGTAGCCGCGGAGCCGGCTGATGTCGCGCCGCAGGGTGCGCGGGGGGACCTTCAGCCGGGCCGCCAGCTCCTCACCCGTGAACGCCTTGCCCGCTTGCAGCACGACCAGCAGAGCGAGGATGCGTTGCATGACGTCGGCCATGACCGCGTCGTCGCAGACAGTCGCGGCCACTTTCCGTCCACATCTCACGATACGGTCCTGAATATGTCCGACCGACGGATCCGGATCAGGCGAGCCCGTACCCACAACCTGCAAGACCTCGACGTGGACGTGCCCCGCTCACAAGTCGTGGTCTTCGTCGGCGTGTCGGGCTCGGGCAAATCGTCGCTGGTGTTCGACACGATCGCAGCGGAGGCGGGCTACCAGCTGCACGAGACGTTCCCGCCCTACGTCCGCAACCGGCTGCCGAAGTGGACCCGCCCCGAGGTCGGCGAGATCGAGGGGCTCTCCCCGGTGGTGGTGATCGACCAGCGGCGTCTGGGCGGGAACGCCCGCTCCACGGTCGGCACGATCACGGACACCTGGACCTACCTCCGGCTGTTGTTCTCCCGGGTGAGCACACCGCACGTCGGCGTGTCCAGCCACTCCTCCTTCAACGACCCGGCCGGCATGTGCCCCACCTGCTCGGGCATCGGCGAGGTCGTGGCCAGCGCCGTCGACCGTTTCATCGACCTGGACAGGTCGCTGCGCGAGGGTGCCGTCCTGCTGCCCGGGTTCGCCGTCGGCGGTTACTGGTACACGAACTTCGCCGACATCGGCGTCTTCGACGTCGACAAGCCGCTGCGCCAGTGGAGCCGGACCGAGCGGGACGCGCTGCTGTACGGCATCGGGTCCGCCGGGTCGCCGGCGGACCGGCTTCCCAAGGGCTACCAGGGCGTCGTCGAGCGGTTCGAGCGCATCTACCTGCGCACCTCCGACGACATGAACGACCGCAAGAAGGAAGCCCTCGCCAAGTTCACCCGTTCCGAGGTGTGCCCGGACTGCTGCGGGGACCGTCTCAACAAGGCGAGCCGGGCGGCCACCGTACTCGACCACACCATCGGCGGCATGGCGCGGATGGAGGTCGATGAGCTCGCGGAGCTGGTGACGGGCGTGACCGACGCAACCGTGGCACCGGTGGTGGCCGCGCTGACGGAACGACTCCAGGCGATGGTCACCATCGGACTCGGCTACCTCCACCTCGGCCGCGCCACCACGACGCTCTCGGGTGGCGAGTCCCAGCGGATCAAGACCGTCAAGCACCTGGGCAGCAGCCTCACCGAGATGCTCTACGTATTCGACGAACCCACCGTCGGACTGCACCCCCACGACATCTCCTCCATGACCCAGCTGCTCAAGCAGCTCCGCGACAAGGGCAACAGCGTCCTCGTGGTCGAGCACGACCCCGCCGTCATGGCCATCGCCGACCAGATCATCGAGGTCGGGCCCCTCGCGGGCGCACACGGCGGAACGCTCGTCTACCAGGGCAGCCCGTCGGAATGTCCACGGTCACGTTCTTGAGGTTGTTGCGCGTGGCGTCGGCCACGGTGATGTGTCCCCGCGGCGTCCGCGGGTCGTCCTTGATGGGCCGACGCTGTGACAGCGCCGCCGCCGTGGCGGTGCCAGCCGTGCGGAGGCCACGGAATCACCTACACCGGGATCGCGACTCCCATCCGTAAGGGCTTCGCACGCCACAACCAGGTCCCAGCCCGCCTGTTCAGCGCCAACTCCGAGGGCGCCTGCCCCGAGTGCAAGGGCCTCGGGATCGTCTCCACCGACCTGGCGTTCATGGAGGATCAGGAAACGGTCTGCGAGACCTGCCAGGGGCGCCGGTTCATGCCCGAGGTCCTGGAGTACCGGGTCGACGGGCTGTCCCGGCCTTGGGGCACAACGGAACAGCGGTTAACGCTAACCTCGGGCTTTCATAAGTGAGCGCGTCCAAGACTTGATCAAGTAAGTGGAGAGTGCCACTGACCTGCAACGATGGGACTTGTCGAGGGTCCTGTCAGCTGCAAGGAAAGAAGCACTCTCCAGGTGAGCGAGCGTAGTTGGTTGTGTCCACGTGCCCGCGTCCGGTGCGACGGTGAGGGGGCGGTCAGCCGAAACGGCTCGCCGGGCAAACCGACGAACCGTCACGACTAGGACTTCGGGGCCTACCTGGCCAGTTGATCAGTGCAGGCCAGGGGACGCCAAGGCCACCGCGAGCGCCAGGTGCGGGACGGCTTCCAGGCACTGCCTGGTCATCAGGAGCGGGTCACACACGGTGCCGGCATCGGCCAGTGCTCACCCGCGCAGCCAACCAGCGGACGCGCGCATCGGCCAGGCCTCGCAGGAAGCCGAACGGGACCGAGGCGTCATAGCGTCTCGGTCCGAACGCGCTCGGTGACGTCCTGTCGCACGCGGGCCCGGTAGCGCAGCGGCGACTCGCCGACGACGCGTTTGAACGCCGTGCTGAAGGCGCTCTCCGAGCTGTAGCCCAACTCCTCGGCGAGCGCCGCGACGCGGGCGTCACCGTCCCGGAGCGCGCGCTGGGCGAGCAGCATGCGCCACCGTCCCAGGTAGGTCAGCGGTGGCACACCGGCCGCCTTCCGGAACCGCTCGGCGAAGGTCGTCCGGGACATCGCGGCGGCCCGCGCCAACTCCTCGAGCCCCCAGGGGCGCCCGGGGCGGCCGTGCAGCAGGTCGAGGGCGGGGCGCAGAGGCTCGTCGACGAGCAGCCGCAGCCAGCTGGAGGGCAGCGCGGACTGGTCGACATAGGACCGCAACAGCTCCAGCAGGAAGAGCTGACCGTACTGCCGGACCGCGAAGGCCGAGCCGAGCCGTTGCGCGGTCGCCTCGTCGAACAGACTCAGCAGGGCGGCGAGGAGCCGGTCGTCGTCACCGACCGACCTGATGTGCGCCAGTGGCGGCAGTGATTCGAGGAGGAGCGTGCTTCCGGCCGCGTTCAGACTGACGCAGCCGCCGATCACGATGTCGTCGGCGTCGCGGTCCGCGGACGCGAAGCGGTCGGTGGAGAAGTCGGATTCCGGCTGCACCTCCTGGCGGGGTTCCGCGCCGGCCTCGAACGCGACCCAAGAGCGCCCGGTGAGGATCGCCACGTCACCCGCCACGAGGTCGACCGGTTCGTCGATCCCGTCGGTGGCCAGGCGGGCCCGACCGCTGACGAGCGCGAAGAACTTGACCGGGTCGGAGAGCGGTCCGCGGCTCCACCATCCGCCGCGAGCCGCGATGCCGCCCGCGAGGACACCGCGGACCTCGACAAGATCAAGTGCTTCGGAGAGTCGATCGGTGGCCATACCCGTACTCTCGCTCAAAAAATCGGGACTCTCAAGTATTCATCGTCCGGCTTCCCCCCCCGGCAGGGTGGTGACAGCACCTCGCAGACGGTTTTACAGGAGAGAACATGCGTTACCGCGGCCTGGGCAAGACCGGGATCAAGGTGAGCCCCTACGCTCTCGGCGCCATGATGTTCGGTGCTCTCGGCAACCCCGACCACGACGACTGCGTCCGCATCATCCATCGGGCCCTGGACGCCGGCATCAACCTCATCGACACATCCGACGTGTACGCGCACGGCGAGTCGGAGGAGATCGTCGGCCGGGCGCTGAAGGGCCGACGGGCCGACGTCGTGCTCGCGACCAAGGCCCGCAAGCCGATGAGCGACGAGCCGAACCACCAGGGCGCGTCCCGGCGCTGGCTGGTGCGCGCGCTGGAGGACTCGCTGCGCCGCCTCGACACCGACTATGTGGACATCTACCAGATTCACCGCCCGGACCCCGACACCGACATCGAGGAGACGCTCGGGGCTCTCACCGACCTGCAGCGAGCCGGCAAGATCCGCACCTTCGGCACCTCGGCCATGCCGGCCTCCGACCTCGTCCGCGCCCACTGGGTCGCCGAGCGGCGCGGCCTCGCCCGGCCGCGTACCGAGCAACCGGTGTACTCGATCCTCGACCGGGGCATCGAGCGCGAGGTGCTCCCGGTGGCGCAGGAATTCGGCATGGGCACCCTGGTCTGGTCGCCGCTCGGCGGCGGGCTGCTGACCGGGCGCTACCGGAAGGGCCAGCAGGCCGAGACGCACCGCTCCTCGCAGTACAGCTTTTCGCACCTCAAGGACGAACGGCGGCTCGACGCCGTCGAACAGCTCATTCCGCTCGCCGAAGAGGCGGGCATGCCGCTGACCCATCTGGCCATGGGCTTCGTACTCGCTCACCCCGGCGTCACATCCGCCCTCCTCGGACCGCGGTCCATAGCACATCTGGACGATCTGCTCGCGGGCGCCGAGGTCACGCTCTCGGACGACGTCCTGGACCGGATCGACGCCATCGTGCCGCCCGGCACGGACACGGGCACACTCGACGTGGCCTACCAGCCACCGTCCGTCCTCCAGCGGGAATTGAGGCGTCGGACGCCGGTCGAACGCGCAGCGGCGTGACAACAGCGTGACGGCACAGTGTGGTTGGTCTGCGATGTGATCTGGCGGAGGGTGCCGCGTCCCGGGACCCGTGTCATGGAAGGATGATCTATGTCTGATGCTCCGTTGCCAGAGGCCGCCCTGGCCTTTCTCCGTAAGCCGAACCCGGCCGTCATGGCGACGGTCACGGCGAAAGGTCGCCCTGTATCGGTAGCGACCTGGTACCTCATCGAAGATGACGGACTTCTCATGCTGTGCATGAACGCCGACCGCGCCCGCCTGAAACACCTGCAGAACAACGGCCACGTGTCGCTGACTGTGCTGGGAGCGGACGACTTCGGCACGCATGTATCCGTCCAGGGACACGTCGTGTCCATCAAGCCCGATGAGGGACTCGCCGACATCGATCGACTCTCAAGGCACTTTCTCGGCAAGGACTACCCTGCCAGAGAGCACCCGCTCGTGACGGTCCACGTAGCGATCGATCGATGGTTCGGTTGGTCCGGAGGTCGTCCCCTTCAGCTCTGACTTCGCGCTTCACGGAGCTGACTGTCCAACGGATGGTCAGGGAACAGAAAGGGCCTCTTAACTGGGACGATAGGACTTGTCGAGGGTCCAGTACGTCGCCGAGCAAGAGGCACCTTTCAAGTGAAGAATCGTAGCGGGTCATACCCGCGTGTGCGGGTATCGGGTGACTCCAGCGGGGTGGTCTCCCAGGCCGGCGGGGTGTTGCTGGTCGAGACAGCCCGCAAGAGCGGGCTGGACGCGGCACTTTCAGCGGCGCTCGCACCGTGGCGCAAACCACGGGCGGTGCACGATCCGGGCAAGGTCCTGCTGGACCTTGCCCTCGCGGTCGTTCTCGGCGGGAACTGCCTGGCGGACATCGGCATGCTGCGGGCCGGGCCCGGCGTCTTCGGGCCTGTCGCCTCCAACCCGACCGTCTCCCGGCTCATCGACGCCTTGGCCGCCGCAGGGCCGAAGGCACTGGAGGCGATCCGCGGCGCCCGCACCACCGATCGACGGCAGGTGTGGACACTCGCCCAGGACCGCGCTCCGGATGCTGACGGGCTGGGGGTGCCCCCTCTGGGGGAGTGACCGTGGACATCGACGGCGTGCTGGTGGTGGCCCACTCCGAGAAGCAGGACGCCACACCCACCTGGAAGCGGACCTTCGGCCACCACCCGCTGGTCGCGTTCGTCGACCACGGCGCCCAGGGCACCGGTGAGCCGGCCGCCGCGCTCCTGCGACCGGGCAGAGCCAGCTCCAACACCGCCGCCGACCACATCACCACCACGAAACTCGCCCTCGCCCAGCTACCCAAGCACCTGCGACGCGGACGGCAGACCCTGATCCGCACCGATTCCGTCGGCGGCACCCGCGCATTCCTCAACTGGCTCACCCGGCGCGGGTGGTGGCTGTCCTACTCGGTCGGGATGACCATCACCGACGATGTCCACGCCGCGATCAAGCGCATACCGAAGAAGGCGTGGACACCCGCCTACGACGCCAACCGGCGGGTCCGCGACGGCGCGTGGGTCTGCGAGATCACCGGCATGCTCGACTTCACCGGCTGGCCCAAGGGCCTGCGGCTGATCGTCCGCAAGGAGCGCCCGCACCCCGGCGCCCAGCTGCGGATCACCGACATCGACGGCCACCGCTTCACCGTCTTCGCCACGAACACCACCGGCGGCCAGCTCGTAGACCTCGAACTTCGCCACCGCCGCAGGGCGCGCGCCGAGGACCGCATCCGTGCCGCCCGCACCACCGGACTGCGCAACCTCCCCCTGCACGGCACCGCCCAGAACCAGGTCTGGCTGGAGATCGTCTCCCTCGCCCTGGACCTGCTCGCATGGCTGCCGATGCTCGCCCTCGACGGCGAAGTCCGCCGCTGGGAGCCCAAGAAGATGCGCCTGCGACTGTTCTCCGCCGCGGCCCGCCTTGCGACCACCGCCCGCAACCGCCATGCCGGGGGTTGCGAGTCACGCTGGGGTCAGCAGGTCTGCGTGGCCCGTTCGCCGGAGGTAGTCGATCACCGCGTCTCGGCTCTTCTCCAGGCACACGATCCTGTTCTCGACGACGCGCAGCTCGTGAGCGAGCTCCTCTGCCAGGGTCTGGGTGCACGCGCCTGCTGCGTCCTGGGTCGAGGGAGCCTCGATGTCCAGCACGATCTTGATCATCCTCGTCGACAGACCAGCCTCGACGAGCGCCCGGACGTGACGTGCATGCTCGACCTGGTCCTCGGAGTAGTCGCGGTAACCGTTGGTCGACCGCGACGACTCGATGAGCCCCTGCTGCTCGTAGTAGCGGAGCATCCGAGCCGGGGCTCCTACCTTTTTGGCGGCCTCACTGATCTTCATCACTCGCTCCTCCTCGTCAGCCGACGATTTGACCTTGACACTGATGTCAAAGTTTACGGTGGTTCTCGAGACCCCAGCGACCAGAACACACTGGGGAAAGACGAACACGAGAGGGACCTTCAGATGACCAGCGACAGCTCGATCCCCACCTCCCGGGACATCCTCATCATCGGAGCCGGGGAGCTCGGCATGCCCGTCATCCGCAACGTCGTCCGACGAGCGAAGGACGTGGAGGGCTCGTCCGTCAGCGTGCTCCTGCGGGCCAGCGCCATCGCGTCCACGGCACCCGACAAGCAGCGCGACGTCGCTGAGATCAAGAACCTGGGCGTGAAGGTTGTCGAAGGGGACCTCGTGAAGAACACCGTCGACGAGCTCGCCTCCATCTTCGCCGACTACGACACGGTCATCGGGTGCACGGGCATCACCGCCGGCCTCGAGACCCCCATGAAGGTCGCCCAGGCCGCCCTCCAGGCGAGGGTCCCGCGGTACTTCCCGTGGCAGTTCGGCGTCGACTTCGACGTCATCGGCCGAGGAAGCCCGCAGGACATCTTCGACTCCCAGCTGGACGTCCGTGACCTGCTCCGGTCCCAGGACCAGACCGAGTGGGTCATCATCTCCACCGGCATGTTCATGAACTACCTCTTCGAGCCCGGCTCGGGCATGGTGGACCTGCCCGGCGACACCGTCAACGCGCTGGGAAGTCTCGAGACGGCGGTCACCGTGACGACGCCCGAAGACATCGGCGTCCTGACCGCGGACATCCTCTTCGCCGAACCTCGCATCCGCGACGAGATCGTCTACCTCGCCGGTGACACCATCACCTACGGCGAGCTGGCCGAGACGCTCGAGACCGTGCTGGAGCGTCCGTTCCGCCGTGTGGTGTGGACGGTTCCGTCGCTGCTCGACGAGCTGGCCGCCGACCCGGACAACATGACGCGGAAGTACCGGGCGGTCTTCGCGCAGGGCCGCGGCGTCGCGTGGGCGAAGGACGACACCTACAACGCACGCCACGCGATCCCCGTGACTGACCTCCGCCAGTGGGTCGAGGAGAACCTCGCCGGCTGACGCATCCCCCAGCCCCTGCGCGCGGGCGGCATCGGCCTGCAGTTCCTCACCGGCGACCTCCAGGGCAGCCATGACCCGGGCGGCGTCGTCTTCACCGTGCTCGCCGCGATGTCGGGCATGGAGCGCGAGTACATCCGCGACCGGACGCTGGAGGGCACGAGTCGGCTCGTCTGCGGGGGAAGGGGATCGGCGGCGCGAGCGTCACCGACGACGACATGCTCGGCATGGCGCTGCACCTGCGGGACCAGGAACTGAGCCTGCGCGAGATCGCCGCCCGGCTCGTCATCACCAAGGGCGCCAAGAAGGGGCAGCACCCTTCCCCGCCGACCGTCATGCGAATGCTGCGCGAGCACGACGAACGCGTGGCCGCCACGGGGCCCACGGTGGTGCTGGAGGCCGCTGAGAGCGCCTGAGAGCGCCACGGGCAACAGGGCCCCGGAGTCGCCCACGGACGGCCCTGGGGCCCTTCCCGCGTTCCGGGACGATCTCCAGTTCATCAGGGGCGATCCTGCGGGCGCACGGTCCGCCGGCGGGAGGTGAACGGTTCAGCTTTCGACTCGGACACGCGCGCGCCCGCGTTGGACGGCCTCGGGCACAACGGAACAGCGGTTAACGCCAAGCCGGTGATCAGGGACTTCTAGCACAGCCGATCGGCCTTGCACCGGGGTTCGGCGGAAGATCGCTTGCACGGCTGCCGGCGTCGTTAGCGTCAGGTCCATGCCAGTGAAGTTCTTGACCGACGAGCAGGCTGTTATCTGGACCTTCCAGGTCCGACAGATGTGCTGACATGGACGTCCACGTGGCTTGCAGTGTCAGCTAAGTGTGGTGTCTCAGGACGTTGGTTCCACGAAGTTCTCGAACGGCTTCGGATGCAGGTGGTCGGACAGCACTTAGGCGGAAGCGGAGGCCACGAAAAACGGAATGGCGATGAGGAAGCGGCCGGCCTCGGCGCGTCGGCGCTGCTCGGCGAGCCACTCATCCGCCTGGTCACGCCCGACGGCGCCGCTGGCGCAGGCCGGCTCGGCGAGCCTCGCGAGCAGCGACAGCATCGCGGGGTCGGTGAACACGCTGGTGTGCACCTCGACCGTGACATCGTCGAAGCCTCCGGCCAGGAGCAGGCTGCGGTACTGGCGGCCGGCGCGGGGCGCGCCCAGGAGGTCGGCGCGGGCGTGCACGATCGTGCGGGTGAGCGCCGAGTCATCCGAGTCGATCATGATGGCGTCCCAGTCCTGACCGACCAGGACGATCCTGCCGCCCGGGCAGAGCACCCGTCGTGCCTCCGCCACCGCGCGCCCTGGCTCCTGAAGTACGTGGAAGACCTTGTCGGCACGGTAGCCGCGCACGCTTCCGTCGGCGAACGCCAGATCCTCCGCCCCCGCCTCCCGGAACTCGGCCTCCGACCACCGCTCACGGGCCGCCGCCAGCATCCACTGGCTGGGATCCACGCCCACCGCGTGGACGCCGCGTTCGGCCAGCTCGGCGACGGCTCGCCCGGCGCCGCAGCCGACGTCCACGACGGTCGAGCCCGGGACGAGAGACAGCAGTTCGTAGGAACGGGCCCGCAGCCGAGTGGCGCTCGGCATCTGGTCCGCAGAGTCGAGGACGGCCAGCAGGGCTTCGGTGTCGCGGTGCTCTTCCACCGCTTCCTGATGCTTGGACATGGACGTCATGCTGCGACTTAATGTCGGCATGAAGTCAAGCGAAGACGGAGGCGCCGGCACCTTGAGCATCGGCGCCCTCGCGGCACGGTTCGGCCTGGCCACGCACGTGCTGCGACATTGGGAGGCGATGGGCCTGCTGCACCCCGGACGGGACGTCGGCGGGCGCCGCCGCTACGGTGCGGACGACCTCACCCGCGTGGCGACGATCCTCATCTTGAAGGAGGCCGGCCTTGGCCTGAACACCATCAGGAGCCTGTCCGCAACCGTCGACCGCGCCACCCGGTACGAGATCCTGCGTCCCGCGGCCGAGGAGCTTCGGTCGAGAATCGCGGCAGCCGCGGCCTCATTGGAGCTCATCGAGGGCGGCCTGAACTGCGAGTATGAGGACGTCACCCAGTGCCCGAACTACCGGCGGCTCATCGCCGAGCGGGTCGGCCCCCGAAGTCCGACCGGAGAGCCAGTGATCGACGCCGTGGCACCAAGTTGTGCTGTCCCGGCACGTTGGTGACGGGCGACGCGCCGTGAGGGGTGCTTGAACGAGGCGAGGGCCTCTGGTTTCGGTGTGGATTGCGACATCTACCACCGGCGCCCAGGAGGCCCTCGTTGATCCACCGTAACGCCCCGCTGACCCCGACCGGCAGGCTGCGTCTGGCCCGGTGTGTCGTAGACGACGGATGGCCGCTGCGGCGGGCGGCTGAACGGTTCCAGGTCAGCCACACCACCGCCGCCCGCTGGGCCAGGCGCTACCGCCGCCACGGGGCAGCGGGCCTGCACGACCGCTCCAGCCGCCCCCACCACTCACCACGCCGGACATCGCCCGCGGTAGAAGAGCGGGTGCTGCGGATGCGTCGTGAACACCACATCGGTCCGCTGCGGCTGGCGGCCCGTGCCTGCGTCGCCGCATCCACCGCTCACCGCATCCTCCAACGCCACCACATGCCGCCCCTGGCCGTCTGTGACCGAGCCACCGGTGAGCCCGTCCGCCGCTACGAACGCTCCCGACCGGGCGAGCTGGTCCACATCGACGTCAAGAAGCTCGGCCGCATCCCCGACGGCGGCGGTCACAAAGCCCTGGGCCGGGCCGCCGGCCGCAAGAACAGGGGCGGAACCGGCTATGCCTTCCTGCACACCGCGCTGGATGACCACTCCCGACTGGCCTACACCGAGAACCTGCCCGATGAGAAAGCGGCCACCTGCGCGGCCTTCCTGCGACGAGCTGCCGCCTGGTTCGCCACACGCGGCGTGCCCGTCGAGCGCGTGCTCACCGACAACGCCTGGGCCTAAGAGACTGAACGCCAGGCAGCGTTTCCCGACTGGCTGGACTGGTACAACTACCACCGACCCCACACCGGAATCAGCGGCCACACCCCAGCCAGCCGCATCACCAACCTCCCCGGACAGCACACCTACTGATCTTTTCGTAAGTTCGGTGGGTGTTGTGGCCGTATGGGTGGGAGGCTGTCGGGGTGGCGTATCAGCCTTCCCCTTCGGTTGCCGGCTCCTCTCTTCCTCCTTTGTCGCGGCCTCAGTTGGCGGAGGCGCGTCGTGTTCGGGCAGTCGAGTTGTTCGAGGC